>NZ_CP029343.1:4306586-4614199 GCF_003143515.1 Massilia oculi | reverse complement strand
GCCGTGGTCGGCAAGTACCGCAGCACGCTGGACCTGCGCCTGCCGAAGGACGGCACCTATCGCCTGGCGATCGTCAACAATAACCTGACGGGCAGCTACAAGCTGAACAGCGAGACCAAGCGCTTCCGCGGCGCCGCCGGCAGCCCGGCGGTGGCGATCCCCGCCGGCGCCACCGAGGTGCAGACCACCGCCGTCCACTCGCGCAACGAGACCTTCGTCTCGGCCAACAAGCTCAGCGACACGGCCCTGAAGCCGGTCGGCGAAGGCCTGGAAATGATCCCGCTGACCAACCCGTCCGACCTGCGCGTCGGCGAGCCGATCCGCGTGCGCTTCCACCTCGACGGCAAGCCGGTCGCCAACCTGCCGTTCAGCATCGTGCAGGGCACCGTCAAATACCGCGGCTCCTCGGGCGAGCAGCGCTTGACCACCGACGCCAAGGGTGAAGCCTCGTTCACCGTTCCGGCGGCGAATATGTACTGGCTCAGCGCCGGCTTCCCGTTCGGCGAGGGCAAACCGCAGCCGGGCGCCAAGCGCTACAGCTACGCGGCCACGCTCGAAGTCCTGCCGCAATAAGTACGATGCGCGACGTTCTCGTTCCGCTGGAAGTCGACATGGCGTTGCCACCCGGCGGCAGCACCTTGTACACGGCTGCCGGCGCCGCGATGGGCACCAGCTGGTCGGCGCGGCTGATGCTGCCGCCCGGCGCCGACGGCGCCGCCCTGACGCTGGCCCTGCAGCGTGAGTTGGACGAGATCGTCGCGCAGATGAGCCACTGGGAGCCCGACTCCGTGCTGTCGCGCTATAACGGCGCCCCGGCTGGCAGCTGGCATGCGCTGCCGCCGCAATTCTTCGAGGTCGCCGACTACGCGCTGCGGGTGCACGAAGACAGCGGCGGCGCCTACGATCCGGCCGGAGGGCAGCTGGTGAACCTGTGGGGCTTCGGCGCCACCCGGCGCTACGACCAGGCCGGCTTCTACGCCCCTGACGCGGCCGCGATCGGCGCCGCGCTGGCGCAACGCGGCGCCAGTCAACCGGTACTCGACCGCGCCACGCGCCGCCTGTTGCAGCCGGGCGGCGCCCTCCTCGATCTTTCTTCCGTCGCCAAGGGCTATGCGGTCGACTGCATGGCGCGCTGCCTGGAGCAGCGCAGCGTGCGCCATTACGTGGTCGAGGCCGGCGGCGAGCTGCGCGGCGCCGGCGCCAAGGCCAATGGCGAGCCGTGGTGGGTGGAGATCGAAGGGGTGCCGGATGCCGACGGCTCGGCCACCCAGGCCGTGGTCGCCCTGCACGGGCTGGCGATCGCCACCTCGGGCGACTACCGCCGCTACTTTCAACACGGCGCGCGGCGCGCCGCGCACACCCTCGATCCGCGCAGCGGCTACCCGGTTGCGGGCGGCGTCGCCTCGGTGACCGTGCTGGCGTCCACCTGCATGGCGGCCGATGCCCTGTCCACCGCGCTCACCGTGCTGGGTCCCGGCGACGGCCTCGCCTTCGCCGAGGCGCGCGGCATCGCGGCGCGCTTCCTGGTGCGCGCACCGGGCGGCCTGCTCGAGACGACGTCCGGCGCCTGGCGCGCCTTATTGCAATGATGTTGACGATCGAACCCCTGCGCTGGGGCGGCGCCCTCGCGCTGTCCGGCGCCTATCTCGCCATGTGCCTCGGCATCTGGCGCAGCCGCCTGGCGCGCACCAGTGCCACCGGCGGCGCGGCCGACTGGCTCGTGGTCCACGCCAGCCAGACCGGCAGCGCCGAATTCCTGGCCGAACGCACCGCCGCCACCCTGGCCCTGGGCGGCCTCGATGCACGCGCCGCCTGCATGTCGACCGTGGACGCCGCGCAGCTGGCCGCCGCCTCGCGCGTGCTGTTCATCTGCAGCACCTATGGCGAAGGCGATGCGCCGGATACCGGCGCGCGCTTCGCCGGCCGGACGATGGGCGAAGCGCTCGACCTGTCGCAGCTGCACTATGGCGTGCTGGCGCTGGGGGACGCGACGTATGCCAATTACTGCGGCTTCGGCCGCGCGCTGGATGCCTGGCTGCGCGAGCGCGGCGCCACGCCGCTGTTCGACCGGATCGACGTCGACCGCGGCGCGCCCGAAGCGCTGGCCGCCTGGCAGCACCACCTGAGCCACCTGGCCGGCACCAGCGATGCGCCGGACTGGGAAGCGCCGGCCTACGGCGAATGGCGCATCGCCAGCCGCATCCGGCTGAACCCCGGCAGCGCCGGCGCGCCGCTGTACCGTATCGGCCTGGTGCCGCGCGATGGCCTGCTGCCCGCGTGGGAGGCAGGCGACCTGGCCCAGGTCAGCGCGCCGCTCGACCCGGACCATCCGCGCGAGTACTCGATCGCTTCGGTGCCGGGCGAAGGCCGGCTCGAACTGCTGGTGCGTTTGCAGACGCGCGAGGACGGCACGCCGGGCGCGGCGTCCGGCTGGCTGTGCGCGTGCGCGCACCCGGACGACACGATCCGCCTGCGCGTGCGCGCCCATGCGCGTTTCCGGCTGGGTGAGAATGCGGGACGGCCCCTGATCGCGATCGGCAACGGGAGCGGCCTGGCGGGCCTGCGGTCGCTGCTCAAGGCGCGCATCGATGCCGGCACGGAGCGCAACTGGCTGCTGTTCGGCGAGCGCAATGCGGCCCACGACTATCTATGCCGCGAGGAACTGGAAGCATGGCGTGATGGCGGCGTGCTGGCGCGGCTCGATCTGGCGTTTTCTCGCGACGGGGGCCAGGCCCGCTACGTGCAGCATCTGGTGGAGGTGCACCAGGAAGAACTGCGCCGCTGGGTCGCGGATGGCGCGGCAATCTATGTCTGCGGCAGCCTGCAAGGCATGGCCGGCGGCGTGCACGATGCGCTCGTGTCGGCGCTCGGACTCGATACGGTCGAGGCCATGATGGGCGACGGGCGCTATCGGCGCGACGTGTACTAGACAGACAAACCGCCGGCAATGCCGGCGGTATCGATCAACTGTACTGCATGACGACAGCGTCAGCGCTTGTCGTTCTTGTGGCTTTGACGCCCTGCTTCGGCGTGCTGCTCCGGCGTGCCGCCCTGGACGCCCTTCTGCTGGCTGCCCTGGCTACGGCCGCTTTGCTGGCTGCCCTGGTCCAGGTTGCTCTGCTGGCTACCCTGGTTGTTGCCGCTCTGCCGGTTGCTCGACCCATGCGACGCACGGCCGCCCTGGCTGGCGATCTCACGCTGGCGCTCCGGATCCATCGATGCGAAACCCTGCTTGCCGCTACCCTGGTTACCCTGGTTGCCGCTCTGGCTATTGCCTTGCTGCGAGTGCTGGTTGTTGCCCTGTGGGTTGTTGTTACGCGAATTGTTTGCCATGATTGACTCCGTTTCATCGTGAACAAAATGTCAGCGGTGCTGACTCGAAGAACTCCATCGTAGCCACCTGAAAGCGCGCTGAACACCAAAAACCGGCAGTGATCCTGTAGGACGCCGCCCCACTGGCTGATGCGTCTGGACTGGCATACTGAAAGAAAAAGCAGATATGAATTTGCCAGTTTGTAGAATGATAATGATTAAAATGGCAGCGTTGCGGGAAAGACTGGCTACGTCGAGCCATCCATCTCTCTTTGCGGCGATATGAAAATCGGCATCGGACACCGTCTGTTCATCGCCGTCCTGCTCGCCATTCTCACTGTGGCCGGCGCAGGTGTTTTATTACTTCGGCACAAGGTCCTGGGCAGTTTCGGCGACTACGCCGTCGGCATCGAACTCGACCGGCTGGACGGCTTGTCGAACGCCGTGGCGCGCCAGTACCGGGAGCATGGCGGCTGGCGTTTCGTGCCTGGCGGCGACGCGCGGCGCGGCTGGATCACACAGGAACTGGCGCGCCTGCAGACGAGCCGTGTCGTCGCGCCGGTGATGCCGGTCGCGCCGGCGCCGCCCGCTCCGCCTGCCATGCCGGCGGCCCCGGCCCCTCCCGCGCCACCGGCGCCGCCGCTTCCCCCACTGCCGCCACCCGCGCCGACCGGCGTCACCCAGGACCTGCACGCGCGCACCACCCTGCTCGACGCCGCGGGCGGCTACCTGGCCGGGCGTCCGCCCGGCACGCTGCCGCTGGCGCGGCGCCCGATCGAGGTAGACGGCCGCACCGTCGGCTACCTCGGCGTGGCGCGCAGCCCGCGGCCGAGCGATGCGATGGCCTACGCCTTCCTGTCCGAGCTGCAGCACAGCCTGTGGCTGATCGGCGCCGTCGCCGTCGTGCTCAGCGCCGTGGCCGCGATCCTGCTGGCGCGCCACTTCCGGCATCCGATCGACCAGCTCGCGCGCGGCGCCGCCACGCTCGCCGCCGGTGACTACGGCGTGCGCCTGCCCGACACGCGCAGCGACGAACTGGGCGCGCTGGCACGCCATTTCAACGTGCTGGCCGAGCGCCTCGACGGCGCCGAAACGGCGCGCCGCCAGTGGGTGGCAGATACATCGCACGAATTGCGCACCCCGCTGGCCGTGCTGCGCGCCCAGCTGGAAGCGATCCAGGACGGCGTGCGCCAGGCCACGCCGGAAGCCATCGACGCCATGGGACGCCAGGTGAGGTCCCTGACCAGGCTGATCGACGAGCTGTACGCGCTGGCGCGCGCCGACGTCGGCGCACTCGAATGCCGGCGCGAAGCGCTCGACCTGTGGGCGCTGGCGGCCAGCGAGGCCGGCGCCTTCGCCGCGCGTTTCCAGGCGGCCGGGATTGCGCTCGACCTTGCCGCTGCGCCCACGGAGTCGCGGGTGCCGGCCGACCCGGACCGCATGCGCCAGGTATTCGCCAACCTGTTCGAGAACAGCCTGCGCTATACCGCGGCTGGTGGCGCGGTGCGCCTCATGGCGCATGCCGACTGCGGCCGCCTTCACCTGCTGCTCGATGACAGCGCGCCCGGCGTGCCGGACGAAGCGCTGGCCCGGCTGGCCGAGCGCTTCTACCGCGTCGACGCCTCGCGCAGCCGTGAACATGGCGGCGCCGGACTCGGGCTGGCCCTGTGCCGGCAACTGCTGGAGGCGCAGGGCGCCGCGCTCGCCTTCGCCCATTCACCGCTTGGCGGCCTGCGCGTGACCATGTCGCTCCCTTTGGACGGAAAGAAAAACACATGAGCGCCGCCATCATGATCGTCGAGGACGAGCCCGAGCTGGCATCCGTCATCGCCGACTACGCGCAGGCTGCGGGCTATGCACCGGCCGTGTTCGGCGACGGTGCGCAGGCGCTGGCCGCGATCCGGCGCGCACCGCCTGCCCTCGTCGTGCTCGATCTGATGCTGCCAGGAATGGACGGCCTGGCCCTGTGCCGCGCGGTGCGCGCCTTCTCCAGCGTACCGATCGTGATGGTGACGGCGCGGGTGAAAGAAGTCGACCGCCTGCTGGGCCTGGAAACGGGCGCCGACGATTACCTGTGCAAGCCGTTCAGCCCGCGCGAGCTGATGGCGCGCATCAAGGCCATCCTGCGCCGCAGCGGCATGCCGGAGGCTGCTCCTGTGCTGGCCCTGGACGAGACTGCGCGCCGGGTCGCACTGCACGGCCAGGCGCTCGAACTGACACCAAGCGAGTATGCGATCCTGGCCGCCCTCGCGCGTCGTCCCGGCCAGGTGCTGTCGCGCGCCCAATTGCTTGACGCGGCAAGCGCCGACCACCTCGACGCCACCGACCGCGCCATCGACAGCCACGTCAAGAACCTGCGGCGCAAGATCGACGCCGTCGCTCCAGGCCTGGAACCGATCCGCTCGATTTATGGACTCGGTTATCGCTGCGATTTCTGACTGACCTCCATTTTTTCTCCACATTCGGGATACACGATGGTGCTCATCGCCACCGAGGAGAAAAACCATGCAAAGAACCATCCCGCTGATCCTGGCCGCCCTGCTCGCGCTGGGCGCAACCACCGCCGACGCCGGCATCCACTACGCGTGCGAAGCGGCGCGCGGCAAGTGCCCCAAGCCGCCAGTGCCGCCTCCGCCTCCCGCTCCACCCGCACCGCCGGCGCCGCCGGAAATCGACCTGCCCGAGATTCCCGCTGCCTTCCACGCCGCCTGCGAGGGCAAGCAGGACGGCGCCCGGCTGAACCTGACCATGCGTCCCGGCGAAGGCATGGGCGGCGTGTGCGAGAACGAGGGCGGCAAGATGGTGTTTCACCTGCGCAGCTACCATCGCGCGGATTGAGCGCGGTCGACGCCAGGCCCGGCATCGTCTATGCTGGGCAAATGACGTCACCCGCCCCGACCAGCCCCCGCCCTGAACCGCCCGTCGCGCCCGACCTCGACGATTGCTGCCGCAGCGGCTGCGTGCCCTGCGTGTTCGACCTGTACGAGGACGCGCTGGCGCGCCATGAAGCCGCACTCGCGGCGTGGGAAGCGGCGCAAGGGCCGGCCAACTGAAAGTCGCAATGTTAATAGATTGATTACAATGAGCTGAACCGTGTCATGCCTGCGGAGGGCTCATGTTTGGTCTCGATCTTCCATGGTGGGAACTGATTGCACGTGGCGCCATCGTGTATTGCGCGCTGCTCATCATGATGCGCCTGTCCGGCCGCCGCACCGTGGGCCAGTTCACACCGTTCGACCTGCTGGTGGTGATGCTGCTGTCGGAGGCGGTCTCCAACTCGATGACGGGCGGCGACGAATCGCTGTTCGGTGGCCTGATCATCGCTGCGACGCTGGTCGCGCTGACCGTGCTGTTCGCCTTCGTCACTTCACGCAGCAAGAAGTTCGAGGAGCTCATCGAGGGCAGCCCCGTTTTAATCGGCCGCGACGGCGTGTTCTTCGACAAGGTCATGAAACGCTGCCGTCTCTCCGACAGCGACGTCGAAGTGGCGCTGCGCGAGGCCGACTGCCCCCGTCCGGACATGAAATGCGCCTTCCTCGAAGCGGACGGGCAGATCAGCATCCTGCGTCAGCCTCAGTGAATCGGCGACGACTTTCCGCCTTACCTTTGCTCTGATTGCCGGGATTGCCCGGCGGCGCGGCGCGCCAGCAGACGGCCCCAGGCGGGGATTGCAGCCTGCCAGAAGGCGTCGCGCGTATGCGGCGGCGCGCTGGTCATGTCAAGGTCGAGATCGAGGAAGCGGGCCGATGCCAGCAGCGCGGCGACGGCGGCGGGTTCGTCCCCCGCCGTCACCGCCAGCGCGCCAGTCTGCTTCGACAGTTTCTCGCCGTTCTCGTTGCGCACCACCGGCACGTGCAGGTAGCGCGGCGTCGGCACGCCCAGCAGGCGCTGCAGGAATATCTGGCGCGGCGTCGAATCGAGCAGGTCGGCGCCGCGCACGACGTCGGTCACGCCCTGCTCGGCATCGTCCACCACCACCGCCAGCTGGTAGGCCCAGAAGCCGTCGGCGCGCTTCAGGAGGAAGTCGCCCGAGTCGCGCGCCAGGTGCTGCGTGACCGTGCCCGCGAAGCGGTCGACGAAGGTGATCTCATCAAGGCCGGCCTCGGGCACGCGCACGCGCAGGCTGCGCATGCCGCGGCCCGGTCCCAGGCCATGGCGGCAGGTGCCGGCATAGATGGCCGCGCCGTCGGGTGCGAAGCCCAGGCGCGAATCGGCGATCTCGCGCCGGTTGCAGCCGCAGGGATAGGTATCTGGCTGGATGCGCTCCGCCGCCGCCTGGTACAGGTCCTTGCGCCGGCTCTGCCAGACGATCTCGCCGTCGGCATGCATGCCCAGCGCATCCAGCAGCGCAAGAATGCCCTCGGCGGCGCCGGCCACGCTGCGGCCTTCGTCGATGTCTTCGATGCGCACCAGCCAGACGCCCTGGTGCCAGCGCGCGTCGAGGTAGCTGGCCAGCGCCGCCACCAACGAACCGGCGTGCAGCGGGCCGGTGGGCGATGGGGCGAAGCGGCCGATATAGGGTTGGCTCACTGAGGGTTGGCTCACTGAGGGTTGGCTCACTGAGGGTTGGCTCACTGAGGGTTGGCTCACTGGCTTATTTCTTGGCCTTCTTTTCGTGCCCGGCGATGATGCCGGTGACCTGGTCGATCACCTCGTTCGGCACCGCCAGCGACAGCTGGTAATGGACGATCTCGAAACCCTTCGGCGTCTTGCGTATCACGCCGCTCGCCATCGCGTGACCCATGTTCTTTGTGTCGAGCAATTCGTCGAACCAGATCAGCGACTTGTCGGCGGACGCATAGACGTTACGGCGGGTCGCCTTGAAAGTCCAGGCCGACCCGGCATCGAAGTACTTCTTCGACCAGGCCGTGAATTCGTCGCGGGTCCACAGCTCGCTGCGGTCGGTGCCGATATAGACACCGTCCTTGGCGATCTTGTCGAAATAGGCCATCCGCGTATTGGCTGCGTCGTCATGCCATCCGTCGACGAAGGCATTGACCTGCTTCGTCAGTTCGGCATCGGTGGCGGCATTGGCGGCGCCAATCAGGCCCAGGCACAGCAAGCAGGCGGTCAGGAAGCGTTTCACGAAAAGTCCCTTCGATAGAGTGTGAGCGCAGTTATTGTACACATGCAAATGTGCGAACAACACACCACGCTCGGCTCCTGCTATCGGTGCAGCTCCCCTGCCCGCTCCGGCTGGTAGTCGATGTCCAGCACGGTGGCCTCGAAGGTGCCGCCGCCCGGGCGTTGCCAGGTGATGCTGGCGCCGACGCGCAGGCCCAGCAGGGCCGTGCCGACCGGCGTCAGCACGGACAATTGCTCGCCGCTGTCCTTCATGTCCTTCGGATAGCTGAGGGTCATGGTGACGTCTTCGTCGGAGCCGGCGAAGCGGAAGCGCACGCGCGAATTCATGGTGACGACGTCGGGCGGCATGTCCCACGGCTCGACCATTTCAGCACGCCCGAGTTCGCTCAGCAGGGCGTCGCGCGCATTGGCTTGCGCGGCGGGAAGGCGGTCAAGGATGCGTTCGAGACGCTCGAGGTCGAGCCAGGATACGACGATGGATGGTTTCATTATTTTCTCCACGAGATGGCTGGATGCAGCCAGTGACTAGATGGCAGCGCCAGGCTGTCGGCGCGGCGTTGCGGTGCGATGGAGCGGCCCGGGAGGATAGGCAGGCGCTGGCCTGCCGTTTCCTCACCGAGCCAGGGAAAGCCGGGCGAGTCGGCCGATACGAAAGCGGGCCACCGATGCAGGCGCATGGCGCGCATGCGCGCCGTCGCCACCTGGGATCAGGCGGAAGCCGGCGTGTGACTGTAACTGGCAATAATGGTTCATGACGGGCTATGGCTGCGAGTCGTCCAGTATAGCCCGCCCCGCCGCTGCGTCAACCGCTGCGTCAACCGCTGCGACGGCGCTCAGGGGCGCGGCGCCGCCACGGCGACGGTGTCAGAAGGCCTTGTTCGCGACAAGCCAAGCGCGCGCCGAGGCTTGCGACGCCACCAATGGCGACTCGCCGCCGATCGGCGTGGCAAGCGACAGGCTTGCGCGCCACTGGTCCGGACCGTCCCAGGCCAGGCCGACGCCGGCGCCCGAGAGCGTAGCGCGGTTCTCGCCGCGGATCCAGGCATCGCGATTGATCCTGGTGCGGGCGCTTTCGACGAAGGCGGTCGCCTGCCAGCGGCCTGCGGCGAACAAGCCCAGATCGTGCCGCAGCTCGATCGATGCGAAGTAGCCGGTGTCGCCCGACAATGCGCCGACGTCATAGGCGCGCACCATGTACGGACCACCGATGCTCAGCTTCTCGGCCGAATCGAGGTTGCCATCGCTCCACTGGCCGGCCAGGTTCAGGGACAGCACGTTACGCTGGCCCAGGGCCTGGATGCGGGAGAAGTTGGCATTCCATTTCGCGTAACTGCCCTCGGTGCCGGCAGAGCGCGCATCGGCGGCGCGCGCTGCCGCGTCCTCGAAATCGACGTCGCCGGCGGTCCACGACAGGCTCCAGCTGCTCACGCCGCCGCCCAGCAAGCCGTCGCGCATGTCGCCGTTCAGGCTTAGCACCCAATTCGCCAGGTCGCGATCGGTGCGCACACCGGTCAGGTCGACCCGGTCGCGCAGCTGCTTGTCGTCGTACTGCAACTGGACGTACAGATTGGCCTGCCTGGCACGGATCAACGGATGCTTGACCCAGGCGCTGGCGACGTCCGCCGTGCCGTTGGCGTCCAGGGCGCGCACCTGGTCGCCCAGCTTGTAGCGCACCGCCGAGTAGGCCGCGCCGGCGCGGGTGCCTGCGCCGTTGATGAGCGTGTCGTAGCTGAGGCGACCGTAATTCATGCGTTCGCCGGTGCTGACCACGGTCGCGTTCAGGATGTCGCCCCGGTGCAGCGGATTGAACAGGTTGACCGAGCCACTCAGGCGCGCCCGGCCGATGTAGCGGTTACCGGCATTGTCCAGCGCCAGGTTGGCGAAAGCGGCGGGATTATGGCTGGTGACGATATCGAGGTCGGACGTGCCGACGTCGGTTCCAGGCTTGAGGATCGCATTCACGCCCACGCCCGGGATGTCCGAGAGCAGCAGCAGGGTGCGGTCAAGGCCGCGCTCGCCGATGCCCTGCCCGCCCTGCAACCCCGCAGCGGTCGCGTCCAGCAAGGGATTGCCGACCTGGCTGCTATTGTTCACGCGAACCGCGCCATAGCGCGCCTCCAGCACCTGGATCGTCACGCTGGCGCCGGCAATCGTCTGCGCCGGGATCACAGCCCGGCTCAGCGGGAAGCCGTTGCGCTGATAATGCGCGGTGATGCGCGCGGCCAGCGCTTCGAGCTGAGGCAAGGTCACACTCTTGCCTTCGGCCTCGGCGACGAGCGCATGCAGGGTTTCGGTAGAAAACGCGGTATTGCCGACGATGCGGATGGCGTCGACCTGGAACGGCGCCGATGCCGGCAAGCCGCCCTGTGCCTGGGGTGCGACCTGCAGGGTCGGTGCCTTCGATGGCGGCGCCGGCGGCAGCGCCGGTTGCACCTGCTGCAGGATCGTGCCCGAATTGGGCACGCCCTGCTGCACCTGCGCCTGGGCCTGCAGCGACGCCAGTGCCAGCGCGGCGACGAGGGGTTTCAACATCAAACGTGGCTTGGATACAGGATTCATGCGTGTCTTTATTCAGTGGTGACGGAAGCCAGGGGCGGCAGCAGCATGCCGCCGTTCTGGATCTGGAGACGCGGCGCACCGACGCCGTTCCCGACCGTCGTAATGATCGACGGAGCGGGTGCAGCCTGGTCCGTTTGCCCTCCGGACGCCGGTTCGCCTTCACCCGACGAGACCTGCAGCGTGGACGACAGGCCGAGCGCACCTGGACGAGCACCCGCTTGGGGCGGCAAGACCATTGACTGCACCTGCGCCAGGATGCTGCGCACCTCTTCCGGCGCCTGCGCTCCCGGCGTGACAGGCGGCTCCGGCTGCACCGGCGGCTCGGGCTGTACCGGAGGTTGCACCGGCGGCTCGGGCTGTACCGGCGGTTGCACTGGCGGCTCGGGCTGTACCGGAGGTTGCACTGGCGGCTCGGGCTGTACCGGAGGTTGCACTGGCGGCTCGGGCTGCACTGGCGGCTCGGGCTGCACCGGCGGCTGCACCGGCGGCTGCACCGGTGGCTCGGGCTGCACCGGGGGCTCCGGGATCACTGGAGCCGCGGTGATGCTCGCCAGCGTCGTCGCCTGGTCGGTGACGATCTCGTAGTTACCGATGTCGGCGCCACCATAGGTATTGGTCAGCGTAACGGTCTTGCCGGCGCCCACGGCGGCATCGTCGAAAGCGCCAAGCGAGGCGACCGTGAGTCGATCCGCGCCGAACAGTCCCTCGAAGACCACGCCCGTGGTGTCGACGGTGGCGGCGGTCGTGCCGTCGAACACCTTATCGCGAGCAACGATTCCCGAAACCTTGATACTGGCCTTGGTGATGTCGGCGCTCAGGCCGGCGGGGCCGACGAGGCGATAGTTGCCGGCGTCGAGGCCCGACAGCGTATAGCCGGATACGGTCACCGCCTTGGCGCTGCCGACGTTCTTGTCGGCGAAAGAGCCGAGGCCGACGCCGCCGACGGTCACCGAGTCGGCGCCGATCGGGCTGACGCTGGCGGTGCCGGACAGCGCCGCCGCAGTGGTGCCGTCATAGCTGCGGCTGCCCGCGGTCAGGCCGGACAGAACCAGGTCGGCCTTGCCGATGGTAGCGCTCAAGCCGCCGGACGGCAGGATCGTGTAGTTACCGGCATCGGCGCCCGACAACGTGAAGCCGCTGACCGCGACCGCCTTGCCGACGCCGGCATGCTTGTCGGCGAAGACGGCGGCGCCACTGCCGCTCACGCTGACCTGGTCGGCGCCGAAGCCGCGCACGCTGGCGCTGCCGCTCAGGGTGGCGGTGGTATTGCCATCGTAAACCTTGTCGGCCACGCTCAGTCCTTCCAGCGCCAGGCCGGCCTTGCCGATCGAGGCGGCGAGGCCGCTCGGCTGCACCAGATTGTAGTTGCCGGCATCCTCGCCACCGAGCGTATAGCCGCTGACCGTGACCGCCTTGCCGGCTCCGGCGTTGCGGTCGGCGAAGACGCCCGTGCCAGCGCCGCCCACCGAGATCCGGTCGCCTCCCAGGCCGGTGACCGCTGCGGCGCCGGACAGCATGGCGGCCGTGCTGCCGTCATAGGTCTTGTCCACCGCACTCACGCCGGTCACGCTCACGCTGGCCTTGCCGATGCTGGCGGTCAAGTCGCCCGGCATCACCAGCTGGTAGTTGGCGGCGTCGGCGCCGGCGAGGGCATAACCCGACACCGTGACCGATTTTGCGCTACCGACGTTCTTGTCGACGAAGGCGCCGACGCCGGCGCCGCTCACCGAGACGACGTCGTTACCGAGCGGGGCGACGCTGACTATGCCGGTCAGGCCTGCCGTCGTGCCGCCGTCATAGGTCTTGTCCAACGCCGTCAGGCCGGTCAGGATCAGGTTGGCCCTGCTGATGGAGGCGGTCAGGCCGCCCGACGGCAGGATCATGTAGTTGCCCGCGTCATCGCCCGTGAGCGTATAGCCGCCGACCACCACCGCCTTGTTGATGCCGGCGCGCTTGTCGGCGAAAGTCGCCGTGCCGCTGCCGCTCAGGCTCACCTGGTCGGCGCCGAAACCCTGCACGCTGGCGTTGCCGGTGAGGGTCGCGGCTGTGGTGCCGTCGTACACCTTGTCGGCGACGTTCAGGCCTGCCAGCGCCAGGCCGGCCTTGCCGATGTCGGCGGCGAGGCCGCTCGGCTGCACCAGGTCGTAGTTGCCGGCGTCGTCGCCGTTGAGCACATAGCCGCTCACGGTGACGGCCTTTCCGGCGCCGGCATTCCTGTCGGCGAAGGTCGCGCTGGCGGCGCCGCCAACCGTGACCTGATCGGCGCCAAAGGTAGCCACCGTGGCGTTGCCGGACAGCGTGGCGACGGTGTTGCCGTCATAGGTCTTGTTGATCGCGGTCACACCGGTGACGTTCACGGTGGCCTTGGTGATGCTGGCGCTCAGGTCCGACGGGAACACCAGGTTGTAGTTGCCGGCGTCGGCGCCGGTCAGGTGGTAGCCGGAGACAGCCACGGCCTTGCCGCTGCCCACGTTCTTGTCCGCGAACACGCCGCTGCCGGCGCCGCCGACCGCGACCACATCGCTGTTCAGCGCGGTCACGCTGGCGGTGCCGGACAACGAGGCCAGCGTGCCGCCATCATAGGTCTTGTTCAGCGCCGTCAAGCCGCGCACGACCAGGTCGGCCTTGCCGATGGTGGCGCTCAGGCCGCCTGACGGAAGAATCATGTAATTGCCCGCGTCGTCGCCCGACAGCGTGAAGCCGGCGACCGTCACGGCCTTGCCAGCGCCGGCGCGCTTGTCGACGAAGGACGCCGTGCCGCTCCCGCTCACGCTGACCTGGTCGGCGCCGATGCCGCGCACGCTGACGTTGCCGCTCAGTGTGGCGGCCGTGGTGCCGTCATACACTTTGTCGGCAACGGTCAAGCCTTCCAGCGCCAGGCCCGCCCGGGCGATATTGGCGGTCAGTCCGCTGGGTTGCACGAGCTCGTAGTTGCCCGAGTCGGCGCCGCCCAGCGTAAAGCCGCTGACCAGGACCGCCTTGCCGGCGCCCGCGTTCTTGTCGACGAAGCTCGCCACGCCGCTGCCGCCGACGATCAGCTGATCGCCGCCCAGGCCCGTTACATAGGCGGATCCGGTCAGCATGGCCGCGGTGCCGCCGTCATAGGTCTTGTTGCTGGCGCTCATGCCCTGGACAGCCACGCTGGCGCGCAGGATATCGGCATTCAGGCCGATCTGGCTACGCAGGTTGTAGTTGCCGCCGTCGGTGCCGCCAAGCACGTAGCCCGAGACCGTGACTGCCTTGCCGCTGCCGGCGTTCCTGTCGGCGAAGACGCCGCCGCCGCTGCCGCCGAGCGTCACCACATCGCTGCCGAGGGGCCTGACCGTGGGGACGCCGCTGAGCGTTGCCCCTACGCCACCGTCATAGGTCTTGGCATGCGCCGTCAAGCCTTCCAGGAACAGGTCGGCCTTGCCGATGGTGGCGCTCAGGCCGCCCGACGGCAGGATCGTGTAGTTGCCCGCGTCGTCGCCGGACAGCGTGTAGCCACTCACCGCCACCGTCTTCCCGGCGCCGGCGTTCTTGTCGGCGAACAGCGCCGTGCCGCTGCCGCTCACGCTCACCTGGTCGCTGCCGAGGGCGGTCACGCTGGCGGTACCGCTCAGGGTGGCCGCGCGGGTGCCGTCGTACACCTTGTCGGCCACGCTCAGGCCCGCCAGCGCCAGGCCGGCCTTGTCGATGGTGGCGGTAAGGCCGGTTGGCTGCAGCAGCGTGTAGTTGCCGGAGTCGCTGCCGCCGAGCACGTACCCGGTGACCGTGACCGTCTTGCCGGCGCCGGCGTTGCGGTCGGCGAAGGCGGCGCTGCCGCCGCTGACGGTGACGTTGTCGCTGCCGAAGCGGGCAATGGTCGGGGTGCCGGACAGGAAGGCGGTCGTGGTGCCGTCGTAGGTCTTGTTGTTGACCGTGACGTTGGTGACGTTCACCTGCGCCTTGTCGATGGTGGCGGTCAGCCCGGTGGGCATCACCAGTTCATAGTTGCCTGCATCGCCGCCGGTCAGGTTGAAACCGCGCACGGTGACGGCCTTGCCGACGCCGGCGTTCTTGTCCGCGAACGTGCTGCCGGCGCCGCTGCCGCCGACGTTGACCGTGTCGCCGCCGATCGCGCCGACCAGGCGTGCGGTGCCCGTCACGGTAGCGTTCGCAGTGCCGTCATAGGTCTTGTTGCTGGCGGAGATATCGGTCAGCTGCACGTTGCGCTTGGCGATGGTGGCCGTCTGGCTGTCGAGTCCGTTGATATAGTAATTATTGCCGTTATGCGTGATCTCGGTACCGCCGCCGGCGAAGTTGACGCCGTCGATGATCACGGCCTTGTCGGCGCCTGCATTCTTGTCCACGAAGGTGGCACGCTGGCTGCCGACTGACAAGCCGAGGCCGGAAGGGAGCGCGTCCCGCGGAGTCAAGCCCGTCAGATCGGCACTGGTGCCCCCGTCATAGGTCTTGCCGGCAATCGTGGCGGCGATGTTGACTGCCATGTAAGATGTCAACTGGCTTAGGTTGCCGAAAACAAGATATTCGCTGTAGTCGACAGGTGCACTATAGGATTGCGGAGAATAGTAGATCTTGACCTGACTCCGCTCACCGAGACTGAAAAAGTTCATTCCCGGATCGACCCTCCTGACCAGCCCCGTGCCCGTTGCACCATTATCGGCCCGCAGAATCACGCGGCCACCATCCGGATTGGCGGACAGTTCGATTCCCCCAGCGACAGCACCGCCCGCTGCCTCGACACCTGGCATATATCCAAACACGATGTCGCGATACGCACTCAGTGTCAGGGTATGATCGTGCCGATCCCAGAACACGGGCGTTTCACCTTGGCCTGGTTGTGAAAAAAATGCAAAACCGATGGTGTCGAGCACAGTAATATCCCCTGTGCACGACGCTCCACTGCAAGCACCATTCTTCGTCGTCTTGATCGTGACATCGCCATTATTCAGCGCATTGGTTAACGCCACCGAATCGACGTCGACCTTGTCCGCTCCGAACAGGGTAACCGAGCCGATGGTGATGTCGTTCGGATCGAGCAGCCAGTTGCCGCTGCGTCCATTGCGCGCGCTGGTGGTCACCGACCCCGTCGTGCCAACCTTCAGCTTCGCGCCGGAAGTCTCGACCTCGCCGCCATTGCCGCGCTGCGCGCCGCCACGTGCGCTGATGGATCCGTGGAATTGCGTCACGCCATCGGACCACACGGCGACCTTGCCGCCATCGCCTGAATCGATGGCATCGGCCACGATGGTGCTGCCGGCGGCAACGCTCGTGTTTTGCGCATTGCGCTCCGGACCCACTCCAAGGAAATTGCCGCCCACATAGGCCGTCCCGCCGCCAGCGCTGCCCGACACGTCGATCCGGCTGCTTGCTTCGAGCGCTACCTGCTCGCCAAGCACCCTCACGGCGCCGGCCTGCGCACCGCCCTCACGGCCGGACGCGTCGAGCGTACCAGCATTGCTCACGCTGCCATGCGCGCCGCCCTCGAGCACGATGGTGCCGCCGACGTTGCGCACGCCGCGCGCCTCGATCACGCCGGTATTGTTGACGACGCTGGCCAGCACGGCGTCGCGCGCGCCGGCCGACAGAAGCACTGCGCCGCCATCGGCGCGCAACAGCCCGCCATTTTCGGCCAGGTTGTCGAGTGTGCTCTGGTTGACCTGCATGTTGACCAGGCTGTTGCCTGCGAAGGACAAGGTGACGTCGCTGCCGGCGCCCAGCGCCACCGCGCCGCCAGCGGCCCTGATGTCGCCCTGGTTACCGACCTTGTTGCCGATGAAAGCGACGTAGCCGCCTTCGGCCGCCACGATGCTGCCGTGGTTGACGATGCTGCCCACGCCGGCGCCGCTGAAACGGCGCGCCGCGCCGTCGAGGTCGCGGTCATCGATGTCGAGGGTCGAGGCTACCAAGCCGCCGACGTTGACTTGCGCGCCAGCGCCGAACAGCACGCCGTTCGGATTGATCACGAACACTTGGCCATTGGCATTGAGCTTGCCCATGAACTGGGTGCCGTTGCTGTCCAGGATGCGGTTGACTGCGATCGCGCTGCTCGACGGCTGCACGAAATTGACGGACTCGGCGGAGCTCGTGTCGAAGCTATGCCACGTCAGCGACAGGTTCTGGCTGTTCTGGTTCACGGTCGTAGTGCCGCCCGACTGCGCGATATTGCCATTGCCCGCCGTGACCTGCCCACCTGTCGGCCCGGCAAGGGCAAGGCCCGCCGTCGCCAGCGCCGCTGTCGCCAGCAGCAGCTTGCGGCTTGCGCGTTTGCCGCGTCCGCGCGAGGTTTCGGAGACGACCACCCAGGTCCGATGGACGTGGCTCCAGACCAGACGATAGATCCTGTTGAGCGAGGCGTGGCGATGCATGGTGTTTTCCTTCGAGAGCGATGACGGCGAAGCCGGTCAGATCGGGGTGATAACGGGATATTTGGCGAGGTGATCGGCTACCTTGCGGTCCAGATCGTTCTTCCATTGCGCCGGCATGACTGCATCCAACAGCGTTTCGATACGCGCGATTTCGGCCAGTTGCGCTGGGTTGGTAGTGCGGGCCCTGGCTGCGCTGTTCCACATATAGATCTTGGCGAGATCCTGGGCTGCGAGCGCGCCGGTCTGCGCGTCCACCGGGGCGTTTGCGTACAGGATGGCGGTCGGCAGGTAGGCAGGGGCGTAGCCTTCCGCGGCCGCATGTTCGAGCCAGAACAGCGCCTGCGCGATATCGGCCGGCCCACCCTCGCCCTCGCTGAGCATCAGGCCAAGGCGAAACTGCGCTTCGCGGTCATGCCGCTGGGCTGCCTGGTCGTACCAGTAGCGCGCCAGCGCCAGGTTTTGCGGGACCTGCGTGCCTTCACGATAATAGTTCGCCAACAGCACCATCGCGGGCGACGAATCCGCCTGCGCCGCCCTGGCGCACAGGGTCAGGCCCTTGGGGACGTCCCTCCCGACGATCTTCCCAGAAATATAGAGTTCTCCGGCATTGCACAAAGCGATGGCCACGCCCTTGTCCGCTGCGCTGAGGTACCACTTGACCGCGGCTGCGCCGTCGACCGGTCGTCCGACGCCCTGCGCCAGGCAATCTCCCAGGAACTGCTGGGCGGCCGGAACATTGGCATGGGCAGCCTTGTCGAACCAGCGGCAGGCGGCAGCGGGATCGGCGGGACGTCCCCAGCCTTCACGCTCGAACAGGCCCAGCGTGAACTGCGCCAATGGGTTGTCGGACGCGTAGCGCGCGTATTCACGGTGCGCGGTCGCGTAATCGCCAGCGGCCAGCGCGCGCTGGCCCGCCTGCAGTTGCTTGCTCACATCCTGTTGCAAACCCTGTCCGTGCACCTGTGCTGCTAGCAACAGAGATATGGTCAACACGATAATTCGCACAGTATATTTTCCTTAGATAGTCAAACGACATCGCGAGGATTTCGCGCCCGAACTGCTGCGGAGATCCTTGCGATGCGAGGTCTGCTTAATCGCTGCTTGGGTAGAGACCGGTGACAGCGATGTAATACGGCATCGCGATATACGGCGGCATGACGGGAATGTCGGCCCCGGTACCGATGATGCTCGTTGCGCCGCTGACGGTCGCATTGCCCGTCAAGGTTGTGGCGGCATTGCCGCTGACCGTGACCGGCGCCGTGACGCCCTTGCCGACGGTCAGGGAAAGCGTGCCGCCGATTGAACCAGAGTTGAGGGTGACGTCAGGCGTCGCGGAATTGTAGATGGCGGCGTTTGCGAGCGCGGGCCGGCTGAGGTAATTGTTCGTTGGCAGAACCACATTGCCTGTCGACGAAGAGGATGCCTTGATGGTGAGACCGCTCGGCTCTCCAGAGATCGTCACGCCCGACAGGTCGGCGGTCGCCGCCAGACTGCTCAGCGTGGTGGTGGCCGTCACGCCGGTCATCGGCACCTGCAAGTTCACCAGCATGGCGTGGGGCGGAAGTTGGGCCACGGACAGCTTGATCGTGGCCGAGCCGCCGCTGACGCCGGTATTGAACAGTGGATTGGCCGGGTTGTAGCCAACGACGACCTTGCCGCGCAAGTCGGGCAGCTGGAAGGTGGTGCTGCCATTACCGCCGTAGGTGACGCCGATCAGCGAATACAGCGCGGTGTACTGGCTGACGTTCATGGTCTGGCCCTGCGCCAGCATGAACGATTGGTTGAACGTCTGGAAACGTACGCCCGGCGGGAAGGCCATGAGGCACATGCTGGCCATGACGGGCTCGTATGAGCAGGCGTGGGCGGCGGGCGTCCAGGACGCCAGGCCCAAGCCGCTGCTCAGTGCAAGCATTGCGGCGATCGGTTTGGACAGTTTCTTCATTTGTCGTTGTTATCCCTTGTAGATTTTTTGAACCCGATATAGCCCAGGACGTCGCGAGCATATACTCGACTTGTTTCCAGGCAGGAAAAGGATACTGCTCATGAAAAGATTGGGCGAGAGAAACAAAGAATGGCAACTAAAATATTTGCAATAAATCAAATAAACTGTCGTATTTTTGCGCCAGAACCGGCAAAAATGCAAATCTCCGCGAGGGCGCAGTTTATAAAAAAACATGGTGCGCAGGCTCTACACAGCTGCATGTAATCCGGGGATTGACTCCATGGCTTCTAACAATGCCACTCCCCGGAAGACATCATCCCAAAACAGGCACCGACAAGCCGTCAAACGGCAAAGCCGATACACCCGTGCTTATTTTCGAGCGGCCACCCTGGCCACGAGTGCGTCGAGCACCTGGCCGGTCGCCGTCATCAGCTGGCCCATATCCTGGATCTTGTTGGCTTGCCGTATTGCATCAGGCGACACGACATATTTGCCGTCAATGACCACGGTCGGCGTGCCGCTCACCTTGTAGGCGTCGGCGATCTGGGACAGGCGCTTGAGCCTGGTCTGCACGCCGAACGAGTTCCACGCTTCCATGAATTTCGCCTTGTCCAGGCCATTGGCCACAGCCCAGGCGATGATGTCGTCTTCCTTCATCAGCCGCTTGCGCTCGACGTGCACGGCGCGGAACACGCGATGGTGGTATGCGTCGGGCTTGCCCATCGCTTCCAAGGTCAGGAACAGACGCGCTTCCGGGTCGAGCGGACCCTGGAACGGTAGCGGAATGCGGCGCATGACGATATTGTCGCCCTGCTTCTTCGTCCAGTTGACGAGGGTTGGCTCGAACGCGTTGCAGGCGCCGCAGTGATAGGCGAAGAACTCGATCACCTCGACCTTCTTGCCGCTCGCCTGGGTCGCCTGCGGCGCTGCCAGGGTCGTGAATTCGGCGCCGGTGCGTGGGTCGGTGGGCGACGCGTTAACGACACCCGCAGCCAGGGCGGCCGCGATCAGGGAAAAACGCACAAGACGCATATCTTTCCTTCGGCAAATAAGTGGACGAAGGCGAGATTAATACTTTTTCATGCTGCGGCTGCCGGTTTATACGGGTCGCGCAAACCGCAAATCGGGGGTCAGGTCGGATCCGCTTGTTATGATCGCGCTAGTTAGACGAAAAAAAAGCGGGCCGAAGCCCGCTTCTTGACAACGCCGCGCTGTGATCAGCGCTTGTCGATCGCCGGCACGTCGCGCACCGGCGAACCGATGAACAGCTGACGTGGACGGCCGATCTTCTGTTCCGGATCGGCGATCATTTCGTTCCACTGGGCGATCCAGCCGATGGTGCGGGCCATCGCGAAGATACCGGTGAACATCGAGGTCGGGATGCCCAGGGCCGATTGCACGATGCCCGAGTAGAAGTCGACGTTCGGGTACAGCTTGCGCGACACGAAGTATTCGTCGTTCAGGGCGATCTTTTCCAGTTCCATCGCCAGCTTGAACAGCGGGTCGTCCTGCAGGCCCAGTTCGTTCAGCACTTCGTGGCAGGTTTCGCGCATCAGCTTGGCGCGTGGGTCGAAGTTCTTGTACACGCGGTGACCGAAGCCCATCAGCTTCACGCCCGAGTTCTTGTCCTTGACCTTCTCGATGAAGGCAGGGATGTTCTCGACCGAACCGATTTCCTTCAGCATGTTCAGCGCCGCTTCGTTGGCGCCGCCGTGGGCAGGGCCCCACAGGCAGGCGATGCCGGCTGCGATACAGGCGAACGGGTTGGCGCCCGACGAACCGGCCAGGCGGACGGTCGAGGTCGATGCGTTCTGCTCGTGGTCCGCGTGCAGGATCAGGATGCGGTCCAGGGCGCGCACCAGCACGTCGTTGACCTTGTATTCTTCGCACGGGTTACCGAACATCATGTACATGAAGTTGGCGCTGTACGACAGGTCGTTGCGCGGGTACATGAACGGCTGGCCGATCGAGTATTTGTAGGCCATCGCGGCCAGCGTCGGCAGCTTGGCGATCAGGCGGATCGCCGAGATCTCGCGCTGCTTGGCATCGTTGATGTCCAGCGAGTCGTGGTAGAACGAGGCCAGCGCGCCGACGGTGCCGACCAGCACCGACATCGGGTGCGCGTCACGGCGGAAACCACGGAAGAAGAAGTTCATCTGCTCGTGGATCATCGTGTGCTTGGTCACGGTGTCGCTGAACTTCGCCTTTTCTTGGGCGTTCGGCAGCTCGCCGTTCAGCAGCAGGTAGCAGGTTTCCAGGAAGTCGCAGTTGACGGCCAGTTGCTCGATCGGATAGCCGCGGTACAGCAGCTCGCCCTTGTCACCGTCGATGTAGGTGATGCTCGAGTTGCACGAGGCGGTCGACATGAAGCCAGGGTCGTAGGTGAACTTGCCGGTCTGGCCGTACAGCTTGCGGATGTCGATGACGTCCGGGCCGATGGTGCCCTTGTAGATTGGCATGTCGACCGACGGGCTGCCGTCCGAGAACGACAGGGTGGCTTTGGTATCAGAGATGTTCATGGCACTTCCTTCTTGTGGGAGTGGGTTCTACAAAATAAAACGAAACCGGAGGGCGCCGCGACCAGCCCGCGAGACAGACCGGATGCCCAATTTCGCTTACGCTTGCCGCAACCGCGCCAGCAAGGCACGCACATGCGGCAGGTCGACTTCGCCGGAAGGCTCGGAGCGTCCCAGCAGCAGGTCCATCAACGGGTTGTCCGCCAGATCGAGCAGACGGGTCAGCGCATCGATCTCTTCGTCGGTCAGTTCTTCTTCGTGCGCGTCGAGGAAGCGCGTGAGAATCAGATCGTTCTCGAGCAATCCCCGGCGTGCGCGCCAACGCAGGCGGGCACGGTTGGCGGGATCGGATTGATGCGCGTTTGCACTAGGTTTCACACTAGAGTCCGTTGTTGGTTCGACATCATACTCCGGCTGCCGCGATTCGGCAGTACGGTACTTTTACTGTATTGCTTCGGCATATTCACATGCCGAACGGGGTATGCACACGTGCGTCGAACGCGTGCGAGCTCGACGCACGTCTGCATACCGGACTAACCGCATGCAACGCCACACGACGGCGTTGCATGCGTTACGCGGCCATCAGATGGCGCGACGAACCAGCAATTCCTTGATCTTGCCGATCGCCTTGTTCGGATTCAGGCCCTTCGGACACACGTCCGTGCAGTTCATGATCGAGTGGCAGCGGAACAGGCGGTAAGGATCTTCCAGGTTGTCCAGGCGGTCGTTGGTCGCTTCGTCGCGCGAGTCGGCGATGAAGCGGTAGGCCTGCAGCAGGCCGGCCGGGCCGACGAACTTGTCCGGGTTCCACCAGAACGACGGGCACGAGGTCGAGCAGCAGGCGCACAGGATGCATTCGTACAGGCCGTCGAGCTCTTCGCGCTCTTCCGGCGACTGCAGGCGCTCTTTCTCGGGCTTGATCGAATCGTTGATCAGGTACGGCTTGACCGAGTGGTACTGCTTGAAGAAGTTGGTCATGTCGACGATCAGGTCGCGCACCACCGGCAGGCCCGGCAGAGGACGCAGCACGATCGGCTGGGTCAGCTCGTTCAGGTTGGTGGTGCAGGCCAGGCCGTTCTTGCCGTTGATGTTCATCGCGTCCGAGCCGCACACGCCTTCACGGCAGGAGCGGCGCAGGGCCAGCGAATCGTCGACGTCCGACTTGATGCGCTGCAGTGCGTCCAGCAGCATCTTGTCGGTGTCTTTCAGCTCGACGGTCACGTCTTGCATGTATGGCTTCGAATCCTTGTCCGGATCGTAGCGGTAGATTTTCAGTTGGACGGTGCGTGCCATTTGATTACCTGTTGTATCTGGCCGGGGCGCGATGCCCCGGCCCAGTCAATATTAGAAAGTACGGGCCTTCGGCTTGAAGGTGTCGACGGTCAGCGGTTTTTGCACCACGGGCTTGTACTCGAGGCGGTTGTTATCCGAGAACCACAGGGTGTGCTTCATCCAGTTCTCGTCGTCGCGGTTCGGGTAGTCGCTGTGCGCATGGGCGCCGCGCGATTCCGGACGGGCCGCTGCCGACACGATGGTCGCCTTGGCGGTCTCGATCAGGTTGTCGAGTTCCAGCGCTTCCACGCGGGCCGTGTTGAACACCTTCGACTTGTCCTGGAACGACACGTGCTTGCGACGCTCGTCGAGCTTCATGATTTCCTTGACGCCCGCATCCAGCAGTTCCTGGGTACGGAACACGCCGCAGTATTTCTGCATCGTGGCGCGGATGTCGTTGGCGACGTGCTGCACCTTTTCGCCACCGGTCGAGGTCTCGAGCTTGTTCAGGCGCGCCAGCGCGAAGTCGGCCGCGTCGCTCGGGAGCGGCTTGTTCGACTTCTGCTTCAGGTTCGACGCCACCACGTGGTTGCCGGCCGCGCGGCCGAACACCACCAGGTCGAGCAGCGAGTTCGTGCCCAGGCGGTTCGCGCCGTGGACCGAGACGCAGGCGCATTCGCCGATCGCGTACAGGCCGTTGACGATCTTCTGGCCGCCGGTACCGTCAGGCGCGACCACTTGACCGTGGATATTGGTCGGGATGCCGCCCATCTGGTAGTGGATGGTCGGGACGACCGGGATCGGTTCCTTGGTCGCGTCGACGTTGGCGAACTTGTGGCCGATTTCCAGGATCGACGGCAGGCGCTTCTCGATGGTGTCCTTGCCGATGTGGCGCAGGTCCAGCAGCACGTGGTCCTTGTTCGGACCGCAGCCGCGGCCTTCCTTGATCTCCTGGTCCATCGAACGCGACACGAAGTCGCGCGGCGCCAGGTCCTTCAGGGTCGGCGCATAGCGCTCCATGAAGCGTTCGCCGTTCGAGTTGATCAGGATACCGCCCTCGCCGCGCACACCTTCGGTGATCAGGACGCCGGCGCCCGAGACACCCGTTGGGTGGAACTGCCAGAACTCCATGTCTTGCAGTGGCAGGCCGGCGCGCGCCGCCATGCCCATGCCGTCGCCGGTGTTGATGAAGGCGTTGGTCGATGCGGCGAAGATGCGGCCTGCGCCGCCGGTGGCGAAGATGGTGGTCTTCGCTTCCAGGATCATCACGTCGCCGGTTTCCATTTCCAGGGCCATCACGCCGACCACGTCGCCATCGGCGTCGCGGATGATGTCCAGGGCCATCCACTCGACGAAGAAGTGGGTGCGGGCGCGGACGTTACGCTGGTACAGGGTGTGCAGCAGCGCGTGGCCGGTACGGTCGGCCGCGGCGCAGGCGCGCTGGACCGGCTTTTCGCCGAAGTTCGCGGTGTGGCCGCCGAATGGGCGCTGGTAGATGGTGCCGTCGGGATTGCGGTCGAACGGCATGCCGAAGTGTTCCAGCTCATAGACGACCTTCGGTGCTTCGCGGCACATGAATTCGATCGCATCCTGGTCGCCCAGGTAGTCGCCACCCTTGACGGTGTCGAACATGTGCCAGTACCAGTCGTCCTCGCTCATATTGCCCAGCGAGGCGCCGATGCCGCCCTGCGCCGCGACGGTGTGCGAGCGGGTCGGGAAGACTTTCGACAGGACTGCGACGTTCAGACCGGCTTCGGCCAGTTGCAGCGAAGCGCGCATGCCGGAACCGCCGGCGCCAACGATGACCGCGTCAAAGCGACGGGTTGGGATTGCAGTTTTGATTGCTGCCACGATTACACACTCCACAGAATTTGCACGGTCCAGGCGGCGCAAGCGATCAGCCAGAAGATCGTTGCGAGCTGGAGCAGCAGGCGCAGGCCTGCGTTCTTGACGTAGTCCATCCAGATGTCACGGATACCGACCCAGGCGTGGTAGTACAGCGCCAGGAAAGTCACCAGCGAGAACAGCTTGAACCATTGCTGGGCGAACAGGCCGGCCCAGCCTTCATAGGTGAAATTCTGGCCGGTCAGGAAGGAGACCAGCAGGACGACCGTGTAGATCGCCATGACGATGGCGGTGACGCGCTGCGCCAGCCAGTCGCGGAAGCCGTAGTGGGCGCCGACGACCATGCGGCGTGGTCCGATATTATTCTTGGTTGCCATGATTTAAAACACTCCGAACAGTTTCAGGCCGACCAGGGCGGTCAGCAGCAGGCTGATGATCAGCACCCAGCGTGCGGTCTTCTGGGCGGCGTCCTTATCCAGGGCAAAGTGATTGTCCATGAACAGGTGGCGGATGCCGGCGGTGAAGTGGTGCAGGTAAGCCCAGGACAGGCCCAGCAGGATGATCTTGACCAGCGGGTGCGACACGATGCCGGCGAAGTAGCCGAACGTCGATTCCGACAGCAGGCTCTGCTGGAACAAATACAGCAGGAACGGCAGCAGCAGGAACATTCCGGCGCCGCTGACGCGGTGCAGGATCGACACGATCGCCGACGGCGGCATGCGATATTTCGTCGTGATATCGCCGAATCCGACGTTGCGATACACCGGCCGCCCTTTCTTGCTTGCTTCTCTCACGGCTTCCGACATGATGGTACACCTCCCATTTATGACAAATTTTTGTATGAACCCTGCATTCTTGCCGATTTCACGGCCCGGTCCGGGAAAGTGGGACCAAACCAGCGGGACAGCGAGCGGCGAACCGGGTCATGTCCGTCGCGTACCCAAAACCAATATATTTTAATCGCATTCGCACGATTGCCGCAGAGGGGAGTTTTATCCCATTTGGCTCTTTTCCGAACTATTCGAAAAGACAGAAAACAGAGAATATTGACTCGGCTGTTTCCCGCTTGACGCTCCTTACGACAATTCGTTCAAATAATGGTGTTTCGCGGTCGAGTACAGCTCGCGGCGCAGCTCGACGGCCTTGTCGCCATAGGTGAACGACACCCGCTCGCCCAACAGCAGCGGCGTGCCGGGCGCCACCTTCAGGTGCTCGGCCGTGGTCGCATCGGCCGACACCGCGCGGATCTTTTCGGTCGCGCGGATCATGCGCGTGCCGAACTCGGTCTCGAACAGGCCGTACATCGGCCCCTTATATTCCTGCAGCCGCTCCGCGCTCAGCCCCTTGAACAGCTGCCCCGGCAGCCACAGCTCTTCCAGGATGGTCGGCTGGCCGTCGAACGACTGCACACGCTTGATGTAGACCACGGCGTCGCCCGACTTGAGGTCGAGCAGGCGCGCGACCTCGGCCGGCGCGCGAATGCGCTTGACCTCGAGGAAGCGGTTCTCGGGATGATGCGGGACGCCTTCATCCGGCATCAGCCGCAGGAAGCGGAAATGGGCGCGCTCTTCGGCGTGGCTGGCAACGAAGGTGCCCTTGCCCTGGCGTCGCAGCACGAGGTTCTCGGCGGCCAGTTCGTCGATCGCCTTGCGCACGGTGCCCTGGCTGACCTTGAAACGGGCCGCCAGCTCGACTTCGCTCGGCATGAGTTCGCCAGGTTTCCATTCACCCGCCTGCAGGCTCTGGGTGATCAGCGCCTTGATCTGCTGGTAGAGGGGCCGGAACGACGGCGAGCCACTGCTGGCAGGATCAACGGCCGGATTGGACGGGGCGGAATTCATAGACCGCGATTTCACCACAAAAGTGCATGACCGTCCAGTATTAGAGGTCTTCAGATATGTGTCTTATATAAGACATATGATATTGAATTGACAGACCAAACGGCAGAGGAATACACTCATGGCCGACCGGGAGTCGGCGCCACTCTTGACATCATTGTACGCGCGCGACACCCGTCTTTTGACCTTGAAGGCTTGAAGTGCGCTTTTGGTATCATTGCAGCTTCACCCAACCGCAGTGAAAGTAACTTGTAACCAAACAGGCGTATGCTCGGCGTCGGCACCGGCGCAAACCGTTTTCATTCCCACTTTGGAGATTCATCATGGCTAAAACCCCAATGCGCGTCGCCGTCACCGGCGCGGCCGGCCAGATCGGCTATTCCCTGCTGTTCCGCATCGCCAACGGCGACATGCTGGGCAAGGACCAGCCGGTCATCCTTCAGCTGCTCGAGATCGACAACGAGAAGGCACAGAAGGCGCTCAAGGGCGTCATGATGGAAATCGACGACTGCGCATTCCCGCTGCTCGAGGGCATGACCGCCCACTCGGATCCGATGACCGCCTTCAAGGACGCCGACGTCGCCCTGCTGGTCGGCGCCCGCCCACGCGGCCCGGGCATGGAGCGCAAGGACCTGCTGGAAGCCAACGCCCAGATCTTCACCGTGCAAGGTAAAGCGCTGGACGCCGTCGCTTCGCGCAACGTCAAGGTGCTGGTGGTCGGCAACCCGGCCAACACCAACGCCTACATCGCGATGAAATCGGCCCCGAGCCTGCCGGCCAAGAACTTCACCGCCATGCTGCGCCTGGACCACAACCGCGCCCTGTCGCAAGTGGCCGCCAAGACCGGCAAGGCCGTCAAGGACATCGAAAAGATGGTCGTGTGGGGCAACCACTCGCCGACCATGTACGCCGACTACCGCTTCGCCACCGCCGGCGGCGAGTCGATCAAGGACCTGATCAACGACCAGGAATGGAACGCCAACACCTTCCTGCCGACCGTCGGCAAGCGCGGCGCCGCCATCATCGAAGCGCGCGGCCTGTCGTCGGCTGCTTCGGCCGCCAACGCCGCCATCGACCACGTGCGCGACTGGGTGCTGGGCACCAACGGCAAGTGGACCACCATGGGTATCCCTTCGGATGGTTCCTACGGCATCCCTGAAGGCACCATGTTCGGCTTCCCGGTGACCACCGAGAATGGCGAATACACCATCGTCCAGGGTCTGGACATCGATGCGTTCTCGCAAGAGCGCATCAACCTGACCCTGAAAGAGCTGGAAGAAGAGAAGGCGGGCGTCGCTCACCTGCTGGGCTAAGTTTGAACCTGGCGCGCGGCATTTGCCGTGCGCCAAACCGCGCCGTGTCATTCAACTGGCACGGCCGTTTCATGTTGTGAGAGATATGCACCCTTCCGAGGTTTTATTCCAGGGCAAACGCCAGCCGCTCCTTCTCCCCGCCTGCGACCACTACGCCGGCTCCGAGAAGCTGATGCGCAAATCGATGGCCCTGCAACAAGAGCTTGGCCCCCTGTTCGACATCACTTTCGACTGCGAAGACGGCGCCACCGCCGGCAGCGAACTGGAGCACGCCATCCTGGTGGCGCAGCTCGTCAATAGCGACGACAACCATTTCGACCGCATCGGCGCGCGCCTGCACGAGCCGGCCAGCCCCCATTTTGCGAAGGACGTCGAATTGATCGTCGGCGGCGCGGCCAAACGCCTGGCCTATGTGGTGCTGCCCAAGGTGGAAAGCGCGATCGAAGTCACGCGCGCCATCGACCTGATCAACCAGCACGCCCAGAGCGCCGGCCGCCGGAGCGCCGGACCGGTCAACCTGCCGGTGCACGTATTGATCGAGACCCACGGCGCGCTGCGCGAAGCCTACGACATCGCCGCCCTGCCCCAGGTCGAGTGCCTGTCGTTCGGCATCATGGATTTTGTGTCGAGCCACTATGGGGCCATCCCCGCCAGCGCGATGCGCACCCCGGGCCAGTTCACCCACCCGCTGGTGGTGCGCGCCAAGCTCGAGATGGTGGCGGCCTGCCACGCCCACGGCAAGGTGGCGGCGCACAACGTCACGACCGACATCAAGGACAGCCCGACGGTCGCCAACGACGCCCAGCGCGCCGGCGCCGAATTCGGCTTCACCCGGATGTGGAGCATCCATCCGGACCAGATCAAGCCGATCCTGAAGGCGTTCACGCCGCGCCTTTCCGAGGTCAATGAAGCGACGAATATCTTGACGGAGGCGATGGCGGCGGAGTGGGGACCGATTGCCCAACATGGCCGCTTGCACGACCGTGCGAGCTACCGATATTATTGGTCGGTGTTGCAGCGTGCCAAACTGGCGGGCCTCGCGCTGCCGGAAGCCGCTGCCGCAATCGTCAACCTCCCCGACAGCGAATAAACCGACCATGGCCACCCTCCTCCCGAAAATGATCGCCGCCTGCGCCGTCGCGCTCGCGGCTGCCGTCGTGTGCGCGCCGGCAAGCGCGGCAGCCTCCAAGGAAACGCATCCGAAAGCGGAAAAAGTCCTGAAGGCGCAAGCCAAGAAGAAACCGTCGAAGAAGGCGCAAGCCGCTGCCGCGGCCGCGGCAGCTGCAGCCGCTGCGGCTGCAGCCGCCGATCCGCTCGAAGTCAACGAGCCGGACATCACCGACACCAAGGTGACCGAATACGCTTGCGAACTCGGCAACAAAATCACGATCTATACCAACGAGACCGATGGCAGCCATATCGCGCTGCGCTGGAAACAGCGCCTGCACCGCCTGGCGCGCATCGGCACCACCACCGGCGCGCTGCGCTTCGAGAATCCGCACTATGGCCTGATCTGGATCGGTATCCCGTCCAAGGGCATCCTGCTCGACTCGAAGCTCAACCGCCAGCTGGCCAATGAATGCAAGAACGCCGAACAGTCCGCGATCGTGGCGACCGCGGAACCGGAGGCGAGCAAGACTTGAGGATGCGGCGCGGATTTTCCCGGAACTCCGCGCCGTTCTGTCGCCCGAAGTTATATCTGGTCCGTTATTTCCGTGAACGCTGCTGTTGAAATAACAATATTCCCACTGAAGGAGAGATTATGTCTCGCAACACTCTGAACACACTGAAGGAATTCCCGATCGGCGCAGGCCAGAGCGGCCAGTTCCATTCGCTGCCGGCGCTGGCGGAAAACCTCGGTGTGAACCTGTCGCGCCTGCCGGTGTCGATCCGTATCGTCCTCGAGTCCGTGCTGCGTAACTGCGACGGCAAGAAGGTCACCGAAGAGCACGTCAAGCAAGTCGCCAACTGGGGCGCGACCGCAGAGCGTACCGACGAGATCCCGTTCGTCGTGGCCCGCGTCGTGCTGCAGGACTTCACCGGCGTGCCGCTGCTGGCCGACCTGGCCGCGATGCGCAACGTCGCCGCCAAGATGGGCATGGACGCGAAGAAGATCGAACCGCTGGTGCCGGTCGACCTGGTGGTCGACCACTCGGTCACCATCGACCACTTCCGCGAGCCTAACGCGCTCGACCTGAACATGAAACTGGAATTCCAGCGCAACAACGAGCGCTACCAGTTCATGAAGTGGGGCATGCAGGCCTTCGACACCTTCGGCGTCGTCCCTCCGGGCTTCGGCATCGTCCACCAGGTCAACCTGGAATACCTGGCGCGCGGCGTCATGAAACAGGGCGACATGTACTACCCTGACACCCTGGTCGGCACCGACTCGCACACCACCATGATCAACGGCGTCGGCGTCGTCGGCTGGGGCGTGGGCGGCATCGAAGCCGAAGCCGGCATGCTGGGCCAGCCGGTCTACTTCCTGACCCCGGACGTCATCGGCGTCAACCTGAAGGGTAAACTCCGCGAAGGCTGCACCGCGACCGACCTGGTGCTGACCATCACCGAGCTGCTGCGCAAAGAGAAAGTCGTGGGCAAGTTCGTTGAATTCTTCGGCGAAGGCACCCGCTCGCTGTCGACCACCGACCGCGCGACCATCGGCAATATGGCGCCTGAATACGGCGCGACCATGGGCTTCTTCCCGGTGGACGAAGCGACCGTCGACTACTTCCGCGGCACCGGCCGTACCGAAGAAGAACTGGCTGCCTTCGAAGGCTACTACAAGGCCCAGGGCATGTTCGGCATCCCGCAGGAAGGCGAGATCGACTACACCCGCGTGGTGGAACTCGACCTGTCGACCGTGACCCCATCGCTGGCCGGTCCGAAGCGTCCGCAAGACCGTATCGAACTGGGCAACGTCAAGAACACCTTCGCCGACCTGTTCAGCAAGCCGACCACCCAGAACGGCTTCAACAAGAACCCGGACGACCTGCACAAGGTCTACGAGACCACCAACGGCGTGCGCGTGAAGAACGGCGACATCCTGATCGCCGCCATCACCTCGTGCACCAACACCTCGAACCCGAGCGTGCTGCTGGCCGCGGGCCTGCTGGCCAAGAAAGCCGTCGAGCGCGGCCTGACCGTGGCGCCGCACATCAAGTCGTCGCTGGCGCCAGGATCGCGCGTGGTCACCGAGTACCTGACCGCCGCTGGCCTCCTGCCTTACCTGGACAAGCTGGGCTTCGGCGTGACCGCCTACGGCTGCACCACCTGCATCGGCAATGCCGGCGACCTGACCCCGGAACTGAACGCCACGATCACCCAGAACGACATCGTCGCTGCCGCCGTACTGTCGGGCAACCGCAACTTCGAAGCACGGATCCACCCGAACATCCGCTCGAACTTCCTGGCCTCGCCACCGCTGGTCGTCGCCTACGCGATCGCCGGCAACATGACGAAAGACCTGATGACCGAGCCGGTGGGCAAGGACAGCAACGGCGTCGACGTCTACCTGGGCGACATCTGGCCGACCTCGCAAGAGATCGGCGAACTGATGCGCTTCGCGATGAACTCGGAGGTCTTCAAGAAGAACTACGCCGACGTCAAGGGCAACCCTGGCGCGCTGTGGGAACGCGTGTCGTCGACCGAAGGTCAAGTCTACAACTGGCCTGAGTCGACCTACATCGCCGAACCGCCATTCTTCGCCGACTTCGAGATGACCCCGAAAGCGGCCGCCACCGGCATCACCGGCGCCCGCGCACTGGGCGTGTTCGGCGACTCGATCACCACCGACCACATCTCCCCGGCCGGTTCGATCAAGGAAGACGGTCCTGCAGGCAAGTGGCTCAAGGAACATGACGTCCTGAAAGCGGACTTCAACTCCTACGGCTCGCGCCGCGGCAACCACGAGATCATGATGCGCGGCACCTTCGCCAACGTGCGTATCAAGAACAAGATGATCCCACCGAAGGCCGACGGTTCGGCAGTCGAAGGCGGCATCACCCTGCACCAGCCGACCGGCGAACAGATGTCGATCTATGACGCTGCAATGAAGTACGTGGCCGCGGGCACCCCGACCATGATCTTCGGCGGCGAAGAGTACGGCACCGGCTCGTCGCGCGACTGGGCCGCCAAGGGCACCCAGCTGCTGGGCGTGAAGGCCGTGGTCGTGCGTTCGTACGAGCGCATCCACCGCTCGAACCTGGTCGGCATGGGCGTGCTGCCGCTGCAGTTCATCGGCAACGACAGCGTCGAATCGCTGGGCATCACCGGCAAGGAAACCTTCGACCTGAAAGGTCTGGAAGGCGAGATCAAGCCGCAACAACTGGCGACCCTCGTGATCCACCGCGAAAACGGCGAATCGCAGGAAGTCAAAGTGCTGCTGCGTATCGACACCCCGATCGAAGTCGACTACTACAAGCATGGCGGTATTCTGCCGTTCGTGCTGCGTCAGCTGCTGGCTGCCTAAATCTGGAAGGCCCGCGCAAGCGGGTTGCCTGGATGGCAAAAGGGCTGGAATCCTCACGGGTTCCAGCCCTTTTCTTTGGTTTGACCAGCTGCGCACCACATTCTCCGCGTTGAACCACCACCCCATGTACGTCATTTCCGCGCAGGCGGGAATCCAAGTTCCAGCGCAGTGGCAGCGCAAGCAAAATCAGATTCCCGCCTGCGCGGGAACGACGTGCAAGCGTACCGATAAAAGTGACGTTACCGAGCGTCGTACTGCTTCAAACCTCGGCCCACATCCTCAGCAGATTGTGATAATGCGCCGTCAACCCCACCGTGACCTCCGACTCCCCATGCTGCGCGCGCAGCTTCTGGATCTGCGTATCGAGTTCGAACAGCATGCCGCGCTTGCCGTCGTCGCGCACCATGCTCTGGGTCCAAAGGAAGGACGCCACCCGTTCGCCACGCGTCACCGGCCGCACCTGGTGCACGCTGCCCGACGAATACACGATCGCATCGCCCGCCGCCAGCTTGACCTCGTGGGTGCCGTACAGGTCGACCACTTCGAGTTCGCCGCCCTCGTATTCTTCCGGTTCGCTCAGGAACACGGTGGTCGAGACGTCGGCCCGTACCGGCGCCCCGCCGCCGCGCTGGGCACGGATCGCGCCGTCCACGTGCAATCCATAATGTTCGCCGCCGCTGTAGGCGTTGAAGTAAGGCGCCAGCACCCGCAACGGCAACACACTGGAAAAGAACATCGGATTAGCCATCAGGGCCGCGCTCACGATCTGGCCCAGCTCGACGGCCAGTGGCGTGCCCTCGCCCAACTGGCGGTTGCGCTTGACCTTCGCGCCTTGCGGGCCGACGCTCTCGCGGCCATCGAGCCATTCCGGCGCGCCCGCCATGCGGGCGCGGAGTTGGGCTACCTGGTCCGGCGTCAGCACGCCGGGAATATGCAGCATCATGTCGTTCTTCGTTTTATCGAGCCAACAAAAAAATCCCTCCTGACATGGCCAGGAGGGCAGAATCCGGTTGCCCGGCGGGGGTGGTACTCCGTGAGAAACATCCGTCCGTGCTTTCCCGGTCAAGGACGGCTACTGCTTGCAACACAAGCTGGAAACACAAACTAAAAATACAAGCTGGAAATACAGCTCGAACACGCCAAACACTCTTCCCAAACTTGATTGAATGAGAATTATTCTCATTATGTACCCTGTTCGTGTATTGTGCAAGCGTTTGCTTGCGTGGCGATCGACTGGCTTTATCGTTCCTGCACGACAGCCATTGTTCATGACCTGTGGCCGAATCAACTACAATACCGGGGATATGGGTTTATCATCACCCCTCGGCCTTTCGAAACATTCACTGACAAGAGACCCACCAGCGCCATGCGTCGTCCTTCCAAAGATTCAACTCCAAAACTTTCCGCAGAAAGCCAGCGCCTCGTCAGCCTCTCGCAAGCCCTCATGCAAGCTGCCAGCCGCGCTGAAGAACGTGCGTGGGAACACCAACTCGACACGTGCCTGCAAAAGCTGCTCAAGACCAATCACCAGGACAGCATCGACGCCTCGCTGAACGCCCTGTTCAAGGATGACCTGGCCTCGTACGACGTGCTGATGGATACCGTCGAGGCGGTCAGCGAGTCGGCCACCATGGTCGAGCAGGCCGAAGGCGGCGACGTCACCTGGCAGGCCCTGCTGGTCGCGGCGCCGATCCTGGCCTGGACCCGCTTCTCGATCGCCACCGGCGCCATCCCGAACGACTTGCTGTCGACACTGGGCGCCCACTTCTCGGCCCACCTGCTGGCCGACGGCACCAAGATGGCAATTGCTCCAACCTTATATTCGCTCGATCAGCTCCCACGCACCCACGCCGAAACCGCGGCGTTGACGCAAAAGCTGGCGGCCGCCGCGCACAAGGGCGGCACCATCAAGCCTGCCCAGCACCTGGACGAGACCGCGCCCTTCCTGGCCGATACCCGCTACCTCCTTATCGCGATCGTGGCCCCAGCCGGTGAGCCGCTGTTCCGCTGGCAAGAGCCGCAGCATCATCTGCGTTTCGCCGACGAGCGCAACCGCAGCCTCGAGCAGTGGCGCGCTCAGGCCACCGCGAATATCGCGCGCCTGCTGCCGGGCTGCGGCATCGAGCTGCTCCTGCCGAAAGCTTATTACGTGGCCTGCCGCGAAGCCGACAAGCTGATCCGCCCGATCTCGATCCGCGCCGCCGTGCACTACCTGACCAATACACTGGGCGTGGAAGCGTCCGACCTGCGCGCCGTGATCGCCGGCTTCGGCGAAGAGTCGCCGGACATCCAGATCGACGAATACCGCGTCTCGTTCACCATGCGCCAGAGCGCCGACGTGGTGTATGGCATCGTCTGGCCGCTGTATGGCCAGGAAGACGAGAACGGCACGCCGATGGAAGGCCCGCTGGCGGTCAGCGCCACGCCGCTGTCCCCGATCAACGAGATCGCGGCCCACCTCAACGACGCCGGCATCGCCCACATCAAGCGCATCAACGAGCGCTACGTGGCCGAGTATTGCGACGACTGCGGCGCGCCTTTGTTCGCCGATCCGACCGGCGAGCTGGTGCATGCCGAGATGCCGGAAGACGCGCCGGCCGGCACCGAGCACTTCCACTGATGTCGTTCAGGCTCCCGCCGCGGCGGGAGCCTCTCCCCTCTCCTCTGCCGCACGCTCCGGCGTGATGAATTGCCGCGCCAGCCCCTGCTCGTGAAAACGTTCGACGACGAAGTCGATGAAGACGCGCGTCTTGGCCGGCAGCAGCCTGCGGCTCGCGCAATACAGGCAAAGCGCCCGCCACTCCACGAACCAGCCCGGCAAGATGTCCACCAGCGTCCCGCGGCGCAGGAACGGTTGCGCGTGCGGCAACGGCAGCACGATCAATTATGCTGCCCGGCCCGGTCGACACCGACATGCACCCGGAAAAGGCCGAGTTCGTCGCTGGCCTGCACGACTATAGGGCGATCAGGCCATGGCCGTCCCGAAGAGATCGCGGCCATGGTCGCCTGCCTGGCCGGACCGGAAGCCGCCTGTGTCACCGGCGCCGACCTGTTGATCGACGGCGGTTTCGTGGCCTGATTGCGAGTGCCTGGAATCAGGCCATCGGATCGATGGTGAAGGCCGGCATGCGCTCGCCGTTCTTCGCGGTTTCGAGGAATTTATCGGAAGTGAGCAGCGCTTCGTGGATGGTGACGTCCATGTCCAGGTAGCGGTAGGTGCCCAGGCGGCCGACGAAGGTGACGTTGTCTTCGTTCTTCGCCTTGTTGACGTACAGCTCCAGCTGCGCCTTCTCGCGCGTCTGGCGGATCGGATAGTACGGGATGTCTTTCTCTTCGCACTGGCGGCTGTACTCGGCGTAGCAGATGGTCTTCTCGTGCTTTTCCCACGGCGAGAAATGCTTGTGCTCGGTAATACGGGTGTATTTCTTTTCGTCGTCGCAGTAATTGATGACGGCATTGCCCTGGTAGTCGCCGTCGGCGCGGAAGGTTTCGAAGTCCAGCGTGCGGTAAGGCAGGCGGCCCTCTTCGTGCTTGAACCAGGCGTCGATCGGGCCGCTGTAGAACACGTGGGCGTAGTTGCCTTTGTCGGCCGGATCGAAGGCCGTGCTCAGGTGCACGGTCACGCCCGGCACGTCGAGGATGTTCTGGACCAGCGCCGTGTAGCCGTCGGCCGGCATACCCTGGTATTTGTGGTTGAAGTAATTGTCGTCGTAATTGAAGCGCACCGGCAGGCGCTTGAGGATGCTGGCCGGCAGCTCGCTCGGATGCAGGCCCCATTGCTTGATCGTATAGGTCTTGAAGAAGGCTTCGTACAGTTCGCGGCCGACGAAGCGCAGCGCCTGCTCTTCGAAGGTGGTCGGGTTCTCGATCGACCTGTCGCCCAGGTTCTGCAGGAATTCCTGCGCCTCGGCCGGGCCCATGGTCTTGTTGAAGAACTGGTTGATGGTCAGCAGGTTGATCGGCAGGGTGAAGACCTTGCCGCCGGTGATGGCCTTGACGCGGTTGACGTAAGGCTTGAACTCGGCATAGCGGTTGACGAATTCCCAGGCGCGCTCGTTATCGGTGTGGAAGATGTGGGGGCCGTAGACGTGGACCATGACGCCGGTCTCGGCGTCGCGCTCGGAATAGCAGTTGCCGGCGATGTGGGGACGCGACTCGAACACGTCGACGGTATAGCCGGCCTGCGCCAGCTGGTTTGCGATCACGGCCCCGGAGAATCCCGCGCCGACGATGGCGATATTCTTGTTCATTCTTGTGTGTCCTGGTGGTGTTGGCAATGCCGGAGCGTACGCCTGACCTTGACCCGACCTGGGTTGCTTCAAGAACAAATTGTCGGGTCAATCGTGGACACACAACACCGCATCGCGGGTGGAATTAATGATAAAAATATATCACTCAATCCTGTTTTGCTCCGCACAATTGGAGCGGCCCGCGTTGCAGATATTGGATGTGTTTATTTGCGAATGGCAGCGATCACGCGCGTGGCGAACTCGGCCGCGTTGCCGGCATGCCAGCGCCAGACGATCACCAGGTCATGCTCGGGCGACACGACGATGTCATTGCTGCCCGCCCCCAGCGCCGCGAAGGCGGTGGCCGGCATTCCTGGCAGGTTCTTGCCCTTGGTGTTGAGCCACCAAAGGTAGCCATAATCCGGGCCGTGGGCGCTCGGGGTGAGCGCTTCCTTCACGTAGGACGCCGGCAGGATCTGCTTGCCGCCCCAGTTGCCCCCGTTCAGCCACAGGTAGCCGAAGCGGGCCATGTCCCAGCTGTCGATCCACATGCCGCCACCCCAGCGCGTGCCGCCGCTGACCGATGGGACCTGCTTGCCGTTCACCTCGACATAGCTGTTATGGTAAGGAACCCACTTCCAGGTCGGCGAGGCGCCGATCGGATCCATGACCTGCTGCTGGAACACGTCCGGCACGGATTGGCCGAACACGCGCAGCAGCGACAGGGCGAAGCGGTTCACGCGGGTATCGTTGTATTCATAGAAGCTGCCCGGCGTCTTGACCGCGCGCGGCTTTTTCTCGCCCTTGCCGAAGGCCTGCTTGCCGATGAAATTGCTGTGCTTGCCCCACAGCTCGCCTTCCCACTCCGATTCCTGCTGCAGGTGCTGCTTCCAGGTGACCGACGCATTGTGCGGCGCCGCGTAGCCGCCGTCGTCGACCGTCTTCGCCACCGGGTCATTGACCTGGATACGGCCGTCGCGCACCGCCACACCGGCAACCGTCGCCAGCATGCTCTTGGCCACCGAATAGGTCGGGTCGACGAAACGCGTATCGCCGAACTCGGCCACCACATAGCCCTTGTAGATCACGACGCCATTGGTACGGGCGCGCTTCGTCGGCATCGAGCCCAGGCGGGTGCCGAAGATCGCTTCCTGGTCGGACAGGTCGAGCGGACGCTCGGTCTCGCGCGACTGCGCGAACTGGACGGCCGCGGCCAGGGCCGCCGGGTCCATGCCCAGCTGGGCCGGATCCTTGCGGGCCCACTCGCCGGCCGGCGGAAAGTAGGCATTGTCGGCCGCAAACGCGCCGCTGGCCGGCAGCGCCAGGCCCAGTGCGGTGGTGAGGGAAAAAGCGAGCAGGCTGCGGCGTGACATCATGGGCGAAGCGGTCGTCATTATTCGGTATCGGTCCAGGTGGAATACGGAGAACGGATCAGGTTGGAGTTGTAATAGCGCTTGTCGCCGGTGACTTCCTGGCCGATCCAGTCCGGCCTGTCGAAGACGGCGTCTTCGGCCGGCAGTTCGATCTCGGCCACCACCAGGCCCGCGTTCTCGCCCAGGAATTCGTCGACTTCCCAGGTGAAGCCCGCGTGCTCGATGCGGCGCCGATATTTCTCGACCAACGGCCGCTCGCACAGGCGGTCGAGCAATTCGGCGGCATCATTCAAGGGAATCGGATATTCCCACTCGCCGCGCGTCGCGCCTTCGCTCTTGCTCTTGATGGTAAGAAAACCCTGGTCGCCGTAGATGCGCACCCGCACGGTGCGCAGCGGGTCGGAGCTCAGGTAACCCTGGCGCACCAGGACGGGCGTGCCCAGCGTGCGCCAGGCATCGTTCGCGACCAGGAACTTGCGCTCGATCTCAACATGCGTGTAGACGACGCCCATGCGATCAGCCCAGCGCCTGCAGGATCGGCTGCAGCATCGCCGCGCCCAGCCCGGCGCTGCGCGCGCCATTCCAGCCCACGTGCGGGTCGGGCAGGTTGGCGTTGTCCTTGAACGGCATCTCGAGCGTCAGCGACAGGCATTTGTAGTGGTGGCCGACGTACTTCGAGGCCAGCGTCAGGAGCTCGTCGTTGTACTTGCTGGCGGCGTAGCCGTATTCCTTCTGGAAATCCGGGCTGCACGAGATATAGCGGTCGATGAAGGTGCTCTGCTCCAGCGCGCGCTCGGCGGTGAAGTCTTCGAGCATCTCGCAGCCGGCCACGAAGTTGTAGGGGAGCGCCTCGTCGCCGTGGATGTCGAAGAACATGTCGATGCCGACTTCTTCGATCTTGTTCTTGACGCAATAGACTTCCGGGCTGCGCTCGAGCGACGGGTTCATCCACTCGCGGTTGAGGTTGGCGCCGGCGGCATTGGTGCGCAGGTTGCCGCGCACCGAGCCGTCCGGGTTCATGTTCGGCACGATGTAGAACACGGCGCGCTGCAGGAGCTTGCGCGCGACCGGATTGGCGTTGTCGAGCAGCGCATCCATCATGCCTTCGACGAACCACTCGGCCATCGATTCGCCCGGGTGCTGGCGCGCGATGACCCAGATTTTTTTCTCGGCCTGCGGATTGCCGATCACCACCAGGTTCATGTCGCGGCCGTCGACCGTGCTGCCGATGTCGTGCACGCGCGCGATCGGGTTCTCGGCCACTTCGCCCAGCAGGCGCAGGTGGCGCTCCCAGGTGTAGGGTTCGAAATAGGCGTAGTAGACGCTGTCCAGTTCCGGGGTGTGCTCGATGGTCATCACCTGGCCGTCGAAGCTGGTGGGGACGCGGAACCAGTTCTCGGTATCGTAGCTGGCCACCGCCTGGTAGCCCTCGAAGCCCTTCGGATAGGTGGCCTGGCCGGCGTTCAGGAAGCGCATCGTGACAGCCTGGCCGCGCGCGCCCTGCAGGCGGAAGTGGAACCACTGGTGGATGTCGGCGTGCGAATCCTTGCGCAGGTTCAGGTCGATCTGTTTGGCGTTGTCGGCGCGGACGACGTCGATCGAACCGGAGTCGAACATCGTGCTGATCTTGATGGGCATCGTGGGATCCTTTCATGGCCCGTCGCGGTGGACGGTGTGCAAATATCGGGGCGTCGGGCGCCTGCCCGACGATCAGTGCATAAGCAGCGCCGGCCATGATACCGGATCGGCCACGCCGAGCGCCGATGCCGGGCCGGGCGAAAGCGCGTGTTTACTGCGCGTCGAGGTCGATCAGGTCCTTGGTGTACATGGTCATGATCTGGCGCATCAGTTCGACGTTGCCGCGGTCGAGGACGACGGTCAGGTCAGGCTTGCGGTCGAGCACGAAGGTCATGCGGATCGCGCCCGGCAGTTCCTTGCAGTTCACGTATTGCGCGCGCGGCACATGGGGACTGTCCCAATCGGCCTGGGTGATGCCGGGCCCGGCCGGCGGCGCTTTCAGCTGCGGATCGCGGTTGACCGGCAAGTGCTTGAGCAGCCAGAACACGATCGAGGCCGGGATGTGGATGCACAGGTCGCTCGCGCCCTGGCTGGAGAACTTGGTGAGCAACAGGTTGCCAACCCGGTCGCAGGACATGGACAGGCTCTTGACTTGACGAATGACCGCTGGTTTCACGACGTTGATCCTTGGGGGAAGGTTGAAAAAGGCGCAGCGATTCTACCCCATCCCATTCGCGTTTTGTGTGTATTGGAGGCAAAACCAAAGCAAAACGGGAAGCCCGTGGCTTCCCGTCGCATCTCCAACGCCGGCCCTCGGCCGACCGCGTGCTTATTCCTTGGAGCCGCCACTGCGGTTGCCGCCCTGGGCGCTCTGGCGGTTGCCGCCCTTGCTCGAAGTACGCGATGCCGTGCTTGCGCCGGCGCTGGCGGACTGGCGGTTACCGTGGCTCAAGCTGCCGGCGCGGCGTGCTTCTTCCGACGTGAATTCGTGGGCGGTGCCCTTGGCATGGGCGGCCTTGCCGCCCTGGCTGGCGATTTCGCGCTGGCGCGCCGGATCCATCGAGGCGAAGCCGCGGTTGCGGGTGCCGCTGGCGGTGCTCTGGCTGTTGCCCTGGCTGCCAGATTGCTTGTTACCTTGGTTGCTTGAGGCCATGATGACGTTCTCCCTTGTACACTTGTGGAAACCGCCGCGTCCTGCGGCAGGCTTGAAGACTGACCGCCGCCGGCCGCTGACCGGCGAACGATGAGTCAAAGCCCATCTTAGGCAGGCATCTCCGATGCGGCTATAGGAGCATTTCAGATGACTTTGTAGGACTTCGCGCGACAAATAATGCATCTGCGAAAAATTACTTCCAGTAGCCAACAGGCCCGTCAGGGTGAGTCCTACATCGCCCCCTACCTCTTCCTATTCTGTGCCAGGCGTGCGGCGCGCATCATGGCTGTATAGGGCAGGAACTCGACCTGCCTAGCTACCAGCACAGGAGACCGTCATGGACACCAGCAAGCAAGACAAGCACACACTTCCCGGCAACCAGGCCGACTACGGCGCCAATGAAAAAGGCAAGCCCGGCTCGAAGGGCATCACGCGCGATGGCCCGCCCGACCATACCTACCCGAATGCGGCCAGCCGCCAGCACGGTCATTCCGCGATCGACGATTCGGGCGGCAGCCTGGCCCGCGGCGGCTCGATGCAGGGCCAGCAGTCCGGCGGCAGCGGCACCACCCAGGGCGTCACCGACAGCCACGAGCGCCAGATGCAGATGCACTCCGACGCCTGGGGCAAGCTCGAGCAGCCGGTGGGCAACCGCCAGCGCGATACCGGCGTCTCGGTGACCGGCGACGCCCTCAACCGCCAGGGCAAGACCCAGACCGGCGACACGCTCAATCCGCAGGATCCGGCGCATCCGCAGCTGCACGGCACCGAACCGGGCCGCGACGGTCGCGTTCCGGGCACCGTGGCGCCGGAGCCGATCGGCACCGAAGCCGGCGTGCCGGGCGTGCAGCACGGCGATATCTACGGCAACCGCCAGGGCGGCGACGACAACCGTGCCGATACCCAGGACGCGAGCGCCAGCCGGGTCCAGCAACGCGTGGACCGCGAAAGCGGCGCCGAGCCGCGCGACACGGGCAGCGACGACGTCCACAAGTCCAACAACGTGTCCGGCGGCTTGCCGCGCAGCCCCGGCAACTCGGGTCCGCGCACCGAAGGCGAAGGCTACCAGGTGGGCGGCAGCATGCACGCCGAGCCGAATCCGGTGCACCAGTCGAACGATGCCGCCGGCGGCTACCCGCGCAGCCCGGGCGGCGCCAACAAGCTGGCGGGCGACCGCAAGATGGACGACGACACCGGCTTCTCGCGCGGCTAGGAACCTGTCCCGGCAGGTTCCAGGCACGCTCTTTTTTCGCATGACAAGCGGCCCATCGAGGGCCGCTTATTTTTTTCCGGCATCGGCGTTGATCCATCTCCAAACCGTACCGGACTGGAGGAACCGGGGCATGCGCAGAGCACTCGAACCACTCGACATCGCCACCATCACGCGGTGGCGCGAAACCAGCGGAGAAACGAGGAGACCTCGCATGCCTGCACCGGACGACGCCCCCAGCAATGCCCTCCCCACGGTTTCCGTGGTGCTGCCGGCCTGCGGCCGCATGGACCTGCTCGACCGCAGCCTGGACGCCCTGATGCGCCAGAGCGTCGATCCGCACAGCGTCGAAGTCATCGTCGTGGACGACGAACCCAACCACAACACGCTGCACCTGGTGGCCGGCTGGCGCACCCGCACGCTCGAGCGCGGGCCGCGCCTGGCCTATGTCGCCAATACCGGGCCGCGCGGGCCCGGCGCCGCGCGCAACCGCGGCTGGCGGGCCGCGCGCGCCGACATCATCGCCTTCACCAGTGACGATGCCGTGCCCAGCCCGACTGGCTGGCCCAGGGGCTGGCCGCCGTCGACGCGGGCGCCGCCGTCGTCTGCGGCCGCATCGAGACGCCGGTGCCGGCCCGTCCCACCGACCGCCAGCGCAGCGCGCATGCGCACGAACTCGCCGATTTCACCAGCGCCAACTGCTTCGTCCACAAGTCGGTGCTCGAACGCCTCGACGGCTTCGACGAACGCTTCAGCGTCCAGCGCGGCAGCGACGCCGACCTGCACTTCCGCCTGCTCGAACAGAACATCCGCATCGTGCGCGCGCCGCAGGCGCTGGTCGCACACCCGGTGCGTCCGGCGCCCTGGGGCGCGAGCCTGCTGCAGATCCGCCACGCCGTGTTCGACGCCCTGCTGTACAAGAAGCACCCGACGCTGTACCGCGAACGCATCGAGGCGGGTCCGTGCTGGGACCACTACGCCATCGTCGCCGCCCTGCTGCTGGCCCTGCCCTGCTGGGCGCTGGGCTTGCGCTGGCTGGCCCTGGCCGCCACCCTCGTCTGGCTGGCGCTCACGGTGCGCCTGTGCCTGCGCAGGCTGAAAGGCACCGCCCACAGCGCCTCGCACGTGGCCGAGATGGCGGTCACCTCGATCCTGCTGCCGCCACTGTCCGTGTTCTGGCGCCTGGCCGGCGCGGTGCGCTACCGCGTGCGCTTCGCCTGAGCGCGCAATCCGATGAAAGCCATCTTCCTCGACCAGGAAGGCACACTGGTCGACGACATACCATTCAATGCCGAGCCGCGCCGCATCCACCTGGTGAGCGGGGCCGGCGCGGCGCTGCGCATGCTTGCCGAGCTCGACTACCGCCTGTTCGTGGTCTGCAACCAGTCAGGCATTGCGCACGGCTGTTTCACCGAAGCGGCGATGCGCCCCGTTTTCGACCGCCTGAACGACTTGCTGTTTCGCGAGCAGCTCGTCCTCGCAGGCTATTACTATTGCCCCCATCATCCGCTCGGCACCGTCGGCGACTATGCCGTCGCCTGCGCCTGCCGCAAGCCCTCGCCCGGCATGCTGCTGCGCGCGGCGCGCGAGCATGCCATCGACCTGCGCGCATCCTGGATGATCGGCGACATCCTGCACGACGTCGAGGCCGGCAACCGCGCCGGCTGCCGCACCCTGCTGATCGACAACGGCAGCGAGACCGAATGGCGCCTGGGTCCACGCCGCCTGCCCACGCGCATCGCGCCGGACCTGTACAGCGCGGCCCTGCTGATCGCCGAGCATGGCGAGCGCGAGGACGTACGGCCGCAGGCGGGTGCACGTTCCTTGGAATAATGGTGGCCGGCGATGTTTGCCGGAACCACGACGATCCCGGTCAGCCCCGCCGGATTTCGACGATCGGCGAACGCACCGGCGCAGGCACCGGGGCCGACACCGGCGAGCTTGCCGCCAACGCCTGCTCACGCAGTTCGCCGCGCGCCTGCCGTATCACTTCGCGCGCCGCCGACAGGCCGAGGCAAGCCATGATGCTCGCCACCGCGATATCCGGCCATCCGGCGCGGGTGCCGAACACGCCCAGCGCCGCCAGCATCACGGCCAGGTTGCCGATCATGTCATTGCGCGTGCACAGCCACACCGAGCGCATATTGGCGTCGCCGTTGCGAAACGCATACAGCATGGCCGCGACCGCGCCGTTCGCGGCCAGCGCCAGCAGGCTGACGGCGCCCATGGTCTGGGCATGCGGCAGGTGGCCGTCGAGGCCGAGCCACAGCGCCCGCGCCAGCACCAGCACGCCGAAGACGCCCATCACGACGCCCTTCGCATAGGCCGCGCGCGAACGCCACACCACGGCCATGCCCAGCACGAACAGCGACACCCCGTAATTGGCCGCGTCACCAAGAAAGTCGACCGAGTCGGCCAGCAGCGACACCGAGCCGGCGGCCAGGCTGCTGGCCAGCTCCACGCCGAACATGGCGAAATTGATGAGCAGCGCCGCCCACAGCACTTTGCGGTAGCGCCCGTCGGGCGGCGGCGTGGACGAACTGCAGGATCCGGAACAGCAAGCAGACATGATTGCACCTCCAATGACAATGATTGCATTAGAATCCCTGTAGTAACTACAAGGTCAACTACAAGGTCAAGGGATGAACATGCTGATGCGCATTGGTGAACTGGCGAAACTGACGGGCTGCCAGTCCGAGACGGTCCGTTTCTACGAGCAAAAGGGATTGCTGCCGCCGCCGGTCAGGTCGCAGGCGAATTACCGGATGTACGATGCCAGCCACGCCGAGCGGCTGCATTTCATCCGCCGCTGCCGGTCATTGGGCATGTCGCTGGGCGAAGTGGAAACCCTGCTCGGCTACCAGGACCAGCCGGAGCGGTCCTGCAGCGGCGTCAACGCGCTGGTCGACCACCAGCTGTCCGAGATCGACCGCCAGATCCTCGAACTGAAGGCGCTGCGCACCGAACTGTCGACCCTGCGTGCGCGCTGCGATTCGACGCGGCCCGCCGGCCAGTGCGCCATCCTGCGCGAGCTGACCGAACACGCCTGAACCTCGGCCGACTACATCCTGGGATCGTCGATCACCGCGCGCTCGTCGAGCACCGCCTGGTCGTCGCCACGCACCTGCTCGCCCGTCAGCACGCGGTGGATCACCGCGCCGTGCACGCCATGCTGCTTCAGGAATTCGACGGCACTGCGGGTGCCCAGGCTGGCCTGGATGAGGATGCCCTGGCGCACCACATGGGTTGCTCCCGCATACGGATTGGCAAGGCCATTGTCAGCCATGCCGTTCGGCGCCGCGCCGCGGCGATCAATCTGAGAGATTTGCATCTGTTTCCTTTCGTCGAGCCTTGACAGCCCATCGTGCAGCGCCATGCCCGCCCGGGAGGCGCACAAAAAAAATCCGCCGACCGCGAGGCCGACGGAAAAACGCAGTATCCGGTTGAGGGATCACGCGGAGAGACACAGGAGCAATCTTAGCGGCCGATGGTTTCAACTTGATGACAGGCCAGGATTTCCACACTTGCAGGCGGCACGTATCCGCATCGCTCTGCAATTACCCTCTACAATTGCCTATCGTTTATTTACCCAGGAAGGTCAATGGCGCAGATGGCGGCTCCCGGCTTCAGTTATGGCTCCGACGATTCGGGCCTGGTATGGGGATTCCTGTTCCGGCGCGATGCGACCGCGACGCCGATCGGCGTGCACGAGGCCCTGGCCTGGATGCGCGACCCGCAACCGGAACAGTTCATCTGGCTGCACTTCAACCTGTCGAACACCGCCAGCGAGCGCTGGCTGCGCAGCCACGCCATGCTGGCGGACGAGTTCTACGAGACGCTGCACCAGGGTTCGCGCTCGACCCGCCTCGAGCTGGCCGACAACGCCCTGATCGCCGTCGTCAACGACGTGCTGCACGGCTTCTCGCTCGACAGCGCCGAGATCTCGACCTTGTGGGTCCACGTTACCCCGCAGGTCGCGATCAGCGCGCGCCGGAAGCCCCTGGCCTCGATCGAGCGCCTGCGCCAGGACGTGCGCCAGGGCACCCTGCTGCGCTCGTCGAGCGAACTCCTGATCCACCTGCTGCGCGACCAGGCCGACGTGCTGGTGAACATCGTGCGCGAGGCGGTGGCGCGGGTCGATACCATCGAAGACCGGCTGCTGGCCGGCCGCCTGACGCGCCAGCGCGAAGATCTCGGCTCGCTGCGCCGGGTACTGGTGCGCCTGCAGCGCCTGCTGGCGCCGGAGCCGGCCGCCCTGTTCCGCCTGCTGCAGCGCCCACCAGGCTGGGTCGATGGCGACGACCGCCAGGACCTGCGCCAGGCGACCGAGGAATTCACCGTGGTGCTGAGCGACCTGGCGGCGCTGCAGGAACGCATCAAGCTGCTGCAGGAAGAGATCGCCGCCCGCGTCAACGAGGACAATGCCCGCAGCCTCTACCTGCTGACGATCGTGACCGTGATGGCGCTGCCGATCAACCTGATCGCCGGCCTGCTCGGCATGAACGTGGGGGGCATCCCGCTGGCCGACGAGCGCCACGGCTTCTGGATCGCGCTGGGGCTGGTCGCGGCCTTCACCACGGTGGCCGGCTGGCTGCTGTTGCGGCTGCAGCGCCAGCGCTGAATAGGGAGGGCTTTACACGCCTTGGCTACCCATCCCAGGGTATAGCTTACAAAGCGACCGGCCTGGATTACCATGCAGTCGCCAGCACGCCATCCGACCAGCCCAGCCTAGCCGAGAGCCGCCATGAACGACAGCACGCCCGAGTCCCTGCCCGAACCGTCCGTCATCGATCCGCGCTACCTGATCGACCTGAAGACGCGCGGCCACCAGGTCTATCCCGTCCTCGGCGAGGACGAACTCAAGCGCATCCGCCGCTTCGCGACCGAGCGCGCCTGGCACGACGGCGACTATGTGTTCCGGGCCCTGGTCGATTCGCCCGGCATGGTGGTCGTGCTGTCCGGCCAACTGCGCTGCAGCCGCAGCAATGCGCTGGGCCACCGGGTCGAGGTGCACCTGTTCGAGCCCGGCCAGTTTACCGGCGAGGTATCCCAGCTGTCGGGCCGGCCGCCGCTGGTCGACGGCGTGGCGGTCGGCCACCTAGAAGCCCTGGTGCTCGACCCCGAGGCGCTGCGCGCGCTCCTGATGGCCGAGGCGGTGCTGGGAGAACGCGTGATGCGCGCCTTCATGCTGCGTCGTGCGCGCCTGATCGGCGAGCAGCCGACCGGGCCAATCCTGATCGGACCGCCCGGCCACCCGCGCATGTTCGAACTCGAAAGCTTTTTGTCGCGCAATGGGCAACCCTATACCCGGCGCGACCCGGCCTCCGACCCGGAAGCCGCCCAGCTGGTGCGCGAGCACTGGCGCCAGGAGCGCGACTGGCCGCTGGTCGCCATGCCCGACGGCTTCGTGATCAAGAACCCGAGCCTGCTCGAGGTGGGCCGCTTCCTGGGCACCATGCCCCACATCACGCGCGACACGGTCTACGACGTGCTGGTGGTCGGCGCCGGCCCGGCCGGCCTGGCCACGGCCGTGTACGCCGCCTCGGAAGGCCTGTCGGTGATGGTGCTGGAACAGCGCGCCTATGGCGGCCAGGCCGGCGCCAGCGCGCGCATCGAGAATTTCTTCGGCTTCCCCACCGGCATCTCGGGCCACGCCCTGGTCAGCCGCGCTTTTGTGCAGGCCAGCAAGTTCGGGGCCGAGGTCGCTATTCCCGCGCCGGCGATGCGCCTGCTGTGCCGCGAGCGCCCGCTGCGCGTGGAACTGGACGACGGCAGCTGCGCGCGGGCGCGCAGTGTGGTGCTGGCGGCCGGCGCGCGCTACCGCAAGCCCGCGCTGGACGACCTGGCCCGCTTCGAGGGCCGCGGCGTCTACTACTGGGCCTCGCCGGTCGAAGCGAAGGTGTGCCGCCAGCAGACCGTGGTGCTGGTCGGCGGCGGCAACTCGGCCGGCCAGGCCGCCGTCGACCTGGCCGCGCATGCGAAGACCGTGCACCTGATGGTGCGTGGCAACGGCCTGGAAGCGAGCATGTCGAGCTACCTGATCGAGCGCATCCGGGCGAGCGCGAACATCGTGCTGCACACCCGGCTCGAACTGGCCTCGCTCGAGGGCAACGACGCCGGGCTGGAGCGGGTGCACTGCCGCAGCCGCAGCGGCGGCCCGCCGGTCGTGTTCGATAGCCACCACCTGTTCCTGTTCATCGGCGCCGACCCCAACAGCGACTGGCTGCTCGAGTGCGGCGTGGAGCTCGACCGCAAGGGCTTCGTGCTGACCGGCTACGAGGCCACGGGGCGGCATGGCGGACGCGATCTCGAAACGAGCGTGCCGGGCGTCTTTGCCGTGGGCGACCTGCGCGCCGGCTCGACCAAACGTGTTGCCGCGGCGGCCGGCGAAGGCGCGGCCGTGGTCGCCCAGGTGCACCGCTTCCTGGCCGAGCAACTGCAGGAGAGCGACGCGGGCCCTTAGGGGATTTATTCTGGCGTGCAGGAATCGGGCACGAAAAATGCGCTTGGCAAAGGCGTAAACCGCAGCGATACCGCGCGGTATCGAGAGGATTCACAGCGCAGCGGGGCACATTTTCTCGTGGCCGAGAATGTCGCCATGAATAAATCAGTGCTTCCCTGGCAAGTTATGTGGTATGTATTGGATGGATACCCCCAACTTGAGGAGATTCAAATTAAGCGCCCATTCAACTGCGGCCTTGAAGCCGTCCTGTCACTGGTAGGAGGAAAATGGAAGCTGCTGATATTGTTCCATTTGATGAAGGGAACGCACCGCTTCGGCGAATTGCGTCGACTTGTCGGCGATGTGACTGAAAAGGTCTTAAGTGAACAGTTAAAGCAAATGGTCTCCGACGGTATTATCGCGAGAATCGATTATCAGACCGTGCCGCCGCACGTCGAGTATGTGGTGACCGATTTTGGACGAAGCATGTCGGCCGCCGTTGTCCCGCTGTGTGAGTGGGGAACCGAAAATATGGAACGCATCATCACCTTGGCCGAAATGCGATCAACGCGTCAGCCTTGATATTCATTTACCAGGCTCCGTGTCCGACCGAAAATTGAGAGGCCGTGGCATCCCCGATTTTTAAAGACGCGGAAAATTATCGGGTTTTCCCCACCAGCAGGCAAGGATAAAAAACCATGCCTTGCAAGGCGATCTTGGTCACTTACCAGAATGTAAGTACTTGATTAATTGTTATGGCAGGATATGCTGGCGCCTCCACGAACAATTCGAGAAACGACATGAAAAGTACCTATCGCCGTTCGTTCTTGACCGGGCTTGTCACCCTCGCGGCCATGCCTGCTGCACTGCGGGCTCAGGCCAGGGTAGAAGAGCCGTCCACGAATGAAGCACTCATCAGGGAATTGTACAAAATTGCTGAAGGGAAGCGTCTCGACGCGGATGGATTCGCTTCGCTCTTCGCGGATGATGGGTATTTTCTCGATATGTCGTCAGGGCAGAGATGGACTGGTAGAGATGTCCGCGATCCAGTTAATGGCTTAATTCGCGCTTATCCGGATATTCATCGACAATTACTGAAGCTTTATCACAGCGGAGATGATGCGGTCGTGGTCGAACTAAGGCTGCAAGGAACTCATAAAGGAGATCTTCCCTTACCCGGGGGTGTTCTTCGCGCAACGAATAAAAAGTTTGACGTTCCATGCTGCGATGTGTGGCAGATCAAAGATGGCAAAGTGAAGTCTTTTCATTGCTACAACAACCTTGTTGCGACATTGAAAAACTGAGCTGCACTGGCTACTGCTGAGCCAGCATTTATTACGGAGGGCTTTGTTGCGTAAGTCAGGTCTGACCAGCGCTGAGCCCGCAGGTCTGGCAGGCTGCGCGCATGAAACCGGCGCCTCAGAAGTACCGCATCACGAACTGGAAGACATAGAACGCAGCTCAAGGCACGCGGCTCTCTGCTGATCTGGCTTGATTCGATGATGAAGTGGCACGTTCAGCCGAACGGCAAGCGGGGGTGCAGCCAGCAATTCAGCGACGAGGCGATCCAGTTTTGCCTGAGCATCACGTGCCTGTTCAATTTACCGCTGCGCCAGGCCATAGGTATGACGCAAAGCTTGTTGCATCTGGCAGGAGTCGAATGGCCAGTGCCAGACTACAGCACCGTAAGCCGGCGGCAGAAGACGCTGCAGGTGGTCATCGGCGCTGTGCCGACCATGACAGGTTTGCATCTCACGCTTAAGATCCAGGCCATGGAAGTGACCGACAACAGTGTTGGAGACGCACCTGTCCTGCCGGCGCTGCTGGATCAGATTCCTGCCGATGAGCGCATTGCCAGCGTCAGTGGCGATGGCGCCTACGAGACAAGGGACTGCCATGAGGCGATCGCCATGCGTGACTCCATACCGTTATTCCGACCCGCAAGAATGCCAAACCCTGCTCGATATCGGCTCACTGGATATCGGCTTCCGCTGATTTCCAGGGAGCCCTGCCGTCCAGCCCGTGATTCATTCCAGCCTTTTGAGACATGACGATCGCTTCAATGGGCGTTTGCTATGCGATGGTAATCCTTGGTCGGCAAGCACTATCCTTTTCGCAATCTCACCGCCGTTACGGTTTGGTAAATGCCACGCTCCGGCCGCGTCCCTGTATTCCTTGGGCTTCAAGCATCATCCAGTGCAGTACCCACCTGCATGCTGTCTCGCCCGTCAGATAGAGCCGGCTCTGGCCAGAGAAGGACGATCAGGGTGAATGTCCGGATATCGCCTGACAAAACGAAAAAAGCCAGCTCGAAAGCTGGCCTTTTTCAATTATTTCCTTGGTCGGGGCGAGAGGATTCGAACCTCCGACCCCGTGCACCCCATGCACGTACGCTACCAGGCTGCGCTACGCCCCGACTAGCCAACAATTATATCAGAGCCTGCGAAAAAATATTGCGTTTTTACCATACGGTGCAAGATCTTCGCAGGGCAACGGCCAACTGCCTTACTTCCACTCCCCACGCAACGCCATCACCTGCTGCTGCAGGTACTCCGGCGTCGCCAGTTCCGGCGCCACCGGCTGGCCAACCGCCAGCGCCAGCTGCGAGCGCATGCCGCGCGAAATCCTGCGCTCGAACAGATTGCTCTGGTCGCGCGTGAACCAGCTGCCCCACAGGCCGCGCAGCGCCATCGGGATCACCGGCACCTTGCTGCGCTCCACTACTTTCGCGATGCCGTTGCGAAATTCGTTCATCTCGCCGGTCGAGGTCAGGCGCCCTTCCGGAAAGATGCACACCAGCTCGCCTTCATGCAGCGCGTGGGCGATGTCCACGAAGGCCTTTTCCATGGTCCACGGGTCTTCCTTGGCCGGCGCGATCGGAATCGCATTGACGGCGCGGAAGATCCAGCGCAGGAAAGGCGTCTTGAAGATGCGGTGGTCCATCACGAAACGGATCGGACGCGGGCTGGCGGCATTGATCACGATCGCATCCACATAGCTGACGTGGTTGCACACCAGCACCGCCGGGCCTTCGCTCGGGATGCGCGCCGTGTCGATGGTGCGCACCCGGTACACGGTGTGGATCAGCAGCCAGGCCAGGAAGCGCATCAGGAATTCCGGCACCAGCGAGAAGATGTAGACCGCCACCACCGCATTGAGCAGGGCCGTGGTCAGGAACAGTTCCGGGATGCTGAAGCCCTGCCCCAGCAGCAGGATCGCCACGCCGGCGGACGCCACCATGAAGATCGCGTTCAGGATATTCATGCCGGCGATGGTGCGCGAGACGTGCTTCTGGTCGCAGCGGGTCTGGATCAGGGCGAACAGCGGCACGATGAAGAAGCCGCCGAATACGCCGATCATCACCAGGTCGCCCAGGATGCGCCAGGCGCCCGGCTGGTTCAGCAGGCCGAGCCAGTCCACCGCCGTCGTGCTGGCGATAAAGGCCTCGCTGGCGAAATACAGGTCGATACCGAACACCGACAGGCCGATCGAGCCGAATGGCACCAGGCCGATTTCCACCTTGTGGCCAGACAGGCGCTCGCACAGCAGCGAACCGAGGCCGATGCCGAGCGAGAACACGGTCAGCAGCAGCACGAACACGCTGTGGTCGCCCATCAGGTAGTCTTTCGAGAACACCGGGAACTGGGCCAGCAGCAAGGCGCCATAGAACCAGAACCAGGAATTGCCGAGCATCGACAGGAACACGGTGCGGTTCTGGCGCGAGTACGCCAGGTTGCGCCACGATTCAGCCAGAAAATTGCGGCTGATGCGCAGCTCGGGCGCCGGCGCCGGCGAGGGCGGGATGCGCCAGGCGGCGGCCAGGCCCAGCACGGCGAAGAGCAAGGTCGCGCCGGCCACCAGCATGATGCCGTTCGGCTTGTAGCCGACCAGGATCGCGCCGGCCACTTCACCGAGCAGGATGCCGACGAAGGTTCCCATCTCGACCACGCCGTTGCCGCCGACCAGCTCGTCGGGCTTCAGGTTCTGCGGCAGATAGGCGTACTTGACCGGCCCGAACAGCGTCGAATGCGTGCCCATGCCGATCACCGCCGCGACCAGCAGCCACAGCGTATGCGTCATCCAGCCGATGCCGGCCACCAGCATGATCGCGATCTCGGCGATCTTGACGATGCGCGCCAGCCTGGCCTTGTCGAACTTGTCGGCGATCTGGCCCGCGGTGGCCGAGAACAGGACGTAAGGCAGGATGAACAGGCCCGGGATCAGGTTGTTGAGCAGGGAGGGATCGAGCGTGGTCCAGTTGATCGCATCATAGGTCATGACGACCAGCAGCGCGGTCTTGAACAGATTGTCGTTGAAGGCGCCCAGGAACTGGGTCCAGAAGAACGGACCGAAACGGCGCTGGGTCAGCAGGGAAAACTGATTCGGTTGGCTCATGCTGGAAAGCTCGGCTGTGAAGGAAGGCGTAATGTACAACGGCAAGCACAGCGGAACAAACGCTGTTTCTCACATTCATGGTTGCGTATTCGCATCCGATACCGCAAGTGTTGCCATGCAGTACGAGCCCTTGCGCGAGCACAAACTCGGCGCTGTGGCAAGGGCGCGCGCAGAAACTTGCGGTATCACCCGTTGGCGCTTGAAACCGGTCAAGTCGGGCTTGATCTGGCACATTGGTGCAATGCAGCGCAGGTAGAATCCGCGAATGACTTCCGCCAACTTCCACATCAGCTACGCCAGCGTCGCCAATGCGCTGTTCGAGCACATCGAGCAGGACCTGCTGCTCCTTACCACCGCCCTCCTCGATGACGACGAGGAATTGCCACGCCTTTTCGAGCCGTATCCGACGACATTGCTGGCACACGAAGGCATGCCGCCGCCATGAAGAAAACCGCCGTTGCCCAACACGGACAACGGCGGTTCCAGTGGCGTGGCCGGGTCAGCCCAGCGCTTCCAGGCGAATCCGCGTCACCTTGCCGATCACTGCCGGCAGGCTTTCGATCTTGGCGATCGCCGCGTCGATGTTCTTTTCGCGCGTCTGGTGCGTCAGCATGATGATGTCGATGTCGGTCTGGTCGCCTGGCTCCTTCTGCAGCACGGCGTCGATCGAGATGCCGGCGTCGGCCAGGATGCGGGTCAGGTCGGCCATCACGCCCAGCTGGTCCTGCACGTGCACGCGCAAGTAGTAGCTGCTGGTGATCTCGGACATCGGCATGATCGCGACGTCGGTCATCTGGTTCGGCTGGAACGCCAGGTGCGGCACGCGGCTGTACGGGTCGGCGGTGAGCAGGCGGGTCACGTCGACCAGATCGGCGATCACGGCCGACGCCGTCGGCTCGGAACCCGCGCCCTTGCCGTAATACAGCGTGGCGCCGACCGCGTCGGCCTGCACCAGCACCGCGTTCATCGCGCCTTCGACATTGGCGATCAGGCGCGCGGCCGGGATCAGGGTCGGGTGCACGCGCAGCTCGACGCCCTCGCCCGACTCGGTGTGGGTGCGGCGCGTGATGCCCAGCAGCTTGATGCGATAGCCGAGCTGTTCGGCGTAGCGGATGTCGGCCGCCTGCAGCTGGCTGATGCCTTCCACATAGGCCTTGTCGAACTGCACCGGAATGCCGAAGGCGATCGCCGACATGATGGTCAGCTTGTGCGCCGCGTCCACGCCCTCGATGTCGAAGGTCGGGTCGGCCTCGGCGTAGCCCAGCTCTTGCGCCTGCTTGAGCACGGTCGCAAAATCCAGGCCCTTCTCGCGCATCTCGGTCAGGATGAAGTTGGTGGTGCCGTTGATGATGCCGGCCACCGATTCGATGCGGTTGGCGGTCAGGCCTTCGCGCAAGGCCTTGATGATCGGCACGCCGCCGGCCACGGCCGCCTCGAAGGCCACCATCACGCCCTTTTCCTGGGCGGCGGCGAAAATCTCGTTGCCGTGCAGCGCCAGCAGCGCCTTGTTGGCCGTCACCACGTGCTTGCCGTTGGCGATCGCCTTCAGCACCAGCTCGCGTGGCAGCTCGTAGCCGCCGATCAGCTCGACGACGATGTCGATATCGGGATTATTGACCACCGCAAACGGGTCGGCCACGATCTCGACCGTACCGCCGGTCACTTCGCGCGCGCGTTCAATATTGCGCGCCGCAATCATCGCAATCTCGATGCCGCGTCCGGCGCGGCGGCGGATGTCTTCCTGGTTGCGTTGAAGGACATTGAAGGTACCGGCACCCACGGTGCCGATGCCCAGGAGGCCAACTTGAATCGGTTTCATAAAATCTGTTTCTCTTGATGGTCAGGACGCCGGTCCCGTTCAGGCATGGCGTCGTCGGTAACCGTCGAGGAAGCGCGCGATGCGTCCGCAAGCGTCGGTCAGGTCGTCGGAATTGGGCAGGAACACCAGCCGGAAATGGTCCGGGGCGATCCAGTTGAAGCCGGTGCCTTGCACCAGCAGCACTTTTTCCTCGGACAGCAGTTCGCAGATGAACTGCTGGTCGTCCGTGATCGGATACATCTTCGGATCGAGGCGCGGGAACATGTAGAGCGCGGCTTTTGGCTTGACGCAGGACACGCCCGGTATATCGGTAAGCAATTTATGCGCGAGGTCGCGCTGCCTCAAGAGGCGTCCGCCCGGCCCCACCAGGTCGTTGATGCTCTGGTGGCCGCCGAGGGCGGTCTGGATGGCGAACTGGCCCGGCGCATTGGCGCACAGGCGCATCGAGGCCAGCATGTTCAGGCCCTCGATATAGCCCTTGGCGTGGCGCTTCTCGCCCGAAACCACCATCCAGCCGGCGCGATAGCCGCAGGAACGGTAGTTCTTCGACAGGCCATTGAGGGTCACGAACAGCACGTCGTCGGCCAGCGAAGCGATCGACACGTGTTCGGCGCCGTCGTACAGGGTCTTGTCGTAGATCTCGTCGGCGTAGACGATCAACTGGTGCTGGCGCGCCAGCTCGATGATGTCGAGCAGCACTTCGCGTGGATACAGGGCGCCGGTCGGGTTGTTCGGGTTGATGACGACGATCGCGCGCGTGTTCGGCGTAATCTTGCGCCGCATGTCCTCGATGTCGGGCAGCCAGCCGGACTGCTCGTCGCACACGTAGTGGATCGGCGCGCCGCCGGCCAGGCTCACGGCCGCGGTCCACAACGGGTAATCGGGCGCCGGCACCAGCACTTCGTCGCCGTTGTTCAGGAGGCCCTGCATCGACATCACGATCAGCTCCGAGGCGCCGTTGCCCAGGTAGATGTCGTCCATGCCCACGCCGGCGATATTCTTTTCTTGCGTGTAGTGCATGACGGCCTTGCGCGGCGCGAACATGCCCTTGGAATCGGTATAGCCGGCCGCGCCGTGCATATTGCGGATCATGTCGCTGACGATCTCGTCCGGCGCGTCGAAGCCGAACACGGCGAGGTTGCCGATATTGAGCTTGATGATCTTCTGGCCGTCTTCTTCCATCTGGCGCGCCACGTCCAGGGCCGGACCGCGGATTTCGTAGCAGACATCGTCGAGCTTGTTCGATTTGGCGATCGGTCTCAAAATTTCCTCAGGTGTGAGCGTGCTCTGTTGCAGTGCGAAAAATACCATTCTGCCGAATACGCCCCATTTAGGCAACCTTGCCGATCCGGTTACAATGGGCCTTTGCCAGCACACCGGATTTCAGCCAACGCCATGAAGCTTCATTCCGACAACACTCAACAATACCAGACCGTGACCGGCTATGACGCCTCGGGCGTCGAAATCAACGCCGAGCGCTTCAACTACAGCCTGACGGTGCTCCCCGAGATCCCGCCGCGGCCGTGGAACGTGACCCGCTTCGACGACCTGACCGCCGCCCACTTCGAGGAGATCGCGAAGGATGCACCGGACGTCGTCATCCTCGGCACCGGCGAGCGCCAGCGCTTCGTGCACCCGCGCCTGGTGGCCAGCCTGTCGGCCATGCACGTCGGCGTCGAAAGCATGGACAGCCAGGCCGCCTGCCGCACCTATAACGTGCTGATGGGCGAAGGCCGCAAGGTGACGCTGGCCCTGATCATCGACGCCTGATTCATTAGCCAAAACTTAAATCGCCAGAAACATTTCCAAAACGGGGTAAATATTGTGCTTCTGGCCAGCCGGGCACTAGCGGCGGGTGGCATGGCCGGATTATCATGCCAATGCCGCTCCCCGCCACCATGCGCCGGGAGGTTAATATCGCAGCGCGACGCGCTGTCACTGCCCAGGAGAAGCCCGTGGCCGAGAGCCCAGCAACCATCGCCCCATTTTCCGCCCCGATGACCGGTGGCCAGATCTTCGAGCTGCTTGGCCGTCCCGCCAGGTACACCGTGCTGTATTTCTACCCCAAGGACAATACGCCCGGCTGCACCACCGAGAGCATCGCCTTTCGCGAAGCCTGGCCCGAGTTCCAGGCGCTGGGCGCCGAGATCTATGGCCTGAGCCGCGATTCGCTGCGCTCGCACGAGAACTTCAAGGCCAAGCTGGGCCTGCCCTTCGAACTGATCTCCGATCCGGACGAAGCCGTTTGCACGCAATTCAATGTCATGAAGATGAAAAATATGTATGGCAAACAGGTGCGTGGAGTCGAGCGCAGTACGTTTGTCATTGACGCTCAAGGCCGATTGGTGAAAGAATGGCGTGGCGTGAAAGTCAATGATCACGTCACCGAAGTGCTGGAATTTTTGAAGAGCCAGCCCTGAATTACGGATGGCTCCAGTTTGTTCAACCTGCTGGATCGCTATCCCTTATTTTGAGTCAACCCGTAATTCATCCACATTCTTCCAATCTGGTTTCCCGCCGGGCCGGAGCATTTCCGGGCTCGGCTTTACTGCAGACATTTTTCCTTGCAGTCCACGCGGCGGTTTGCCCGCCATTCCCGTTAGTAGCATCGACTCCGTGCGGCAGCGCGCCACGTGGCCAGCGCGCGCACGGCCATCCAGACTTTTTTTAGATTGAGAACCTGATGCCACTGCCAAAGATGCCTACCCAGCCAGCGACCATGCTGCTGGCAAAAGATTACCCCAAGGCCGAACCTGGAAAGTCGCCGGTACGTCCCGTCTCGGCCCAGGCCAACGACGACGTCGAGGACCTGATCAGCGGCCAGGCCGTGCCGACGCCGAAATCGCGCGCACGCCGCAAGGCTTCCGATACCCTGGCCGCCGCCCAGGCGCCCGCTTCTGCACCCGCTTCTGCACCCGCTTCTGCACCCGCTTCCGCACAAGTTGCCGCGGTGGCGCCAGCCGCCGTTGCCGCCAACGAGGCCGGCGTCCCTGCCGCCCGCAAGCCAGGCAAGAACGCCAAGCCGTCCGCCGCCCCCGTGTCGGCCAAGCTGCGCGAGACCGACGCCGATCAACCGCATCCGGCCAAGCACAAGCCGGTCGAAGTCACCATCAAGTCCTCCACCAGCCGCAAGGCCGACCGCTCCGGCGCCACCAAGGTATTCGTGCTCGACACCAATGTGCTGATGCACGATCCGAGCTCGCTGTTCCGCTTCGAGGAGCACGACGTCTACCTGCCGATGATGACGCTCGAGGAGCTGGACAACCACAAGAAGGGCATGTCCGAGGTCGCGCGCAATGCGCGCCAGGTCTCGCGCACGCTCGACGCCCTGATCGCCAACGTCGACGACGACGCCATCGAGTCCGGCATTCCGCTGTCCAAGCTGGGCAACAAGGACGCCAAGGGCCGCCTCTTGTTCCAGACCCGCCTGCACAGCGCCGCCCTGCCCGAGGGCCTGCCGTCCGGCAAGGCCGACAACCAGATCCTGGGTGTCGTGCGCGCGCTCGAGCAGCAGATGGCGGGCCGCGCCATCGTGCTGGTGTCGAAAGACATCAATATGCGCATCAAGGCGCGCGCCATCGGCCTGCCGGCCGAGGATTACTTCAACGACCACGTGCTGGAAGACACCGACCTGCTGTACTCGGGCATCGTCCAGTTGCCGGACGATTTCTGGGACAAGCACGGCAAGGACGTCGAATCCTGGCAGGAAAACAAGAACGGCAGCTCGGCGACCTATTACCGCGTCACCGGCCCCTTGATCCCGACCTTGCTGGTCAACCAGTTCGTGTTCCTCGAGCCGAAGGATGGCCAGGCGCCGCTGTACGCCCAGATCAAGTCGATCAACGGCAAGACCGCCGTGCTGCAGACCCTGCGCGACTACAGCCACAACAAGAACAACGTCTGGGGCATCACGGCGCGCAACCGCGAGCAGAACTTCGCCCTCAACCTCCTGATGAATCCCGAGGTCGACTTCGTCACCCTGCTGGGCCAGGCCGGCACGGGTAAAACGCTGCTGGCCCTGGCGGCCGGCCTGGCGCAGGTGCTGGAGACCAAGCTCTACAACGAGATCATCGTCACCCGCGTGACGGTGCCGGTGGGCGAGGACATCGGCTTCCTGCCGGGTACCGAAGAAGAGAAGATGTCGCCATGGATGGGCGCCTTCGACGACAACCTGGAGGTGCTCATGAAGTCGGACGGCGATGCCGGCGACTGGGGCCGCGCCGCCACGCAAGACCTGATCCGCTCGCGCATCAAGATCAAGTCGCTCAACTTCATGCGTGGCCGCACCTTCGTCAACAAGTTCCTGATCATCGACGAGGCGCAGAACCTGACGCCGAAGCAGATGAAGACCCTGGTCACGCGTGCCGGTCCCGGCACCAAGATCCTGTGCCTGGGCAATATCGCGCAGATCGACACGCCTTACCTCACCGAGGGTTCGAGCGGCCTGACCTATGTGGTCGACCGCTTCAAGGGCTGGAGCCACGGCGGCCACGTGACCCTGGCGCGCGGCGAACGCTCGCGCCTGGCCGATCACGCCAGCGACGTGCTGTAACACCGCAGGCCGCCTGCAAGAGGCGGCAGTGCCACCAAACGCCCGCCCTCACCGGCGGGCGTTTTTTTTGGCGCTGTCATCGTTATCTGTTGATGACCTTGAATGCGATACGCAGCAATTGCTCGACGGAAGTGACCCTCCCACCATCGATCGCCCAACGCCAGCCAAGGTAGTTGGGTAGCCAGCGCGACGCCAGGCCATGGAAGCGCGTCAGCCATTCCTTGAAGCGCCGATGATAAGCGTTTACATTTTGAATATGGATCGCGCCCTCGACGCCGCTGCGCACCCGTTCGCCGGCACTGAGGTTGACGGCCTGGTGCGCAATACCATGGGCAAGTGCGAAGGCGGAATAGGCGGTGTTGGCGTCGGTGACCAGCAGCGCTTGCGCATCAAGTTTCGGCAGCAGGTGCTTGATCAGTTGGGTCACCTTCAAGGCGCCGCGGCCGGTGACGGCATCGATGGTCTGTCCGCTGCGGTCGCGCGCCACCAGGATGCAGTCGAGGTGACGTGAAATGCCGCGCAGGGCGGCCCTGCCACCGCGTTTGCGCGGAGGGCGATCGAGCTTGCGCGACCCCTTCTGCGATTCGAGCAGGAACATCTCGTCGGCCTCGACGATGCCGGCCAGGCGCTCGGGCCGGTCGTCCTTGACCCGGTCGAGGAAGCGGTGGCGCCAGCGAAAGGTCGTGTTCCGGTGCACGCCGACCCGCTTGGCCGCCGAACGGACCGTGCGGGAATCGAGCACCGTGTCCAGGTAATCGAGCCACTTGTCCTTGTGCCTGAGCCGCGCCAGCGGCGTGCCGGTCAGATCGTTGAAGGTGCGGCCGCATGCGCAGCAGCGAAAGCGTTGCAGGTCGTTGGCCCGGCCATGGCGGTGACAACGCTCGCAGCCGCAGTCCGGGCAGCAGCGCTCTTTTGACCGGATCTCGCCGATGAGGGCGATCACTCGGTCGAGCCCGGCTGCCGGATGCAGGACGGCGAGCACCCGCTGGCGCTGCGGCTGGTTCAGCAGCGGCAACCCGTTGAACAGCTTCGCAAACTCCGGCGCTTTCATTGCACGCTCCCGATCGATGACGACCGGGGTTGGACCACGGGTCAGCTCAGCAGTTCAATGCTCATCCATATCTAACGGGTACAGCGCCTTTTTTTTGCCTGAAGCGCAAACAGCGCTACCATAGGGTGGATGGCTACGCCGTCCACGCGTCCAAACACATCTCATCCAGAGGAACAACCATGCCTCACATGCTGCTCATTCACGAGCCCGTCGGCCAGCGCGCCACCCGCAGCGACGTTGAAGGACGCGCCGCCTACGAGCGCATGCTGCGCTGGGGCGACGAGCTCAAGGAACGCGGCCTGCTGCTGGCGGCCGAGTCGCTGGCATCCACGGAGAGTGCGGTGCGGGTGACCGTCCCGGCCGGCAAGGCGCGCATCGTCGATGGCCCGTTCGCCGAAGCCAAGGAAATGGTGGGCGGCTTCTTCATGGTCGACGTCGACTCGCGCGACGAGGCGATCGCGCTGGCAGCCGAGTGCCCGGCCGCCGAATGGGCGACGGTTGAGGTGCGCGCGCTGGCGCCCTGCTTCATGCGCTAGAAAACATTTTTCATGATTGTTTGTCAGGAATGTCGAAAACGGTGAGCGCCGTTCGTCGTGGACCATGAAAGACCTGCCGCCGCGGGCCACTCACCACCACAGGAGAACACCATGCGTTTCATGATCATCGTCAAGGCCAGCGCCGCGACCGAAGCGGGAGAGATGCCGCAAGAGTCGCTGCTCGCCGAAATGAACGACTACCACCAGGAGCTGGCGCGCGCCGGCGTCCTCCTCGACGGCAATGGCCTCAAGCCGACCAGCCAGGGCTGGCGCATCCGCTACGAAGGCGGCGAGCGGCGCGTCGTCGATGGCCCATTCGCAGAGACCAAGGAACTGATTGCCGGCTATACCCTGATCCAGGTCCGCTCGCGCGAGGAGGCGCTCGAATGGACGCGCCGTTTCCCCAATCCCCAGGGTCCGGGCCTGGAAGCCGAGATCGAGGTGCGCCAGGTGTTCGAACTGGACGACTTTCCGCCGAGCGAGACCATCGAACGCATGCGCGCGCAATAAGCCCGAGACCGGAGAACCTTCATGAGCAAGCAGCAAATCTACGTCAACCTGCCCGTCAAGAACCTCGAGGCAAGCCGCGCCTTCTTCGGCGCCCTCGGCTTCGGCTTCCATCCCCAGTTCAGCGACGACAACGCTGCCTGCATGATCGTCAGCAACGACCACATCTACGTGATGCTGCTGGCCGAGCCCTTCTTCCAGACCTTCATCAGCAAGAAGATCGCCGACGCCCGCACCAGCACCGAAGTGCTGCTGTGCCTGTCGCGCGACAGCCGCGCCGCGGTCGACGACATGGTGGCCAAAGCGGTGGCGGCCGGCGGCAGCATTGCGCGCGAGGCGCAGGACCATGGCTTCATGTACCAGCACGCCTTCGAGGACCTCGATGGCCACATCTGGGAGCTGGCCTTCATGGAAGAAATGCAGGAAAGCATGCCGCCGAGCGAAGGGCAATGACGGGCAAGGTCGAGGACACCCTCGCGGCGCTGTGGCGGATCGAATCCGGCCGCATCGTCGGCAGCGTCGCGCGCATCGTGCGCGATGTCGGGCTGGCCGAGGAGCTGGCCCAGGACGCCCTGGTGACGGCGCTGGAACGCTGGCCGCAAGACGGCATCCCTGACCGCCCCGGCGCCTGGCTGCTCACGACGGCGCGCAACGGCGCCTTCGACCTGCTGCGGCGCGACCGCAACCTGCGCCAGAAACTGGAACAGATCGGCCTCGACCTGCTGGCCCAGGAGGCAGGAAGAAAGGAACTGAGCGTGCCGGATTTCGTGGACGACCTCGACGCCAGGCGCAACGACGTACTCAGGGACGACCTGCTGCGCCTGATGTTCACCGCCTGCCACCCGGTGCTGTCGCTCGATGCGCGCCTGGCGCTGACGCTCAAGCTGCTCGGCGGATTGTCTACCGGTGAAGTCGCGCGCGCCTTCCTGGTCCCCGAGAGCACCATGGCCCAGCGCATCGTGCGCGCCAAGCGCACCCTGGGCGAGGCCAGGGTGCCGTTCGAGCTGCCGCCACCGGCCGAGCTGGGCGAACGCCTGGGGGCCGTGCTGGAGGCGGTCTACCTGATTTTCAACGAAGGCTACGCCGCAACGGCCGGCGCCGACTGGATGCGCCCGGCCCTGGTCGACGAGGCGTTGCGCCTGGGCCGCATCCTGGCCGAGCTGGCGCCGAACGAGCCCGAAGTCCATGGCCTGGCGGCGCTGATGGAGCTGCAGGCGTCGCGCATGGCGGCGCGCCTGGACGCGGCAAGGCGGCCGGTACTGCTGCTCGACCAGGACCGTGCGCGCTGGGACGGCGTGCTGGTCCGGCGCGGCCTGGCCGCCCTCGAGCGCGCCGCGCGCATCGCCGGCCCACGCGGTCCCTACCTGCTGCAAGCCGAGATCGCCGCCTGCCACGCGCGCGCCCACCGCGCCGAACTGACCGACTGGCGCCGCATTGCCGACCTCTACGGCGAACTGGCCGCGGTCCAACCCTCTCCGGTCGTCGAGCTCAACCGCGCGGTGGCGGTGGGCATGGCCGACGGCCCCGAGGCCGGCCTGGCGCTGGCCGACCGGCTGCTCGCCGACGGCCGGCTGGACGGCTATCACTGGCTGCCGAGCGTGCGCGGCGACCTGCTGTTCAAGCTCGGCCGCCGGCCCGAAGCCCGCGCCGAATTCGCGCGCGCCGCCACGCTCACCGCCAACGCCGCCGAGCGCGAATTGCTGCTGGCGCGGACGCGCGACGCGGCGGACGCATGAGCCTGCGCAAATACCTGGCGTTAATTGATGACTATGCCGGATGGATACATACCGCTATGATCGAGGCTGTATAGAATAATAAGCAAACGATTCGTGACGGGAGGCGTGCAATGAAATTCCGGTTCTGGGGAGTACGAGGATCGATCCCTTCGCCGGGTCCGCGCACCGCGCGCTACGGCGGCAACACCACCTGCATCGAGGTGCGCACCGACGCCGGCGCCCTCCTGGTCCTGGACGGCGGCACCGGGCTGTTTCCGCTGGCCCAGCACTTGGTCCAGCAGGGGCCGGTGGCGGCCAATATCTTCATCACGCACAGCCACTGGGACCACATCCACGGCCTGCCCTTCTTCGCGCCGCTGTTCGTCAAGGGCAACCGGGTGCGCCTGCACGGCGCCCTCGACCAAACCACGGGCCACGGCATCGAGCACGTGATGAACGTGCAGCTGCAGAACAGTTATTTCCCGGTCGGCGAGGCCGAGATGAGCGCCACCCTCGACTACCGCACGCTCGACATCGAAACGCCGATCGCGGTGGAAGACGCGGTGGTGTCGAACGTGGCCATGAACCACCCGGTGCTCAACCTCGGCTACCGCATCGACTGCAACGGCAAGTCGCTGTTCTTCACCGGCGACCACGAGCCATGGCCCAACCCGCACCCGGACGCAAGCGACGAACATGCCGCCTGCGAGGAACATCTGCGCGAGCGCGAGCGCCGCATGGACGCCGTCATGCGCGGCGTGGACGCCCTGATCGTCGACTGCTCGTATACGCGCGAGGAATACCCGTCCAAGCGGGGCTGGGGCCACGGCACCTTCGACGGCGCGCTCGAGATGGCGCTGCGCGTGGGCGCGAAGACACTGTATTGCACCCACCACGAACCGACGCGCGGGGACGATGAACTGGAAGCGGTATTCGCCGGAGTGATGGCGCGCTATGCAGAGCGGCTGGCGAATTTGCGGGTATTCCTGGCCTGGGAAGGGCTGGAAGTCGATCTCGGGTAGGCAGCACAAGGCACAAAGCAAAAGCGGAGCCACCGGCTCCGCTTTTGCTTTGTGCGATCCCGCGCTGCTTACAGGATCAGGGTCCCAACCCACCATGCCACCGCCGCGATGAACGCCGACGCCGGGATGGTGAAGACCCACGCCCACACGATGTTGCCGGCCACGCCCCAGCGCACGGCCGAGGCCTTTTGCGCGGCGCCCACGCCGACGATGGCGCCGGTGATGGTGTGGGTGGTCGACACCGGGATGCCGAACGCGCTCGACATCAGCAGGGTCATGGCGCCGCCGGTCTCGGCGCAGAAGCCGCCCACGGGCTTGAGCTTGGTGATCTTCTGGCCCATGGTCTTGACGATGCGCCAGCCGCCGAACAGCGTACCGAAGGCGATCGCGGCGTAGCACGAGATGATGACCCACGCCGGTGGATGCGCGTCGTTGGCGCTGACGTAGCCTGCCGCGATCAGGAGCATCCAGATGATGCCCATGGTTTTCTGCGCATCGTTGCCGCCGTGGCCCAGCGAATAGGCTGCGGCCGACAGCAGCTGCAGCTTGCGGAACAGCCCGTCGACCTTGCGCGGCGTCGCCTTGACGAACACCCAGGCCACGATCAGCATGATGATCGACCCCAGCGCGAAGCCCAGCAGCGGCGCCACCACGATGAAGGCGACGGTCTTGAGCAAGCCGCCGGAGATCAGGGAGCCGGTGCCGGCCTTGGCCACCGCCGCGCCCACCAGGCCGCCGATCAGGGCGTGCGAGGACGAGGACGGGATGCCGTAGTACCAGGTGATCAGGTTCCAGGAGATCGCCCCCACCAGCGCGCCGAAGATGACGTAGTGGTCGACGATCTGCGGGTCGATGGTCCCCTTGCCGATGGTCTGGGCCACCTTCATGTTGACCACGAAGATCGCGATGAAGTTGAAGAAGGCGGCCATCGCCACCGCGTGCTGCGGCTTCAGGACGCCGGTCGACACGACGGTGGCGATCGAGTTCGCCGAGTCGTGGAAGCCGTTCATGAAGTCGAAGATCAGCGCGAGGACGACCAGCATGCCCAGCACGTAAATGCTGATATGTAGAGTTTCCATAATCGTTACCGGTTCGAAGGCGCTTACGCGTTCTCGACGATGATGCCTTCGATGATGTTGGCCACGTCTTCGCAGCGGTCGGTAACGGTTTCCAGGATCTCGTAGATCGCCTTCATCTTGATCAGGTTGCGCACGTCCGGTTCGTCGCGGAACAGCTTGGACATGGCGGCGCGCATCACGTGGTCGGCATCCGATTCGAAGCGGTCGATTTCTTCGCAGATGGCGACGATCTTCGGCGCGTTGTCCATATCGTGCAGCATCGAGACCGCTTCCTGCACCTTCAGGCAGCACGACAGGCACAGCTCGGCCAGGCGTTTCGCCTCCGGCGTGACCGCATGCAGGTCATACAGCGACACGGTCTGGGCCGCGTCTTCCATCATGTCCAGGATGTCGTCCATGCGCGTGATCAGCTTGTGGATGTCGTCGCGGTCGAGCGGAGTGATGAAGGTCTTGTGCAGCAGGTCGACCGTGGCGTAGGTGATCTTGTCGGCCTGCTTTTCGATCGTTTCGACCGCATGGGTGCGGGTTTCCAGATCGTCGAAATTGGTCATCAGGCCGACCATTTCATGGGCACCCTTCACGCACAAGGCGGCGTGCTGGTTGAACAGTTCAAAGAAATTGCCTTCTTTAGGCAAAAAGCGTCCAAACATTGTTTCTTCTCCGTTTTTCTCTCGGGATTGCCGCCGCTCCGGGAAAAGCGACGGCATGGTGTGCGGCGTGAGGCGGGCCGCGGTATGCGGCTTAGTCGCCCTGATAGACGGCGAGGTTACCGCTGTAGTTGCCAAACTTGGTGTACTGGCCGATCCAGGTGAGGCGAATCGCGCCGATCGGACCGTTACGCTGCTTGCCGATGATGATCTCGGCGGTGCCCTTGTCGGGCGAATCCGGGTTGTAGACTTCGTCGCGGTACAGGAAGATGATCACGTCCGCATCCTGTTCGATAGCGCCGGATTCGCGCAAGTCGGACATCACGGGACGCTTGTTGGGGCGTTGTTCCAGCGAGCGGTTCAGCTGCGACAGCGCGATCACGGGGCACTGCAGCTCTTTCGCCAGGCCTTTCAGCGAGCGCGAGATCTCGGAGATCTCGGACGCGCGGTTGTCGCCCGGCTTGGAACCCTGCATCAGCTGCAGGTAGTCGACGATGATCAGCCCGAGCTTGCCGCACTGGCGCGCCAGGCGTCGTGCCCGCGCGCGCATCTCGATCGGGTTCAGGGCGGGCGTTTCGTCGATGTACAGCTGGGCGTCGTTCATCTTCTGGATGGCGTGCGTCAGGCGCGGCCAGTCCTCGTCGTTCAGGCGGCCGGTACGCAGGCGGTGCTGGTCGAGCTGGCCGACCGAGCCGAGCATACGCATGGCCAGCTGGGCGCCGCCCATCTCCATCGAGAACACGGCGACCGGCAGGCCGGCCTCGATCGCGACGTTCTCGCCGATATTCACCGAGAACGCGGTCTTGCCCATCGACGGACGGCCGGCGACGATGACGAGGTCGCCCGGCTGCAGGCCGGACGTCATGCGGTCGAGGTCGATGAAGCCGGTCGGCACGCCGGTGATCTCGCCCTGGTTCTCGCGCGAGTACAGTTCGTCGATGCGCTCGACCACCTGGGTCAGCAGCGGCTGCACCGCCAGCCAGCCCTGGGCGCCGCGGGCGCCCTGCTCGGCGATGGCGAAGATCCGCGACTCGGCCTCGTCGAGCATCTGCTTGACTTCCTTGCCCTGCGGATTGAAGGCATTGCCGGAAATCTCGTCGGCGACGGTGATCAGCTGGCGCAGGATGCCGCGGTCGCGCACGATCTCGGCGTAGCGGCGGATGTTGGCCGCCGACGGCGTGTTCTGCGCCATGGCGTTCAGGTATTGCAGGCCACCCACTTCCTCGGCCTTGCCGAGCTGGTTGCAGGCTTCATAGACCGTGATCACGTCGGCCGGCTTGCCGGCATTGATCAGGCGGACCATCTGTTCGAAGATGATGCGGTGATCGTAACGGTAGAAGTCTTCCGCGTGCATGAAGTCGGCGATGCGGTCCCAGGCGGCGTTATCGCGCAGCAGGCCGCCGATGACGGACTGCTCTGCTTCGATGGAATGCGGGGGGATGCGCAGGGCTTCGATCTGCGGGTCTGAGGGTGCTGCGTTCATGGGCGGCATTATACCTTCTCCTGTCACACGGCTGTCATAATTGGTGAGTTTCAAAAGCAAAAAAGCCGGGAGAACCCGGCTTTTTTGTGCACTGCTTTTACTTCAGTTCAGCATTCGCTCAGGCAGCTTCGCCCACGACAGCGATGGTGATTTCCGACACGACGTCGGTGTGCAGGGCGACTGCAACCGGGAATTCGCCGGTGGTCTTCAGCGGGCCGGTCGGCAGGCGAACGGCAGCTTTTTCGACCGGGAAGCCTTGCTTGGTCAGCGCTTCAGCGATGTCGGCGTTGGTGACCGAACCGAACAGACGGCCGTCGACGCCGGCCTTCTGGCCGATGGTGACGGTCAGGCCGCTCAGCTTGTCGCCTTGGGCTTGGGCGGCTGCCAGTTTCTCGGCGGCTGCTTTTTCCAGTTCGGCGCGCTTGGCTTCGAACTCGGCGACGGCGCCGGCGGTAGCGCGGCGGGCCATCTTTTGTGGGATCAGGAAGTTACGTGCGTAACCGTCCTTGACTTTGACGACGTCGCCCAGGTTGCCGACGTTGATGACTTTTTCCAACAGAATGATTTGCATGTTTTATCTCCAGGATAGCTGACGTAACCGATTAACCGTGGTGCAGGTCGGTGTACGGCAGCAGCGCCAGGTAGCGGGCGCGCTTGATGGCGGTGTCGACCTGACGCTGGTAGTGCGCCTTGGTGCCGGTCAGACGTGCTGGCATGATCTTGCCGTTTTCCTGGACGAAGTCCTTCAGGGTGTCGACGTCTTTGTAGTCAACCTGCTCAACGCCAGCGGCGGTGAAGCGGCAGAACTTCTTGCGCTTGAACAGCGGGTTCTGCTGTTTGCGCTTGAGTTTTTCTTTAGCTTTGTTTTTGTCGAACTTTTTACCGAATGCCATTTGAGGCTCCTGTATATCTAAATTGCCGAACTAGGCGGCACTGAAATCAATGATGTGAAACACCAGGGCTTTGCTGTTGCGATTTTTTCGTGCAAGGAATCCGTTGAAGCGGTAGCTGGCGCCGAGCTCGGCACTGCCGAACCTGCCCGAAATCTCGCCCGCGGCGAACGCGGGGACTTCGAACTCGACCAGGCGATCGATCCCCGCCTCCCGCTGATGCGAACTGTGCATCAGGACGGCTGAAACGATCGGCACGCCGGCCGGGGTGTAGCGCAGTACGTCACGCTCGGCGATGGTCGCCACGAGCTGGAGCTGATTTTCGCCCAACTTCTACCCGGTTCTTCTGCTACGGTGTCTACGAATTCCTGGAAAAAATCTTAGGCAGCGGCGGCCGGGGCAGCTGCAGGAGCGGCTGCTTCTGCACGGTGGCTCTTGGCTGCATCTTCGCGCTGCACCGATTTCATCATCGGCGACGGTGCGGTTTCTGCTTTCTTCATCTTGACGGTCAGATGACGCAGAACGGCATCATTGAACTTGAATGCGGTTTCCAGCTCGACCAGGGTCTCGTTGTCGCATTCGATGTTCAGGCAGATGTAGTGCGCTTTTGGCAGCTTCTGGATCTGGTAAGCCATCTGGCGGCGGCCCCAGTCTTCCACGCGATGGATGTTACCGCCGCGGCTGGTCACCGTGGTCTTGTAACGCTCGATCATCGCCGGGACTTGCTCGCTCTGGTCCGGATGGACGATAAAAACGATTTCATAATGACGCATGCATTACTCCTTGAGGACGTTTTACATAAATGCCCACCTCGGCGTCAAGACGAGTGTGGGAAGGGAACAGCCAGCTAGTATAGCGTGAAATGGGTAAAAAGGGAACTTGGCTGTCAAGAGGCTCACCCAGGCGCCTGGCTCACTCGACATTTACGCTTGCGAAAAGCGTATTTTTTGCGATACGCGCGCTTTTTTCGCGCTTTTTCGTGTATAGCCCTTGCGTATAGCAGAATACTGTACAAAAATACAGTCTATCTCTACCAACCCGTTTCGCAAGACATTTATGCTCAAGCTCACTGCAAGGCAAGAACAGATCCTCAACCTGATCAAGGAAGCGATCGAGAACACGGGTTTCCCTCCGACCCGGGCCGAAATCGCGGCCGAACTGGGCTTCCGCTCGGCCAATGCGGCCGAAGAACACCTGCAAGCCCTGGCGCGCAAGGGCGCGATCGAGATTTCGCCGGGCACCTCGCGCGGCATCCGCCTGGTCGGCGCCAGCGTCGAGCAGATTCCGCCGCAGTTGCCGATGATGCCACCGTCGATGATGTCGCTGCCGCTGGTCGGCCGCGTCGCCGCCGGCAATCCGATCCTGGCCCAGGAACACGTCGAAGCCACCTATAACGTCGACACCGCGATGTTCGCGGCGCGGCCCGACTTTTTGCTCAAGGTAAAAGGCTGGTCGATGCGCGACGCCGGCATCATGGATGGCGACTTTTTGGCGGTCAAGAAGATCGACAGCGCCAAGAACGGCCAGATCGTCGTCGCCCGCCTGGGCGAGGAAGTCACCGTCAAGCGCTACCGCAAGACGGGCGACCTGGTCGAACTGCTGCCCGAGAACCCCGACTTCAAGGTCATCGAAGTCACGCCCGACGAAGAGTTCGCGCTCGAGGGCCTGGCGGTCGGGCTGATGCGCAGCTGGAATTGATCCTCTGTAGAACTTAGCACCACTACCATGTCATCCCCGCGAAGGCGGGGACCCAAGTCCTCAGCGCTGCCAAGACGATCTGACGCAGCGTTAACGCGAGCAACTCAGGTTCCCGCCTGCGCGGGAACGACGTATCTTCCAGCAGATGTCGCCTTACTGCTTGGCCTTGTTGACCACCGCATTATGCTGGTCGACAAACGCTTCGGTCGCGCTGCGCCATGCGGCGAAATCGGCCAATACCATCTTCGAATTGACTTTCGCTCCCTCGGCGATGTTCTGGCGCACCCGCTCCAGATAGGCGGTCGAGGCCTCGGTTTCCTGCTTGTTCATCAGCTTGGCGATGTCGGGCGGGATGCGCCTGGTCAGCGGCGACTGTTCGTTGAGGTTGGTCACCATCTTGTTGTAGCAATCCTGCCAGCCGGTCACGGCCTTGTTCACGCGCTCGATCTCTTCATTGATCTTCGACACCGCCGGAATACGCGGCGACGGGCAGCGGTACTCGCCCGACTGCAGGTCGGCGCCATCGTAGCCCTTGATCCAGTAGTCGATCTCGGCGCGGCGATCGATGCGCTGCTGCATGATCACGAGCGAGTCGGCGGCGACCTTGTTGCCCTTGGCGGCCGACTTTTCAAACCATTCCTTCGCCTTCGCCTCATCGATCGCGCCGGCCTCGCCATACCAGTACATCTGGCCCAATTGCTGCTGGGCCTGTGGATTGCCGGCATTGGCCAGCTTGGTGTAAAGCTTGAGCGCGCCCGCATAGTCTTTTTTCTCGAACAGGGCGTTGGCATCCTCGAGTTCGCCGGCGAATGCGGCGCTACTGAACGCGACAGAGACCGAAAGGGACAGGCAGGACAGGAATCGTTTCATGGGCATACCGTAAGGCTGGCTGGTAAAAGTCCATGATAGCCGTGTTTTACGGCTGGGCTCAACCGCAAAAACGACAGGGCCGGCATTCGCCGGCCCTGTGATGACAGCTTTTACATCGCTTTACGCATCCAGCGCCTGGCGGAAGTCGCCGACCAGGTCATCGGTGTCCTCGATGCCCACCGACACCCGGATCAAGCCTTCGGCGATCCCCATGCTGGCGCGCCGCTCGGGGCCCATCTCGAAGAAGATCGTGTGCGCCACCGGAATCACCAGGGTGCGGTTGTCGCCCAGGTTCGAGGCCGGGATCGCCAGCTTGAGACGGTTGAGATAGTCGAACGGATCGATGTCGTCCTTCAGCTCGAAGCTCAGCAGCGAGCCGCCGGCGCGGAACAGCGCCTCGACGATCGCATGCTGCGGGTGCGAGGCCAGGCCCGGATAATGCACGGCGGCGACGCGCTCGTCGGCCTCCAGCATCGTCGCCAGCGCCAGCGCATTGGCGCAGGTGCGCTCCATGCGCAGGGCCAGCGTCTCGGCGCCGACCGCGATGTGGTGCGCCGCTTCCGGCCCCAGCGCGGCGCCGAAGTCGCGCAGCGCCTTGGCGCGCAGCTGGGCCATGCCTTGCGCACCTGGCGCTTGCTTTCTGAAGTTCTGGGCGATGTTCGGATATGCGGCCCAGTCGAACAGGCCGGTGTCGGTCAGCGCGCCGCCCAAGGCGATGCCGTGGCCGCCGATCGACTTGGTCAGCGAATTGACCACCAGCCCGGCGCCCACATGCTTCGGCCGGAACAGCCAGGGCGTGGTCATCGTGTTGTCGACCACGTACAGGATGCCGCGCGCGCGGCACAGTTCGCCGATGCGGGCCAGGTCCGCCACTTGCGTGCGCGGATTGGCGATGGTCTCCACGAACACCAGGCGGGTGTTCGGTCGCAAGGCCGCTTCCACCTGGGCCACGTCGGTAGCGTCGACGAAGTCGACGTCGACGCCCTGCCCCGCCACCGTCTGCCACAGGCTGTTGGTATTGCCGAACAGGAAGCTCGACGACACGATGTGGTCGCCGGCTTTCAGGAGCGCCTGGAACAGCGCGCCGATCGCCGCCATGCCGGTGCCGAAGCACAGGGTGGCGACGCCGTCTTCCATCTTGCTGATCTTGTCTTCCAGGGCCGACACCGTCGGGTTGCCCTGGCGGCCGTAGCGAAAGCCCGGCTCCCTCCCCTGGAATACCGACGCCAGCTGGCGTGCGTCGGCATAGCCGTAGGCGACCGAGGTATGCACCGGCTTGTGCAGCGAACCGTGCTCGATCGTCTTGCGGCGATCGTTGTGCAGGATGGTGGTGGTGAAGCCGTAGCTTTGCTTGTCCGACATGGTTTACTCGGCGGCCACCGGCGGGTTCAGGTTGAGCTGGGTGCGCACCTTGTCCTCGACGTCCTTCGCCTTCGGATTGTGGCGCGCCGATTCCTGGCGGTCCAGGTACTCGGGCGTCACGTCGCCGGTGATGTAGACGCCGTCGAAGCACGAGGCCTCGAAGTTCTTCAGCTCGGGATTGACGTCCGAGATCGCGCGCTTGAGCGCGTCGACGTCCTGGTACACCACGCGGTCGGCCGTGATCTCGCGGCACACCTCGTCGACGGTGCGGCCGTGGGCGATCAGCTCGTCGCGGGTCGGCATGTCGATGCCGTACACGTTCGGGTACAGCACCGGTGGCGCGGCCGAGGCGAAGAACACCTTGCGGGCGCCGGCTTCGCGCGCCATCTGCACGATCTCGCGGCTGGTGGTGCCGCGCACGATCGAATCGTCGACCAGCAGCACGTTCTTGTCCTTGAACTCGGAGCTGATGGCGTTCAGTTTCTGGCGCACCGATTTCTTGCGCATGCCCTGACCCGGCATGATGAACGTCCGGCCGATGTAGCGGTTCTTGATGAAGCCTTCGCGGTACTCGACGCCCAGTTTCATCGCCAGCTGGATCGCGGCCGGACGCGAGGAATCGGGGATCGGCATCACCACGTCGATCTCGTCGACCGGGATCTCCTTGCTCACCTTGTCGGCCAGGTATTCACCCATGCGCAGGCGGGTGGCGTACACCGAGGCGCCGTCGATCACGGAATCGGGTCGGGCCAAGTAGACGAATTCGAAGGCGCACGGGTTGAGCGACGGATTCTCGGCGCACTGGCGCTCGTGCAGCTTGTTGTTTTCGTCGATGAAGACCGCCTCGCCCGGCGCGATGTCGCGCACGAAACGGAAGCCCAGGCCTTCCAGCGCAACCGATTCGCTGGCCACCAGGTATTCGTTGCCCTGCTCGGTCTCGTTGATGCCCAGGCACAGCGGACGGATGCCGAACGGGTCGCGGAAGGCCAGCATGCCGTGGCCGGCGATCTGGGCGACGACGGCATAGGCGCCGCGCACGCGGCGGTGCACGGCGGCGACCGCCTTGAAGACGGCGTCGGCGTCGAGCGAGTAGCCGTCGGCCGCTTCCTGGATTTCGTGCGCCAGAACGTTGAGCAGCACTTCCGAGTCGGAATCGGTGTTGATGTGGCGGCGGTCGTTACGGAACAGCTCGTCCTTCAGCTGGGCCTGGTTGGTCAGGTTGCCGTTGTGGGCCAGCGTGATGCCGAACGGTGCGTTGACGTAGAACGGCTGCGCCTCTTCCTCGCTCGACGAGCCGGCGGTCGGGTAGCGGCAGTGGCCGATACCGGTATTGCCCTGCAGCGAACGCATATTACGGGTGCGGAACACGTCCCGGACCAGGCCGTTGGCCTTGAACATCGAGAACATGCTGCTGTGATTGGTCGCAATCCCCGCCGCATCCTGGCCGCGGTGCTGCAGCAGCAGCAATGCGTCATACAGCAACTGGTTGACGGGAGAGTGAGAGACGACGCCGACGATGCCACACATGGTGTGCTCCTAAAAGCTTGAGTGCTTGATTACAGAAAAAAGTTCTACGACTGAGGAATGCTGGTCAAAAGTTCACGTGCTGCGCCATGGCAGCCGGCAGGAAGGGCTTGACGGTACGGGCGCCGGTCTCGGCAATCGGCGACAACAGGGCCTGTTGCCAGAATGCCTGCTTCGGAATGTCCGTCATCCCACACAATATGACGCCGGCCAGCACGATTACAATGCCGCGCGCCAATCCAAACAAGCCGCCAAGGCCGCGGTCCGCGAGCGAGAGGCCAGTGGCTTCCACCAGGGCCCCGATCGCGAGCGACAGCAGGCCCATCAGGATACGCACGCCCAGGAACAGCACGATGAAGGCGACGATCAGGCGCGCCGTGTCGCCGGGAATCACTTCCGGCAGCAAGGGCGCGAGCCCGGCGCCATAGGCATTGGCCACCACGAAAGCGACAATCCAGCCCAGCAGCGACAGGATTTCCTTGACCAGGCCGCGCAAGGTGCTGATGACGACGGAGGCGATCAGCACGAACAGCACCAGGTAATCGAAAATCGTCACGCTTGTCGGACAGAATCAGAGGGGTACCATGGTGCCGGACAGGCCGATGCCGCCCAGCTTGGCGCGCGTTTTCTCGGCTTCTTCCTTGCTGAACGGACCGATCCGCACTCGGATCAGCTCGCCCGATTTCTGGGTGAACGACGCGATGCCGGCGCCGCGCAGGCGCGCCTGCAATTCCGTGACCTTTTCCTGGCTGGCCAGGGCGGCGACCTGCACCACGAAGCGCGGCGCCGGGCCTTGCGCCTTCTGTGGCTCGGCCGCCTTGCCTTCCAAGATGGCCATGGCGCGCGCGGCGTCGTCCTTCGACGCGGGCTTGACGACCTGCTCGGCCTTCGGATGCGTCTCGACAGGCTTCTTCGCCGGCTCGGGTTTCTTCTCGGGCGTCGGTTCCCGCTTGGGTTCCGGCTTTGGTTCGGGCTTCACCGGCTCGGGCTTCGGCTCGGGCTTCGGCTTGACCGGTTCGGACTTGGGTTCCGGTTTCGGCGGCTCGGCCTGCTCCAGCATGCGCATCGGCGGCGGATCGCTGGCCGCCGGGGCGGTCACGGGCGCGTTGCTGGCGGGGCTGGCGGCCGGTGGCGCCTCGACTGGCTCGACGATCTCTTCGTCGCTGTCGACGCTGGCCATTGGCGCCACCTGCTCGGACGGCACGGGCAGCGGGGCCGCCTTGTCTTTGTCCGGGATGTGGATGGCGATGTCGGTGGCCAGGGGCTTGGGTTCGGAATCGAGCAGCATCGGCAGCGCGACGACGGCGGCCAGGACCAGCGCGATGGCGCCGACCAGGCGGCGGCGGGCGCGCTTTTTCTCGGGCAGGATCGGATCGCCGCGGCTGGTGCGGCGGCCCGCCTCGCCTGAGGAGCTTGCGCGCTTGGAACGGGCGCGCTCGGTATAAGCGGCATCGTCGTCCTTGACGAAGTGCCCGCTGTCCCGGACAGTTTCTTGCTTGTTTTTATTGCCGAACGAGAACAAGCCCATGTGGTTCAGGTAATCAGGTGAAGAAGGTCAGTGAAGACTCGATTTACGGGCCGCCATGACGCCTGCAACCGTGTAGAAAGAGCCAAAGACCACAATTCTATCATTCTCCCCTGCCCGGCTCAGCGCATTCGCATAGGCCTCGGCCGGCGTTGCGAAATTACTCACAGAAAAATCGTCATCCTTGGCGCCGGTCGGCTTCAGTTCGCGCAGCTTGTCGGCCAGCGCTTCCGGCTGTGCCGAGCGCGGCGAATCGAGCCCCGTGACGCACCAGTGATCGATCACGCCGGCCATCGGCGCGATGACGGCGTCGATGTCCTTGTCTTCCATGATGCCGAACACGGCATACGTGAAACGGTGGAAGCCCATATTGCCCAGGTTCTGGGCCAGGGTGGCGGCGGCATGGGGATTGTGGGCGACGTCCAGCACCTGGGTCGGACGGCCCGGCAGCACCTGGAAACGGCCCGGCAGCTCGACCAGGGCCAGGCCGGCGCGGGTTTCCTGGGCGCCGCACGGCAGTTGCATTCGCAGCGCCTCGAGCGCGGCCAGCGCGGCCGAGGCGTTGAGCAGCTGGTTGGCGCCGCGCAGGGCCGGATAGGCCAGCGAGTTGCGGCGCTGGCTGCGACCGCCATAGCTCCACTGCTGCTGGTCGCCCTGGTAGTTGAAATCGCGGCCGAGCAGCCACAGGTCGGCGCCGATCTTCTCGGCGTGGTCGATCAGCGATTGCGGCGGCACCGGGTCGCTGCAGATCGCCGGCTTGCCCGTGCGGAAGATGCCGGCCTTTTCGAAGCCGATTTTTTCCCGCGTGTCGCCGAGGTAGGACGTGTGGTCGATGTCGATGCTGGTGACGATGGAGACGTCGGCGTCGATGACGTTGACCGCATCCAGCCGTCCGCCCAGGCCGACTTCGAGGATGGCGACGTCGACGCCGCTCTTCGAGATCAGGTGGGCGATGGCCAGGGTGGTGAACTCGAAATACGTCAGGTCGGTCGCGGCGCGGGCGGCTTCGACGGCGTTGAAGGCGTCCACGAGCGCCTCATCGGACGCCATCTCGCCATTGATGCGGGCGCGCTCGTTGAAGTCGAGGAAGTGCGGCTTGATGTAGAGGCCGACGCGGTAGCCCGACTGCAGCAGCACCGATTCGAGCATCGCGCACGTGGAACCCTTGCCATTGGTGCCGGCGACCATGATCACCGGGCAATCGAAGGCCAGCTGCAAGCGCTCCTTGACGGCGCGCACGCGGTCCAGGCCCATGTCGATATGGGTTTCGGCATGGCGCGACTCGAGCAGGGCCAGCCAATCGGGCAAGGTGGTGGGAAGTGGGGACATGGTGGATACAATCGATGTGCTCGGCTGCCCTGCGTGGGCGCACAAGCTGAAAGGGCGACCGAAGTCGCCCTTGTGTCTATCAGGCCAGGACTTCGGTCGCCTGGTTTTGCAGCAGGGCCAGCAGGCGCGCGATTTCTTCGCGCATCTTGCGGCGGTCGACGATCATGTCGACGGCGCCCTTGGTGACCAGGAACTCGGCGCGCTGGAAGCCTTCTGGCAATTTCTCGCGCACGGTGTTCTCGATCACGCGCGGGCCGGCGAAGCCGATCAGGGCCTTCGGTTCGGCGATGACGACGTCGCCCATGAAGGCGAACGAGGCCGAGACGCCGCCCATGGTCGGGTCGGTCAGCACGCTAATAAACGGCAGCTTCTTTTCGGACAGCTTGGTCAGCATGGCGGTGGTCTTGGCCATCTGCATCAGCGACAGCAAGCCTTCCTGCATGCGGGCGCCGCCGGTGGCGGTAATGCAAATGAACGGCACTTTCTGTTCGAGCGCCACCTGCGCGCCGCGCACGAAACGCTCACCGACGACGGAACCCATCGAGCCGCCCATGAATTCGAATTCGAAGGCGGCGACGACGACCGGCAGGCTCATGATCGAACCGCCCTGCACGATCAGCGCATCGGTTTCGCCGGTGGCCTCCATGGCCGCCTTCAGGCGGTCCGGATACTTCTTGCTATCTTTGAATTTCAACGTATCGACCGGCAGGGTCTCCTGGCCGATATCGTAGCGGCCGCCTTCATCGAGCAGCGCGTCGAGGCGGTCGCGGGCGCGGATGCGCATATGGTGGTCGCACTTCGGGCACACGTGCAGATTGGACTCGATGTCCGCACGGTACAGCACCGACTCGCACGACGGGCACTTGACCCAGAGGCCTTCCGGCATGGTCTTGCGGTTTGCGGCATCGGAGCGCTGGATCCGAGGGGGCAGCAGCTTTTCCAACCAACTCATGTTCTCTCCTTTGCGGCGAATCTTTTGAAGAGGCGTAGTGTAGCCGCTCGGCCGGCGCTTGTCGAATGATGGCTAGCCAACAATTATCATTTGAACATTACCCACTGCGGGTAAGCCTGACAGCGCCTGTCGAGCCGCTCGGCGCGATGCCGAACACTGCCGTCCGGCATGGATCAGACGTCGACAGTGATGTATTCGATGCCGCCGATGCGCGCCGCCACCAGGTTGTACAGCCAGGCGCCGATCACACCGCTCAGATAGCCCAGCAGCGGATAGAGCACGACCATGAAGATCGCGCCGCCGATGCCGAACGACGACGCCCCGTTGCTCATGCTCGTCCTCAGCAACATGAACGCCACCATGGGGATGGCGATGATGAGATAAATCCCCGCCATCACCTTGCCGCACTGCCCCACCGCCACATGCTTGATCTGCCTTTTCACCCATCCTCCTGTCGATAAATTGAAGTTTTCAATCTATCACAAGGCAGCGCCTACTAACTATTTAGAGCGGGTAATTACTTAGTAGATAGGGTCGGAGTCGAATTGTTTGACAACTTTCGAAGTTGCCCGATAAATCGCGTCCGACCCTCCTGTGAGTTTCTCTGGCTCTCGTTCCTTTCATTCATATTGGGGACAGAGTCGCCCCTGTGCATTTGGGTATCTATAGCCCAGCAATTAGGGTCAAAGTCGAATTATTGGGCAATAGGCACGGACATATATTCGAACGGCCAAACGCCTTAGTTTTCCGGTGCCTAGGATGCAACCTCGGCTGCTGTGTATGCGAACCCGCCGAGGCGTTGCGCGACGAGGTTATAGATCCAGAAACATAGCACCCCGCCGAGATAACTGACGAAGGCATACAGGAAGGGGAAGGCGATGACCGCGCCGAGGCCTGCCGGGGTCTGTCCCAGCAGGGGCGCCAGGAGCATGAACAGCAGAATGAGAGGTAGCGAGAATACGAAGTACAGCGCGGCAATCATCTTGGCGCACTGCGATACATCGACTTGCTTGATACGGATCTTCATCGGTGACCTCCTGAGGACGAGATTGGAGATCACAATTTACGTGAGACAACTCGATAGCGAACCGCTTCAGGGCAAAAGATCAATTGCGCCAAAGCAATAATTCGCAAAGTGCGTGTTTTTCAGTTGCGGCCGGACGAAAGTTATCAAACAATTCAACTCTGACCCCAATTGTTGGGTAATTGCTTGGCTACATGCAACCAGAGGGTCAGTGTCGAATTAAATGACAAAATTGAGCCAAGAAATTGCTCATTAATTCGACTCCGACCCTCATTGACGGCTTAGCGTGCGTCGAGGGCGGCGCGGATGCTGGAGGTGAAGCTGCGGACGGCCTCGACGGCCTCGCTGGCCGGGTGCGCTTCGATTTCCTGGATGATGCGGCTGCCGATCACGACTGCGTCCGCCACCTGCGCCACCGCTTTCGCGGTCGCGCCGTCGCGGATGCCGAAGCCGACGCCGATCGGCAGCTTCACGTGTTCGCGGATGGCGCTCACGCGGCGCGCCACGTCGTCGGTGTCGATCGCGCCGGAACCCGTCACCCCTTTCAGCGAGACGTAGTAGCTGAAGCCGCCGCCGTATTGGGCCACCTGCTTCACGCGCTCGGTGGTCGAGGTCGGGGCCAGCAGGAAGATCAGGTCGAGGCCGTTGTCGCGCATGGCGCTGGCGAAGTCCGCGCATTCTTCCGGCGGGTAGTCGACGACGATGGCGCCGTCGGCGCCCGCCTCTTTCGCGCAGCGGATGAATTCAGTCTGGCCGATGCGCTCGATCGGGTTGGCATAACCCATCAGGACGACCGGGGTCTGCCGGTCGGTCTTGCGGAATTCTCGCACGAAGGCGAAGACGTCCTTCAGGCCGATATTGAACTTGAGCGCGCGCTCGCAGGCGCGCTGGATCACCGGGCCTTCGGCCATCGGGTCCGAGAACGGCACGCCCAGCTCCAGGACGTCGGCGCCGCCCGCCACCAGGGCGTGCATCAGCGGGACGGTCAACTCAGGGCCGGGGTCGCCGGCGGTAATGAAGGTCACCAGGGCGGTCTTGTTCTGCGCCTTGAGCGCGGTAAACGTGGATTCGATACGGGACATGCTGTATTCCTTGAAATGGTTGGTGCTGCGCCCCGGCCGCCAGGGCGACCGGAGCCGGACAGGGTTGAACTACACAGGATCTCAGCCGAAATCCATCCCCATCCGCTGCGCCACCGTGTGCATGTCCTTGTCGCCGCGGCCCGACAGGTTGACCAGGATGATCTTGTCCTTCGGCAGGGTCGCCGCCAGCTTCACCGCATAGGCGATCGCATGCGACGATTCCAGCGCCGGAATGATCCCTTCGATGCGGCAGCAGTCGTGGAAGGTCTGCAGCGCCTCTTCGTCGGTGATCGACACATACTGCGCCCGCGCCGAATCCTTCAGCCAGGCGTGCTCCGGACCGACGCCCGGATAATCCAGGCCGGCCGACACTGAATGCGTCTCGATGATCTGCCCGTTCTCGTCCTGCAGCAGATACGTGCGGTTGCCGTGCAGGACGCCCGGCAGGCCGGCCGTCAGCGAGGCCGCATGCTTGCCCGATCCGAGTCCCTCGCCCGCCGCCTCGACGCCAACGAGCTGCACGCCCGGCTCGCCGATATACGGGTAAAAAATGCCCATCGCGTTCGAGCCGCCGCCGATGCAGGCGACCACGTAGTCGGGCTGGCGCCCCGCCATGGCCGGCATCTGCACGCGGCACTCCTCGCCGATCACCGACTGGAAGTCGCGCACCATCATCGGATACGGGTGCGGGCCCGCCACCGTGCCGATGATGTAGAAGGTGTTTTCGATATTCGTGACCCAGTCGCGCATCGCCTCGTTGAGCGCGTCCTTCAGGGTCTTGGAGCCCGACTCCACCGGCACCACGGTGGCACCCAGCAGCTTCATGCGGTACACATTCTGCGCCTGGCGCTTCACGTCTTCCGCGCCCATGTACACCACGCACTCCAGGCCGAAGCGCGCGCAGATGGTGGCGGTGGCCACGCCGTGCTGGCCGGCGCCGGTCTCGGCGATGATGCGCTGCTTGCCCATGCGCCGCGCCAGCAGGGCCTGGCCGATCACGTTGTTGATCTTGTGCGCGCCCGTGTGGTTCAGGTCTTCGCGCTTGAAATAGACCTGGCCGCCGCCGGCCAGCTCCGACCAGCGCCGCGCATGGTACACCGGCGACGGACGGCCGACGAAGTGGGCCAGCTCGTAGCGGAATTCTTCGAGAAATGCAGGATCCTGCGCATACTTCGCATAGGCCTCGTTCAGCTCGGCCAGGGCGAGCGACAGGGTTTCGGCGACGAAGCTGCCGCCATAGGGGCCGAAGTGCCCGACCGCGTCGGGCAGGGCGTAATCCGGGGTCTTGAACAGGGGCGCAGCCTTAAGCTGGGCCGTGATGGTGTCTTTGATGTTCATGGTGCGACTCGCTTTCGATGGTGGCATCGGCTGCCCGCACCGCCGCGACGAAGGCGGCGATCTTGCGGGCGTCCTTGATCCCCTTCGCTTCCTCGACACCACTGCTGATGTCGACGGCGAGGGGACGAACACGTTCGGTCGCCTCAAGGACGTTGTGTACGCTCAACCCACCACTCAAAACGACCCGAGGCGCGAGCTCTTTTGGAATAAGAGACCAATCGAAGACCTTTCCTGCGCCGCCGTAGGCATCCACCCAGGTGTCGAGCAAAAGGCCCGAGAACCACGGACTGGCGGCGCGGTATGCAGATTCACATTCTAGCAAAGCCGCAGGCGGCGTGTCAGGCTTGATGCGATAGGCGCGCACGAAAGGCCGCTCCACTTCCGCCGCGATGGCCGCGCACTGCTCGACCGTTTCGTCGCCATGGAACTGGATCAGCCCCAGCGGCATGCTGCCTGCCACCGCGCGCACCTCGTCGGGCGTCGGGTTCACGAACAGCGCCACGCCGCTCACGAACGGCGGCAGATGCGCGCACAGCTCGGCCGCGCGCGCCGGCGTGATGTAGCGCGGGCTCTTCGGATAGAAGACGAAGCCGAGCGCGTCGGCGCCCAGCTCGACCGCCGCGCGCAGGTCTTGTTCGCGGGTGATGCCGCAGATCTTGATACGGGTGCGTCGCATGGTTATTCCTGGAAAATCGCTCACAGCCACGGCAGGGGCGTCGAGTCCTCCTGCGGCAACTTCCATTTCGGATCGTACTCGATCTTCGCGAAATACAGGCCGTCCGGCATGAAGGTCGGCGCGGCGGCGTCGCGCGAACGGGCTTCGAGCACCTCGCGCATCCACCCCGGCTCGTTGCGTCCGGTGCCGATATAGATCAGCGAGCCGACGATATTGCGCACCATATGGTGCAGGAAGGCGCTGGCGCGCAGGGTGAACACGATGATGTCGCCATGGCGCGCGATGCTCACCTCGTGCATGTCCTTCACCGGCGTATTCGCCTGGCAGCCGCTGGCGCGGAAGCTCGAGAAATCGTGGGTGCCGATCAGGTGCCGCGCGCCTTCGCGCATGCGCTCGACGTCGAGCGGGCGGAACACCCACCCTGCCCGCTTCGCCAGCAGCGCCGAGGGATTCGGGTGGTTGTAGAGCACGTAGTGATAGGTGCGCGAGCGGGCCGAGAAGCGGGCGTGGAAATCCTGCCCCTCGTCGTCGGGCTCGACGACGGCGGCCCAGCGCACCACGATCGACTCGGGCAGGAAGGCATTCACGCCGCGCACCCAGGACTGGGCCGGGCGATTCAGATCGGTATCGAAGTGAACGACCTGCTCGATGGCGTGCACGCCGGCGTCGGTGCGGCCGGCGCACGTCGTGGGGAGCACAACGCAGGCGAACTTCTCCAGCGCGATCTCGAGACGGTCCTGGACGGTGTTTCGTTCCGGCTGTTTCTGGTAGCCGTTCCAACCGGTGCCGATGTACTGGACACCCAAAGCGATACGGGTCACGCCAGCAGTTCCCTCATCGCGCTGGCCTTGCCGACCTGCTCAGGATTACCGCCCTTGATGACTTCGTCCAGCAGCTCGCGCGCGCCTTCCCTGTCGCCGATCTCCTGGTAGGCGATGGCGAGATCGAGCTTGGTTTCCATCTCCATGTGCTCGGGCGACATCTGGCCCGGGGCCTCGGCGGTCGCACCAGGCGCATCCAGCGGTTGCGCCGCAGCCGGCTCGGGCGGCAGGTCGAGGTCGAAGTCGGCCAGGTCGAACGATGACGCGGCCTTGTCGTCGGCCGGCGTCGAGGCGGGTTCGAAGGCCTCACGCGCCGGGACTTCCTGCGGCGCCGGCACCGGGGCCGGGGTCTCGGGCAGGTCGAAGGCGTCGAACGGATCGTCCACGCGCGCACCGAAGTCCTTCGGCTCGGCGCCGCCAGCCGCACGGGGCTCGTCGGGGGTGCCGAAGTCCATGCTGTCCAGGTCGAACAGCGGATCTTCCGATGCGCTTGCCGCGGCGGCGGAACGTGCGGGCGTCTCGTCGACCGCCGGCATCACGGGTGTGGTGGGCGCCGAAAAATCCATCGCATCGAGGTCGTGCAGCGGATCGGCCTGCGCCACGGTCGGCTGCGGGGTGGTGCCCGGCAGCGGCGGCAAGCCTTCGAAGTCCCTGGCCAGGCCGGCCATGTCGACCGGGGTCGCCTGCACCTGCGCCCGCGGCGACAGGTCGAGCGTGAAGTCGTCGTCATCGTCGACCGTGGCCGCGGTCGCCGCCGGCTGGGCGGTCGCCGGGGTGTCGAAGTCCATGTCGAAATCGAGGTCGTTCGCGTTCGACGTGCTCTCGCCCTGCCCTGCCGCCGGCGCGCTGCCCGGTGGCGCGAATGGCGCCATATCGAATTCCAGGTCCGGCACGGCGGTCGCATCCGGATCCGGACGGCTGGCCGCCGGTGGCGCCGCGTCGGCATCCGCCACCGGCTCGAACGTCAGCCCGCCGAGGTCGAAGTCCAGCGTGTTGTCGTCGTTGCCGGTTTGACTGCGTTCATCTGGCGCGGGTTCGGCCTGCGGCGCGGCCGTGCGGTCCTCGTCGTCCCTGGACAGGGCCACCGCGGCAGCGCCGGCTGCAACGCCGGCCGCGGCGCCGGCGGCAGCGCCCGCGCCCATCGACGGGCCGCCACGGAAGGCGTCTTCGAACTGCTGCGACAGGATCGCCTGCTGGTTGCGTTCCTGCGGCGACGGCGTCGGGGTCGACGCCGCAGCGGCGTTCGCATACAGCGGATTGGCCGGGTCCAGGCTCAAGCCCAGCGCCGCGGCCTGGGCCCATTCGTCGCCCTGGCCGCCGGTGAAGGCATGCAGCTCGCGCGCCTGGGCTTCGAAGGCGCGCACATCCTTGCGGGTGGCGTAGATCTCGAGCAGTTTGAGGCGCACCGGATGGCGTTCCGGATGGACGCGCAGCGCTTCCTTCAGGATTTCCTCGGCCTGGGCGTCGCGGCCATAGGCGATGTAGACGTCGGCTTCGGCGACCGGGTCGACCTCGTTGGTGTCGAGCTGGCTGGCCGATGGCGCGAAACTGGAATTGAACACGCTGTTATTCGTGTCGACGCTCTGGCCGCCGGTTTCGGCGAACAGCGAGTGGGCGCTGGCGCCGGGCACGCCCAGCACCGACGGTTCGGAAGGCGGGGGCTTGACTGCTTGCGCATTGCGCTTGCGGCGCTGGGAGATGCCCAGCGCGGCCAGCAGCAGCACCAGCGCGCCGGCGCCGATGTAGAGCATATTGTCCAGGATGGTGTCGACGAAGCTTTTCTCCGGCGGCGGGGCCGGCCTTGCCGGACGCGGGCGCGGCGCCGGCTTGGCCACCGGCTTCTCAGCGGCTGCCGTCGCGGCTGCAGCGGCGGCGGCCTGCTCGGCTTCGGCGCCGGCGCGGCTCGGCACCGTCATCAGGTTTTCGAGTTCGTTGACGTTGCGTTCGAGTTCCTTCACGCGCGCCTCGGCCTGGGCCAGTTCGCGCTCCTTGGCCACCGTGTCCTCGACGCTGGCGGTGCCGTCGGCCGGCGCGCCGGCCGCGCCGGGCGTGGCCTTGGACAGTTGCAGCTTGTCCTGCGCTTCGCTGACGGCGGTCGGCTGCTGCTCGACGCGGGCGGTGACGCGGCCGCTGGCGCTCTGGCCGCCCTGCGGCGTGGCGCTCGGCGCGCTGCTGGCCACCTGGCCGCCGAGCTTGTTGCGGTAGGCGTCGAAGTCGGCCGCATGGGCCACGACCACGCCGCGCGCCTCGCCCTGGCTGGCGCCGCCGCGCACCGAATCGGCATCCGGGATGCTCAGGATCTGGCCCGACTTCAGGCGGTTCATATTGTTGCCGATGAAGGCGTCGGGATTGGCGCGGTACAGCGCGACCAGCATCATGTCGAGCGAGACGTCGGATGACTTGACGTCGAGCGCGATGCCGCTGAGCGTGTCGCCGCGGCGCACGCGGTAGCTGTCCTGCGCTTCGCGCGCCTGGGCTTCGCGCGCCTGGCGTTCGGCGCCACGGCGGGCGGCGGCGATCCTTGCTTCACTCGGCGCTTCACCCGGCGCGGCAACCGCAGGAGCCGGGCGTGACGCAGCGCCCGGCGCGGCCGCGCGGGTTTGCGGCGCCGCCGCCACCTGGGCCGGCTGGGTCGTGCGCAGCTCGGCCGGGTCGAGCAGGAAGGTGTATTCGCGCACCAGGCGACCGTTATTCCAGGTCAGCTCCAGCAGCATGTCGACGAAGGGCTCGTTGAGCGGCTGGGTCGAGCTGACCCGGATCACCTGGCGTCCGGCCCGCTCCTCGACCGCGAAGCGCAGCGACAGCAGGGCCGGGTTGAATTCGATGTTGGCGGCGCGGAAGGCTTCGGGCGAAGCCAGCTTGACCGCCATGCTTGCCGGGTCTTCGCCGGCGCCGGCCGTCAGCTCGATCTCGGCGCGCAGCGGCTGGCCAAGCGCCGACAGCACCGTCAATTTCCCCAGCCCGGCTGCGTTGGCGGCGGAAGTCAGGAACACTGCACTGGCCACGGCGGCGGTGATCGATTTCAGCGCGGTTGCCACGAGCGGAGATTGGTGCGAAGAATGCATAGTTAGCAGCGAAATGAGTTGGCCGAGGGAAAGGCGGTTTCCCGGAGTCTCAACATAACATCATGCTCTGGAGCACGCAAGGTCTCGACGCGCCCGGACTACGGGAGTATGCACCTTCTTCAAAGCGAATGCCCCGTAGACGGGGCATTCGATATTCGGATTGCATGGCAGTTGCCTTGAAGGCAACGAGCGGAATCAGCGTTCGAGCACGATGCGCAGCATGCGGCGCAGCGGCTCGGCCGCGCCCCACAGCAGCTGGTCGCCGACCGTGAACGCCGACAGGTAGTCGTCGCCCATCGACATCTTGCGCAGGCGGCCGACCGGGATGCCCAGGCCGCCCGTCACCGCTGCCGGCGACAGGTCCCGCATCGACGCTTCGCGGGTGTTCGGCACCACCTTCACCCACTGGTTGTGCTTGGCGATGATGTCGTGGATCTCGTCCAGCGGCACGTCGCGGGTGAGCTTGATGGTCAGCGCCTGCGAGTGGCAGCGCATGGCGCCGATGCGCACGCACAGGCCGTCCACGGGAATCGCCCGGCCCGCGCCAGGGTTGCTGTCGAAGCCCGCGCCGCGGCCCAGGATCTTGTTGGTCTCGGCGCCGGCCTTCCATTCCTCTTTCGACTGGCCGTTGCCCAGGTCCTTGTCGATCCACGGGATCAGGTTGCCGGCCAGCGGCACGCCGAACTGCCTGGTCTCGTCGGCGGACAGGCCGTGCTGGGTCGCCAGCACGGTGCGGTCGATCTCGAGGATGGCCGATGCCGGATCGTCGAGCAGCGATTTCACCGCGCCGTTGATGGTGCCGAACTGGGTCAGCAGTTCGCGCATGTGCTGGGCGCCGCCGCCCGATGCCGCCTGATAGGTCATGGAGGTCATCCACTCGACCAGGCCGGCTTCGAACAGGCCGCCCAGGCCGATCAGCATGCACGACACGGTGCAGTTGCCGCCGATGTAGTTCTTCACGCCTTTCGACAGCGCGGCGTCGATCACCGAACGGTTGACCGGATCCAGCACGATGACGGCGTCATCGTTCATGCGCAGGGTCGACGCGGCGTCGATCCAGTAGCCGTTCCAGCCGGCCGCGCGCAGCTGCGGGAACACCTCGCTGGTGTAGTCGCCGCCCTGGCAGGAGATGATGATCTCGCATTTCGACAGTTCAGTAATGTCCGTAGCGCTTTTCAGCGTGGTTTCGTTTTTCGCCATCTTCGGCGCGGCGCCGCCAGGATTCGAGGTGGTGAAGAACACCGGCTCGATGTGGTCGAAATCGCCTTCCTCTTGCATGCGCTGCATGAGGACCGAGCCGACCATGCCGCGCCAACCTACCAGACCTACTAATTTCATCATCTTCTCTCAGGGTTGACTAAATTTTATGCGAGCGCCGCGACCACCGCGTTGCCCATCTCTTCGGTGCCCACTTTGGTGGACCCTGCTTCGTGGATATCGGGCGTGCGCAGCCCTTGCGCCAGCACGCGCTTGACTGCCGTCTCGATGCGGTCCGCCTGTTCGGTCAAGCCCAGCGAGAAGCGCAGCATCATCGCGCTTGAGAGGATCGTCGCCAATGGATTGGCCACGCCCTGCCCCGCGATGTCGGGCGCCGAACCGTGCGACGGTTCGTACAGGCCTTTGTTGTCGGCGTCGAGCGAGGCCGAGGGCAGCATGCCGATCGAACCGGTCAGCATCGCGGCGGCATCCGACAGGATATCGCCGAACATATTACCAGTAACGATCACGTCGAACTTCTTGGGCGCGCGAACCAGCTGCATGGCCGCGTTATCGACATACATGTGTTCGAGCGCGACGTCCTGGTATTCCTTGTGCACGTCGATGACGACGTCGCGCCAGAACTGGAAGGTTTCCAGCACATTGGCCTTGTCGACGCTGGTCACGCGCCTGTCGCGCTTGCGCGCCGCCTGGAAGGCGACGTGGGCGATGCGGCGGATCTCGCCTTCGGCGTAGCGCATGGTGTCGAAGCCCTCGCGCTGGCCCTTGAACGGGCCGTCCGGGCATTCGCGCACGCCGCGCGGCTTGCCGAAATAGATGTCGCCCGTCAGTTCGCGGATGATCAGGATGTCCAGGCCAGAGACGACCTCGGGCTTGAGGGTCGAGGCGCCCGCCAGTTCCGGGTACAGGATCGCCGGACGCAGGTTGGCGAACAGGTTTAACTCGCGGCGCAGGCCGAGGATGGCCTGTTCCGGACGCAGCGCGCGCTCGAGCGTGTCGTACTTGTAGTCGCCGACGGCGCCGAACAGCACCGCGTCGGCTTCCTTCGCCAGTTTCAGGGTGCCTTCCGGCAGCGGATGGCCGTGGGCCGCGTAGCCGGCGCCGCCGACTTCCGCGCTTTCCATCTCGAACGATTCGCCGAGGGCGTTCAATACCTTCACTGCTTGCGCGGTGATCTCCGGGCCGATGCCGTCACCCGGCAGGATCGCGATTTTCATTCAGCTGCTTTCTTCAGATGGTGTTGGCGAGCCACGGCTGGGCCGCGACGTGGCGTTGCTCGAAGGCGCGGATCGCGTCCGCATGGCGCAGGGTCAGGCCGATGTCGTCCAGGCCGTTCAGCAGGCAATATTTGCGGAACTCGTCGATGGCGAATTTGAACGACAGGCTGCCATCCTGCGTGCCGATACGCTGCTGCTCGAGGTCGATCACGAGCTGGAAGCCTTCATTGGCTTCGACCGCCTGGAACAGCGCTTCGACTTCTTCTTCCGAAAGCGCGATCGGCAGCAGGCCGATCTTGAAGCAGTTGTTGAAGAAGATGTCGGCGAAGCTCGGCGCGACCACGGCGCGGAAACCATACTGTTGCAGCGCCCACGGCGCGTGCTCGCGCGAGGAACCGCAGCCGAAGTTCTTGCGCGCCAGGAGGATCGAGGCGCCGGCGTAGCGCGGCTGGTTCAGCACGAAATCCGGATTGACCGGGCGCGTACTGCAATCCTGGCCCGGCTCGCCGTGATCCAGGTAACGCCACTCGTCGAACAGGTTCGGACCGAAGCCGGTGCGGCGGATCGATTTCAGGAACTGCTTCGGGATGATGGCGTCGGTATCGACATTGGCGCGGTCGAGCGGCGCCACCACTCCCTGGTGTACGGTGAATTTATCCATTTAACGTCATCCCCGCGCAGGCGGGGACCCAAGGTTGTTTATTTACCGCCGGCGCTGGTGACGACCTGGCCCACTTTCGACACATCGCGGCCGATGCCCGAGATGGTGTTGCAGCCGGCCAGCAGAATAGTAATGAGGGACAGTGCGAGTACTTTTTTCATGATCTTCCTGTTACTTGATATACGGTCGTGTCCGGTTAACGCATCAGAGCGCGCGTACGTCGACAAAGCGCCCGGCAATGCCCGCCGCCGCCGCCATCGCCGGCGACACCAGGTGGGTGCGTCCGCCCTGGCCCTGGCGGCCTTCGAAGTTGCGGTTCGAAGTCGAGGCGCAGCGCTCGCCCGGCTCCAGGCGGTCGGCATTCATCGCCAGGCACATCGAGCAGCCCGGCTCGCGCCATTCGAAACCGGCATCGACGAAGATGCGGTCCAGCCCTTCGCGCTCGGCCTGTTCCTTGACCAGGCCCGAACCCGGCACCACCATGGCCAGCTTGACGTTGGCGGCGCGATGCCGTCCGCGCACCACCTCGGCGGCGGCGCGCAGGTCTTCGATGCGCGAATTGGTGCACGAGCCGATGAACACCTTGTCGATCGCGATGGCGTCGATCGGGGTATTCGGCGCCAGGTCCATATAGGCCAGCGCCTTCTCGATCGCGCCGCGGCGCACCGGGTCGGCTTCGTTTTGCGGGTCGGGCACGCGGCCGTCGATCGCGGTGACCATTTCGGGCGACGTGCCCCAGGTGACTTGCGGCTGGATGTCTTTCGCGTCGAGTTCGACCACGGTGTCGAAGGCCGCGCCTTCATCCGTGTGCAGGGTGCGCCAGTAGGCGACGGCTTGCTCCCACTGCTCGCCCTTGGGCGAGAGCGGACGGTCCTTGACGTAGGCGATCGTGGTGTCGTCGACCGCCACCATGCCGGCGCGGGCGCCCGCTTCGATCGCCATATTACAGACCGTCATGCGGCCCTCCATCGACAGTGCGCGGATGGTCGAGCCGCCGAATTCGATCGCGTAGCCGGTGCCGCCGGCGGTGCCGATCTTGCCGATCACGGCCAGCACGATGTCCTTGGCGGTGACGCCGGGGTTCAGCGCGCCCTCGACCTTGACCAGCATCGATTTCGATTTCTTGGCCAGCAGCGTTTGCGTGGCCAGCACGTGCTCGACTTCCGAGGTGCCGATGCCGTGCGCCAGGCAGCCGAAGGCGCCGTGGGTCGAGGTGTGCGAATCGCCGCAGACGACGGTCATGCCCGGCAGGGTCGCGCCCTGCTCCGGCCCGATCACGTGCACGATGCCCTGGCGCTTGTCGTTCATGTCGAAATAGGTCAGGCCGAAGGCCTTGGTGTTGGCGTCGAGCGTCTCGACCTGCAGGCGCGAGGTCGGGTCGGCAATGCCTTGCGCGCGGTCGGTGGTCGGCACGTTGTGGTCGGCCACGGCCAGGTTCGCGGACACGCGCCATAGTCCACGGCCCGCTTCGCGCAGGCCGTCGAAGGCTTGCGGGCTGGTGACTTCGTGCACCAGGTGGCGGTCGATATAGAGGACGGTGGTGCCATCGGCGTCGGCACGCACGACATGGGAATCCCAGAGTTTGTCGTAGAGCGTTTTTTGCATGGTCGATCCAGTGTTGCGGTGAGATGGTGCACGGCCTGTCGAGACCGGGTTTTCGATTATGCCATAATTGTGCAGTGCCGCACCAAGCCGGGGCGACGCACGTTTATGCCAACGACCTTACCACGTGGCAAATAATATTTGCAAGGATTTTGGTATATGCAAATAAAAAAAGCCTGTGTCACAAACACAGGCTTTTGTCTGCGCTTTTGGCGCAAGCGGCGAACAGCGTTGCTTTTTATGCAGCCAGACGCACGCTGCTGCGGCAACCATCCATCAGGAACGACAGGCCCACCACCAGCACCAGCTCGCCCTCGGCCGAGCGCGCCGTACCGGTGATGCCTTCGACCGTCAGCGCGGTCATCGGCTTGATCACCAGGTCGGCCGTGCCGTCCACCGCTTCCATCGCCAGGATGTACGGTTGCGGCGCGTTGATGACGATGCCGACCTTCTCGGAAGCGGCCTCGTAGCCCAGCGCCAGCGCCAGCGAACGCACCGGTAGCGGGCGGCCCTGGTCCTTCAGCACCGGGGCGCCGCCGACACAGGCGAAATCGTCCGGCAGCTCGACCACGCGCTCGACGACGGCCATCGGCAGCGCCAGTTGCGCGCCCGAGGTCGACACCAGCATGGTCGGCACGATCGACAGCTCGATCGGCAGGCGGATCGCGAAGCGCGTGCCCTTGCCCAGCGAGGATTCGATGCGGATTGCGCCGCGGTTCTTCTCGACCGCCGTCTTCACGACGTCCATGCCGACGCCGCGGCCCGACACCGAGGAAGCCACTTCCTTGGTCGAGAAGCCCGGCAGGAACACGAGCTGATACGCGTCTTCGTCGCTCTGGGCGCCGTTCTCGCCGATCAGGCCCTTGTCGACCGCCTTCTTGCGCAGCTTGACCGGGTCCATGCCCTTGCCGTCGTCCTGCAGCACGATCATGACGCTGTTGGCCTCTTGCCAGGCTTTCAGCAGGATGAAGGCCTTGGCCGGCTTGCCATTGGCGACGCGTTCTTCGGGCGATTCGACACCGTGGTCCAGCGCGTTACGCAGCATGTGCACCAGCGGATCGTACAGGCTGTCCACCACCACGCGGTCGACTTCGGTCTCGGCGCCTTCGATGGTCAGTTCGACGTCCTTGCCGAGGTCTTTCGCCAGTTCGCGCACCAGGCGCGGGAATTTCTGGAACAGACGGCCGACCGGCTGCATGCGGGTCGCGAGCGTGGCGCGCTGCAGCTCGGCCGAGTAGCGCGAGGCGCGCTCCAGGGTCTCGGTGAGCGTGGCGATCAGCACCGCGGCCTGGCCTTCGAACTTGAACTGCTGCAGGCGCTCCAGCAGCACCGCGGCCTGGTTGGCGGCCTGCACCGACTCGCCGGCCACTTCGAGCAGCGCGTCGAGCTTGACCGCGTCGATACGGATGCTTTCGTCCTTGGCCGGTGCGGCGGCGGCAGGCTTGTTCTCGGTACGGCGCTCGACGCCGTCCCAGTTCCTGGCGGCGGGCGCTGCGGCGGCAGGGGCGGCTGCGGCGACCGGCGCGGCGGCGGCACCCGGATCGGCGGCCGGGGCCACGGCAGGAGCGGCCGCGGTCGCGGCGATCGCGTTCGCGGCCGGGACCACGGCGTTGTACATGCCGGTCCAGTCCAGGCCGTCCTCGCCGGCGGCGGCAGGCGCGGCCTCGGGGACAACTGCAGCCACCGCCGCGGCGGCCGGCGCCGGCGCAGCAGCGGGCGCGGGTGCGGCAACAGCCGCAGCAGGGGCGCTGTCCTTGCCTTCGATCGCGTCCATCAGGATGCGCTCGAGGTCGCCAGGCATCTGCGCCAGGCCTTCCGGCGGCGTGCCGTTGTTCAGGTCGCCGAGCTGGTCGGCCACGAAACCGGACGCCTGCAGCGCCGCCTCGATCGCGAGCGGCGTCACCGGCGCGGCGCCGGTGCGCAGCGCATCGAACAGGTTCTCGGTCAGGTGACAGGCCGCCACCAGCGCAGGCAGGCCCATGAAACCGGCGCCGCCCTTGATCGTGTGGAAAGACCGGAACACCGCGTTCAGCGTTTCCTTGTTATCGGGGTCGCGTTCGAGGCGCAGCAGGTGCTCTTCTACGTTTACCGCCAGATCCATCGCCTCGACGACGAAATCCTTCAGCATATCGTCCATTAGAATCCCAGATCGGCAAGAAGATCGTCAACATTGTCCTGGTTCAGCGCCGCTTCCGGCACCGACGGGCCTTGCATCAGCGGCGCGGGAGCCGCTGGCTGTTCCTTCTTGGCCAGCTTTTCCTTGATGTCCGGAGGCGCATTGTCGCGCAGCAGCTGGGCCAGCTCGCTCTCGACGGTCTGCGTGATCTTGACAACCTTCTTGATCAGCTGGCCGGTGATGTCCTGGAAGTCCTGGGCCATCATGATCTCGAGCAGACGTGCGCGTTCGGCTTCGGTTGCTTCGTTGACGAGCGCAGCGAACTGGCGCGAATCGCCGGCCAGGGCCTTGAATTCGTCCAGGCTCAGCTTGCCTTCAAACAGGTCGGCCCAGCGGGTTTCCATGTCCTTGGCCTGCTTTTGCAGCAGGTCCTGCGCCGGCATGCCCTCGTCCAGGGTGTTGAGCACCTTGTTGGCGGCCTGTTCGGTCAGGGTGGCGACGTATTCCAGGCGATCCTGGGCGTCGACGATCTGCGACGAAGCCTCGGTCAGCGCCCTGTCGTAGCCCAGCTCGCGCAGCGAGTCGTGCAGCAGGCGGACGATGCCGCCCAGGCGTTCGAACATGCCGCCTTCGTGGCCTTCCTCGGCCTGCGCACCCGCGGCTGGCGCGGCAGCGGCCGGCGCCACGGTGGCGACGGCGGCGGTGGCAGCCACGGCGGCGACCGCCGGGGCGGCGGTGGAAGACACCTGGTCGAACAGGGATTCCAGGTCGTCCTCGTCGTTGCTCGCGGCCGGGGCTGGCTCGTCCGCGGCGGCAGGGCCAGGCGGTGCGCTGGTGCGCTGCGCCGCCACTTCCTCGAATAGTGCGTCGAAATCGTCAGCGGCGTCGGTCATAATCCCTGCTTCTCCATAATGTATAAATGAGCAATCAGCTCTGCAATCCGGGGGTTCTGGTGCGTCCACCAGGCCGTTTCGGCCGTTTAAGTTTCGGTGGAGTAATTGAAGCGAGTGTAGCAGTGTGGTTGCCGTAGGTAAATCTCAGAGAAGGCAATGCAACAAAATGGACAGGGAAACTTAATTCCGCGACAATTAAAACAGGGTGTTCCTGATGCTTTTTATAAGCTCGGTGTTGTATTTTGTAATCGCAGGTCAGTTTTCCAAGGTTAGTGTCGCATCGCAGCCGGTTGCGTTCATTTGATGGAACTCAACTGTTTGCGTCTCAGAAATCGCCATCCTGCACTGAATCATCTGAATGTGCATGGCCACCCAAGAGGAACCATCATGTACCGCAAGATCCTGATCACCACCGACGGTTCGGCCGTATCGCAGCACACCGCCTGCGCGGGCGTCAAATTCGCGCAACAGATGGGCGCCGAGGTACTGGCCCTGTTCGTCGCCCCCGAGTACCAGTACCCAGTCTACGTCGAAATCATCCCGCCCTCCTACCCCAGCGAAGAAGAATACGTCGCCCAGATGCGGCGCATGGGCGAGGAATACATGGGCAAGATCACGCGCTCCTGCGCCGGCGCGAATCTCCGGTACCAATGCATGACGGCGTTTTCCGATTCGGCGGCGCTCAAGATCGTCGACGTCGCCGAGCGGGAAGGCTGCGACCTGATCTTCATGGGCTCGCACGGCCGCAGTGGCTGGAACCAGCTGCTGCTGGGCAGCGTCACCAACAAGGTGTTGTCGCACACGACCAAGCCGGTGCTGGTGCACCGCCTGATCGCCGAACCGGCGGCTGCTTGACCCCGCCCCTCCCTACGCCCATGTATTTACAGTTACAATGGTTTTTTGACTGATCCTGCGTAGGAAACCGCTTCAGGTTCGAGGAATCGATAATGGTAAGAATCGTCATCGCCGATGACCACACGATCATGCGCGAGGGCCTCAAGCGCATCCTGGACGGCGCCGAGGAAGTCGACATCGTGGGCGAGGCCACCAATGGCTTCGAAGTATTGTCGCTGGTACGCCAGGGCGGCTTCGACCTGCTGCTGCTCGACCTGTCCATGCCCGGCCGCAGCGGCGTCGACCTGATCCGGCAGGTGCGCAGCGAAGCGCCCAAGCTGGCCATCCTGATCCTGACCATGCACGAGGAAGAGCAGTACGCGGTGCGCGCGATCCGGGCTGGCGCCCAGGGCTATCTCACCAAGGAGAGCGCGGGCACCCAGCTGGTGGGGGCGATCCGCAAGGTGGCCTCGGGGCGTCCCTACATCAGCACCGAAGTGGCCGAACAATTGGCGCTGAACATCATGGCGCCGAGCGAGCAATTGTTGCACAAGCAGTTGTCAGACCGCGAATTCGAGGTGTTTTCGCTCCTGGTCAGCGGCAAGTCGATCACCGAGATCGCCAACGGCCTGCACCTGTCGGTGAAAACCGTCAGCACCCACAAGACCCGCATCATGCAGAAAATGGGCATGAGCTCGCTGTCCGAGATGGTGCAGTATGCCGTCGCACACCGCCTGTTGTCGCCACTGAAGGCGTGATGCGCTGATTTCATTTGACCGCCGCGCGTGGTTTTCGTGCGGCGCACCTCTCTTTTCCGCGGCTGGCGCCGCCACGCTGCCACACCCCGTCTGTTTCCGTCCTGCCACCTTCCGCCATTCGGGCGGCATTCTTGGTGGTAGGAGTATTCTTACGCCTGCACCATCTCTCCTACCTACATATTCAGGCAACGCTGATATTCGTGCCGGACTCGTGTTGGCATACTGAATTCAGCGTTTCGACTTGCTTGCGATCCAAGTCACGGCGTCAGCCATATAAAACCATGGCATGGCAGACGCGCTACCGCACGCTGCCGTGCCGCCGGGGTCGCGTGAAACCTGAGTTCCTTACCGGAGATGAGCATGCAGTCCCAGCCACCGTCAGATCAACGCAACGTTACCCAGCCTACCCTGCATTCCCCGATGGAAGCGGGACGCCAGCGCCAGGGTCGCCTCTGGTCCAACCTGAAAGAAGTGTGCGACCTGCTCCGTATTCCGGCCAGCGTGTCGGTGAGCTCCGAAGAACTGCTGTTCCAACACGTGCAGTTCAAGACGGGCCAGCGCGTGCACACGATCGGCCAGGCCTTCGACACCCTGTACATCGTCAACTCGGGCTTCCTCAAGACGGTGCTGATCGACGAATTCGGCAACGAACAGGTGCTGAGCTTCCCCATGAAGGGCGATATGCTCGGCGTCGACGGCATCCACACCCGCCACTACGCCTCCGAGGCCGTGGCGCTGTCCGACTGCGACCTGATCCTGCTGCCGTTCAAGAAACTGACCGCGCTGGGTCGCGTCCACAGCGAACTCGAGAACATGATGTACGGCGTGATGAGCCGCGAGCTGGTGCGCGAGCAGACCATGATCGGCATGCTCGGCGCCCTGTCGGCCGAGGCGCGCGTGGCCCGCTTCCTGGTCTCGCTGGCCGACCGCTTCGCCGCGATGGGTTATTCCAGCAAGCTGTTCAACCTGCGCATGACGCGCCACGAGATCGGCAGCTACCTCGGCCTCACGCTCGAGACCGTCAGCCGCACCTTGTCGGCCTTCAACGAAATCGGCCTGATCACCGTCGACCAGCGCACCATCGGCATCAAGGATGCCGAAGCGCTCAAGACCTTGCGCCGCCTGCCGCCGTCGCGTTCGCGCACCAAGGCCAGCGCCAAGCAGAAGGCTGAGCTCGATCAGCCTGGCGATGACCAGGTGCTGGCCACCGTCTGACGCCTCCGACATCACGCCAACGACGATGCCCGCGTGCGAAAGCGGGCATCGTCGTTGGAATTTCAGTTATTCCTTATCGAGCGACAACACACCATCGTTAACCCGTACCCGATCACCCTTGCGGTATCCGGGGTTGTTGTCATAGTCGATCGCCTGGGTCGCTTCGGTCGTATCGAAGCGCACCGTCACCCGATACCGCTGGGCGGCCTGCACGTCGCTGGCCAGTGGCCGCGCTCCCCCCGTCGCCTCGCGCACGATCTCGACCTTTTCGACCACCGCACAACTGGTGCAGTAGCGCGCCACGCGTGGACGCTCGGTCGCGCGCGGCGGCGGCGGGGCGGCGCCCGGGGCCGCGCTGGCGACGCCGGCGTCCTTCGAGGCCAACTGGCGCACGGGCTCCTGCCCCTGCGCCGATGCCGCCGCGCCGCTCACCAGGCCGTCGCGCAGCACGGTGGTCGCGACCTGGCTGCCCAGCCGCATTTCGGCGGTCACCGGGCTGTTTGGCTGGAAGCGGTCGTGGTTGCCGATCACATAGCTGCCGCTGTAGCGGCCGGGGTCGGTTTCCTGCATCTGGACGCCGCGGGTGGCCCCTTCGATGCTCACGTTCACCGTGGCGTTCCGGGTCCCGTACACATGGAAGTGCAAGGCCGCGCCCTGCTCCAGGCGCTGCACTTTTTCGACATGGAAGCCTTCGATGGCGGGCGTGACCGTGCGGCTGAGCGGCAGGGTCTGCGCCAGGGCCGTGCTGCTCGTCGCCAGCAGCATGCCGGCCGGCGCCAGGGCCACCACCAGGGAACACATCAGAATGCGTTTTTTCATGGCAATCTCCGAATATTCTAGAAACAAGCGGACGGCAAGACACCGCCTTCGATCCAAGCAGACAATACCCCAGTGCAAAAACGAGGTCCGTACGGTTACGAACCAACGGCCGGCGGGCGCTAACGGATGGCGTGGACGGCGTCGCCCGAGGTGACGTAGATGTGATCGCCCGGCCCGGGCTTGACCGCATGGCCGCCGGTAAACGCACCGAAGGATGGCAGGATCAATCCCTGCTCGCCGACGACGAAGCAAGGCAGGCGCAGCGCATCGAAGCGCGTCGCCAGCACATAGACCGGGTGCACATGGCCGGCCAGGCCATAGCCTGGCGCGTCGACACCTGGATGGTGGCAAAAGGCAAATGGTCCGATCGCATGCGGCTCGTCCACCAGCGTCATCCCCAGCGCCGCCGCCGGGTCGCCCGCGTGCAGGTCGTGGTTGCCGCGCACCAGCGTCAAGGCCAGGTCGGGATGACGCTGGCGCCAGGCCAGCATCGCCAGCTGGGTCGAGCTGGCGTGGGCGGCGCGCGCATGCAGGAAGTCTCCCAGGAACACCACCTGGCGCGCGCCGTGCGCCGCCACCAGGGCGTCCAGGCCGGCCAGGTTTTCCGAGGTCGTGCCGCGCGGTACCGGCACGCCCAGTGCGCGGAAGGCGGCCGCCTTGCCGAAGTGGATGTCGGCGATGATCAGCATCCGTTCGCGCGGCCAATGGATGGCCTTTTCCGGCAGCAGCAGGAGCGATTCGCCGGCCACCTCCACCATGACGCCGCTCACGCCGCCGCCTTCTCGAGTTCGCGCAGCATGCGCGCCACGCGGTCGTTGAGTTTCTCGGTGCTGACCTTTTCACGGAAGCGTTCGACCATCAGCGCAAACCCGAACGGCGTCGCACGTTTCACTTCGCAATAGGCGATCCTGCGCGCGTGCAGCTCGGTGAGCGTGTCGCGCAGACGGGTCAGCTCGAGCTCCTGCTCCATCACCTCGCGCTCGGCCTGGGTGAGCAGCAGGTTGCCGGCATCGTGCTTGCGAAACACCTCGAAGAACAGCGACGACGAGGCCTGCAGCTGGCGGTTCGACTTCGGCTGGCCCGGGTAGCCCGAGAACACCAGGCCGGCGATGCGCGCCACTTCGCGGAAACGCTGCTGCGACAGCTGGGTCGCGTTCAGGCTGTCGACCACGTCTTCCAGCAGGCGCGCCGTGTCGAACAGGTCCACGCCGGCGCCGGTCGGCGCGTCGAACATGCGCGCCCAGTCGACGGGCTCGGGTGCCATCAGCTCGAAACCGTAGTCGTTGATGGCGATCGAAAACGTGATCGGCTGCACCCGGCCGACGCGAAAAGCGATCAGCGACGCCAAGCCCATGTGCACCGAGCGGCCCGCAAACGGATACACGAACAGGTGATAACCCTCACGGCTCTTCATCGACTCGAGCACCAGTACCTCGCTCGTCGGCAGCGCCGACCAGCGCTGCTGGATCTCGATCAGCGGCTCGATGGCGCGCATCTCGGGGCCGTCGAACACGCCCCCGTCGGCCAGGCGCAGCTCTTCCAGCGCGGCGTGGGCCAGCTCGTTCGACATCGGCATCTTGGCGCCCTGCCAGCGCGCGATCGCGCCGCGGGTGCCGCTGGCGCGCTTCACGAAGGCGGTCAGCTCGTGCACGCGCACGAATTCCAGGATGCGCCCGCCGAACAGGAAGCGGTCCCCGGGCTTCAGGCGCGAGATGAAGGATTCCTCCACGCTACCGATCCGGCCGCCAGTCATGAATTTCACCTGGATCGTGGCGTCCGACATGATGGTGCCGATACCCATCCGATGGCGGCGGCCGATGGCGCTGTCGGGCACGCGGTAGACGCCCTCGTCGTCCGGCAGCACGCGCCGGTATTCGGGATACACGGTCAGGCTCTGGCCGCCGCGCGCGACGAAGTCGAGCGCCCACTGCCATTCTTCCTCGGTCAGGTGGCGGTAGGACCAGGCCTGGCGCACCTCTTCATACAACTCCGCGGAGCGAAAGCCGCCGCCCAGCGCCACCGTCACCAGGTGCTGCACCAGCACGTCGAACGGCTTGTTCGGCACGTAGCGGCCTTCGATGCGGCGCGCCGCCACCGCCTTCTTGGCGCCGGCCGCTTCGAGCAGCTCGAGGCTGTTGGTCGGCACCAGGGTCACCCGCGAGACACGGCCCGGCGCATGGCCGCTGCGGCCGGCGCGCTGCAGCAGGCGCGCCACGCCCTTGGCGCTGCCGATCTGCAGCACGCGCTCGACCGGCAGGAAGTCCACGCCAAGATCGAGGCTGGCGGTGCAGATCACCGCCTTTAATATGCCGTTCTTGAGGCCCAGCTCGACCCACTCGCGCACCTCGCGGTCGAGCGAGCCGTGGTGCAGCGCGATCACGCCGGCCCAGTCGGGCCGCGCCTCCAGGATGTTCTGGTACCAGATCTCGGCCTGCGAGCGGGTATTGGTGAACACCAGGGTCGCCTCGTGCCCCTCGATTTCATGGATCACCGGCTGCAGCATCTGCAAGCCCAGGTGGCCCCCCAGGGGAAGCGCGAAACGTTCGCGGGGATCAGGCTGTCGACCACGATTTTCTTACGCGTATCGCCTTCGACCAGGACACCGGAATCGCTACCCAGCAGCACCTGCCGCGCCAGGTCGAGATTGCCCATCGTGGCCGACACGCCCCATACCAGCAGTTCGGGACGCCAGCGCCGCAACCTGGCCAACGCCAGCTGCACCTGCACGCCGCGCTTGCTGCCCATCAGTTCATGCCACTCATCGACGATGATCATGTCGAGGTGGCGAAACTGTTCATGGGCGGCGGCATTGCTGATCATGAGCGTCAGGCTTTCGGGCGTCGTCACCAGTGCGGCCGGCATGCTGCGCGTCTGGCGCGCCCGCTCGGCCGGCTTGGTGTCGCCGGTGCGCGCACCGATGCGCCATTCGGGCAGCAGCTCGGCGGCGGAATCTTCCAGTGCGCGCTGGGTGTCGGCAGCCAGGGCGCGCATCGGCGTGATCCACAGCACGCGCAAGCCCGCCTTGGCGCGGCCCTTGTCGAGCCCCGCGCGTTGCAGCGCTGCGAACCAGACGGCGAAGGTCTTGCCGGCGCCGGTGTTCGCGTGCAGCAGGCCGGATTCACCCTTGAGCGCTGCCTTCCATACGGCGCGCTGGAACGGGAACGCGGTCCAGCCGCGCGTCTCGTACCACTCGCTCAAGCGTTGGGCTACCTCGTTGCGACTCATGCGGTGGCCGCCTCCAGCAAGCCCTTGAGCGTATCGAGCGTGTCCGCTTCGTCCACCGGCTTATCGAGACGCCGGCGCAGGATGCGCGGAAAGCGCACCGCGATCCCCGCCTTGTGGCGCGGCGACAGCGCGATGCCCTCGAATCCGATCTCGAACACCATGGTCGGCTTGACCGAACGCACCGGCCCGAATTTCTCGATGGTCGTGCGCCGGATGGCGTTGTCGACCTGGGCGATCTCGGCGTCGGTCAGGCCCGAATAGGCTTTCGCGAACGGCACCAGCCTGCGCTCGGCGCCTTCGCCATCCCATACGGCGAAAGTGTAGTCGGTGTAGAGCGAGGCGCGCCGGCCGCTGCCCGGCTGGGCGTACAGCAGCACGGCGTCGATGGCGTAAGGGTCGATCTTCCACTTCCACCAGGTGCCGACGTCCTTGGTGCGGCCGACGCCGTAGTGGGCGGTGCGGCTCTTGAGCATCATGCCCTCCACGCCGCGGGCGCGCGAGCCGGCGCGCAGGGTCGCCAGCGCTTCCCAGCTGTCGGCGTGGACCAGCGGCGACAGGCGCAGCTGCGGCTGGTCGAGCTTCTCGATCTCCACTTCGAGCAGCGCGCGCCGCTCATGCTGCGGCAAGCCGCGCAGGTCGACGCCGTCAAGCTCCAGCAGGTCGTAGCAGCACAATACGGCCGGCAGTTCGCCCAGCAGCCTGGCGGACAGGGTCTTGCGGCCGATGCGCTTCTGCAGATCGGCGAAAGGAGAAGGCAGGTCGGAATCCGGCTGCCAGATCAGCACCTCGCCGTCGAGCACCATCCCGTCGGGCAGGCGCGCCGCCGCCAGCTCGGGAAAGCGTTCGGTGATCAGGTCCTCGCCGCGCGACCACAAAAAGCTCTGGCCGTCGCGCCGCACCAGTTGCGCGCGGATGCCGTCGTACTTCCATTCGACCAGCCAGTCGTCCAGTTCGCCCAGGCTCGCCGGGTCGCCATTCAGTTGGTGTGACAGGAAGAAGGGATATGGCTGGCCGCCGCGCAGCTTGTGCTCCTCGTCGGACTGCTCGGCGATCAGTTGCAGAAAGCCGCTGGCCGTCGGTTTCACGCGGCCGTCGGTCCAGCCCATCAGGCGCTGGGCAACGAGCTTGCTGTCGACCGCCGCGATCGCCGCCAGCGCGCGCGTCACCAGGAGCTTCGATACCCCGACCCGGAAGCCCCCGCCGATCAGTTTCACCAGCAGGAAGCGCTCGCGCCAATCCAGCTCGTTCCAGTAGACGAACAACGCCTCGCGGATGCGGCCAGGATCGGCGCCGCGCAGGGGACCGATGCGCTGCTCCATCCATTCGGCCAGGCCGACGTCCGAACGTTCGGCAGGCGGCGGCAGGATGTGGGCGATGGTCTCGGCGAAGTCGCCCACCGCGTGATAGGACTCGTCGAACAGCCATTCGTCCAGGCCCGCGTATTCGATGGCGAACTGGCGCAGCAGCTTGGTCGGCACCGCCTGGCGCGGCTTGCCGCCAGCCAGGAAGTACACAGCCCAGGCGGCGTTCTCGGGCGCGGCATTGGCGAAGTAACCCTGCAGCGCGTCGAGCTTGCGGGTGGTCGACGTGGTTTCGTCGAGGTCGGCGTACAGGCGCGCGAATTCACGCATTGGCCGCTCCAGCCGCGGCGTCCGCTGCCGGCGCCTCGTCCTCCTCTTCGTCCCCATACTCGGTGTCGAAGCCCGACGCATCCAGCCCGTTCTGGCACAGCCAGCGCACCAGGATCGTGATCGAGCCGTGGGTGACGATGACCCGTTCCGCCTCCGTCGACTTGATGGCGCTCATCAGGCCGGGCCAGTCCGCGTGGTCGGACAGCACGAAGCCGCGGTCGACGCCGCGCCGGCGCCGCGCGCCGCGCAGCAGCATCCAGCCGCTGGCGAACGAGTCGCTGTAGTCGCCGAAGCGCTTCATCCAGGGCGAGCCGCTGGCGGACGGCGGCGCCACCACCAGCGCGCGGCGCAAGGCCGCCTTCTCGATATCGGTGACCAGGACCGTTGGCGGGATGTCGACGCCTTCCGCCCGGTAGGCGCGGTTCAGCGGCTCGACCGAGCCATGGCAGACGATGGGACCAATCGATGGATCGAGCCCGGCCAGGATGCGCTGCGCCTTGCCGAAGGAATAGGCGAACACCACGCTGCAGCGTCCTTCCTCGGCATTCTTGCGCCACCAGGTGTTGATCTCTTCCATCAACTGGGCTTCCGGCTGCCAGCGGTAGATCGGCAGGCCGAACGTCGATTCGGTGATGAAGGTGTCGCAGCGCACCGGCTCGAACGGCGCGCAGGTCTTGTCCGGTTCGACCTTGTAGTCGCCCGACGCTACCCAGACTTCGCCGCCGCATTCCATGCGCACCTGGGCCGAGCCGAGGACATGGCCGGCCGGGTGCAGTGAGATCGTCACGCCGTTGTGGGTGACCTTTTCGCCATACTGGAGCGCATCGACCGAGATATCGCCCAGGCGCGACTTGAGCACGCCGATGCCGGGCGCCGCCGCCAGATAGTGGCCGTGGCCGACGCGCGCGTGGTCGCCGTGGGCATGCGTGATGACGGCGCGCGCCACCGGCCGCCACGGGTCGATGTAGAAATCCCCCGGCACGCAGTACAGCCCCTCCTTGCGGACGACGACCATGTCTCCCATCGGCATCCTTTACGTGGCTACCTGATCGAGGAAATCGGCCATGAAGCTGCGGCGTTCTCCATCCGGGAAGTCGACCGTCACCTGATCGCCGGCGATGGCGACCACCACCCCTTCGCCATACCTGGCCGACCTGGCGCGCGCGCCTGCCTCGAACTTCGGCTTTGTCGCTTCCTCCAGCGGCTCGCGGTCGAATTCGTCGTCGCGGATCACGATGTCTTCGGACAGGCTCAGCGCCGGAGGATTCAGGCAGTTGTCGCACTTGCAGCAGTGTTCAAATCCAGGCGCCCGGTCGCCGAAGTAATCGAGCAGCAGCTTCCAGCGGCAAAAGCCGCTGACGGCGTAGCCGACCATCTGGTTCAGGGCTTCCTTGTCGTGTTCCTGCTTCTGCACGTACACCTGGGCCAGGCGCGCGAATACGCCGGGCCGCGGCTCGGTTGCACTGGGGATGTACTCCAGCTTGCGGTTCTGGCGCAGCAGCTTGGCGTCCTTGAGCAACTTGAGGCAGACCTTGATATTCGAATCGGCGACGTCTTCCAGCGCCGCATCGAGGCGCTTGAGCGCCACCGGCCCCTCGCCGCCCAGGCTGCGCACGCTGGCGTGCACCAGTTGCAGTTCCTCGGCATCCGGATAATGCTTCATCAGGAAGAACTGCTGCAGGCGCTTGTCGTCCTGCAGGAACAGCAAGGTGCATTCGGCATCGAGTCCATCACGTCCGGCGCGACCCGATTCCTGGTAATAGGATTCGAGATTGGCCGGGATCTGCAGGTGGATCACGAAGCGTGTATCGCTCTTGTCGATGCCCATGCCGAAGGCATTGGTCGCCACCATCACGCGGCGCTCGCCTTCCATGAACAGGTCCTGGTTCATTTTTCGCTCGGCCGCCGACAGCTTGCCGTGATAGAGCGTGACCGACTCGCCGGCCTCCTCAAGCACGGCCAGCATCTCCTCGGCCACCTTGACGGTGGCGGCGTACACGATGCCGACGCCTTGTGTTTCCTGCACCAGGCGCAACGCCTCCCGGTATTTCTCCCTGGGGCTGGTGACCTGCCGCACGCGGTAATGCAGGTTGGGCCGGTAGATGCCGGTATTGATCACATTCAGCTTGCGGCCCAGCTGCTTGCCGATGTCGGCGATTACCTCGTCGGTGGCGGTGGCCGTGAGCGCCAGCACCGGCGGGCGGCCGATCGCTTCGATCGCGGCGGCCAGGCCGATATAGGCCGGGCGGAAGTCGTGTCCCCATTGCGAGATGCAGTGCGCCTCGTCGATCACGACGATGTCGAGCGTGACCTGGCGCAGCACGGCGATGAATTCGGGCGAGACCAGGCGTTCCGGGGTGCAGAACACGATTTCGCAGGACTCGGTGGCGATCGCCTCGAGCGCGGCGTGTTCTTCGTCGGACGACAGGCTGCTGTTGACCTGGACCGATCGGATGCCGATCTCTTCCAGCTTCTCGAGCTGGTCCTTCATGAGCGAGATGAGCGGAGAAACGACGACCGTGATCCCCTCCAGCATCTTGGCCGGGATCTGGTAGCACAGCGACTTTCCGCCGCCGGTGGGCATGATGGCCAGGGTGTCCTTGCCGTCGAGTACGCTGTCGATCACGCGCTGCTGGCCTTCGCGCAGCTGCGCGATGCCGAACACGGCGCTCAGGAGGCGTCGGATGGTATTACGGCGCACGGCGAGCAGGCCGCGGTGCATGAGGGTGGGGTCGTGTCGGGTCATGATGAAGTCGACTTTATTAGCACGGCGACAACTCGACTATAGGACGCCACCTACTTCATGCGTAGGAGGTCAACTTTTGGCGGGGTCGTCACGTTAAAGGCGTAGTGCTAAGCTGATTGTGTCAATTGTGCGACACAAATTCTCGACAAGGTTTAGTCCTACAACTAGACGGATATTTGACCGATGCCGGGTGTCCAGCTAGACATTTACTATGTGACCATCATTCACAGCCCCGCCATCTTCAGGAGAACCATCATGTCGCGCCGCCCTATGACCTGGACCGCAGTCCACCTGGCCCTTGCCAGCGCGGCCACCTGGTTCTTGCTGGAGTCCGGCGCGCTGTCGTCGGCGTTGCTGTTCTCGTTCCACTGAGTCCCACCATATCAGAAGGCTCTGTCATCGTTATCTGTTGATGACCTTGGCTGCGATACGCAGCAATTGCTCGACAGAAGTGACCCTCCCACCATCGATCGCCCAATGCCAGCCAAGGTAATCGGGTAGCCAGCGCGACACCGCGTTTGCGTGGAGGGCGATCACTCTGTCGAGCCCGGCTGCCGGATGCAGGACGGCGAGCACCTGCTGGCGCTGCGGCTGGTTCAGCAGCGGCAACCCGTCGAACAGCTTCGCAGACTCCGGCGCTTTCATTGCGCGCTCCCGATCGCTGACGACCGGGGCTGGACCGCGGCTCAGCTCAGCAGTTCAATGCTCATCCATATCCAACGGGTACAGCGCCAAAAAAAACGCCGCCTTCCCAAGGGAAGACGGCGTTCCTTTCCTCGACCTGGCGGGCCGCGTGGCCCGCTCGGTCATCAAGCAGCTTTCTGCTCTTCCTCTTCCACCGGCAGGCGGATCAGGTGGTCAAAAGCGGCCAGCGAAGCCTTGGCGCCCTCGCCCACGGCGATCACGATCTGCTTGAACGGCACCGTGGTCACGTCGCCGGCAGCGAACACGCCCGGCAGCGAAGTGTGGCCGCGGGCATCGACTTCGATCTCGCCGTGCGCCGACAGGTCGATCGTGCCCTTGAGCCATTCGGCGTTCGGCACCAGGCCGATCTGCACGAACACGCCTTCCAGGTCCAGCTTGTGCAGCTCGCCGGTAGTGCGATCCTTGTAGCTCAGGCCGTTGACGATCTTGCCGTCGCCGTGGATCTCGGTGGTCTGGGCCGACTTGATCACCTTGACGTTCGGCAGCGAATACAGCTTGCGTTGCAGGACCGCATCGGCGCGCAGCTCATTGCCGTATTCGATCAGGGTCACTTCCTTGACGATGCCCGCCAGGTCGATCGCCGCTTCGACACCGGAGTTGCCGCCGCCGATCACCGACACGCGCTTGCCCTTGAACAGCGGGCCATCGCAGTGCGGGCAGTACGCCACGCCGTGGTTCTTGTACTCTTTCTCGCCCGGCACGTTGATCTCGCGCCAGCGGGCGCCGGTCGCCACGATCACGGTCTTCGACCTGAGCACCGCGCCGCTCTCGGTATGCACTTCGATCATGCTGCCGCCCACCAGCTTGCTGGCGCGCTGGGTGTTCATGATGTCGACGTCGTAATCCTTGACGTGTTCTTCCAGGGCGACGGCGAACTTCGGACCGTCGGTCGCCTTGAGCGACACGAAGTTCTCGATCGCGAGGGTGTCCAGCACCTGGCCGCCGAAGCGGTCGGCCAGCACGCCGGTACGGATGCCCTTGCGGGCGGCGTAGATCGCGGCTGCCGCGCCGGCGGGGCCGCCGCCGACGATCAGCACGTCGAACGGGTCTTTCTGGCTCAGTTCGGCAGCCTTGCGCTCACCGCCCTTGACGTCGATCTTCGACAGGATCTCTTCGACGTTGGTGCGGCCCTGGCCGAAATGCTGGCCGTTCAGGAACATCATCGGCACGGCCAGGATCTGCTTGTCTTCCACTTCCTTCTTGAAGACGCCGCCATCGATCGTCACGACCTTGATGCGCGGGTTGATGACCGACATCGTGTTCAGTGCCTGCACGACTTCCGGGCAGTTATGGCACGACAGCGAGATGTAGGTCTCGAAGACGTAGTCGCCGTCCAGGGCTGCGATCTGGTCGATGACGGATTGTTCCAGCTTGATGGTGTGGCCGCCGACGTGCAGCAGGGCCAGCGCCAGCGAGGTGAATTCGTGGCCCAGCGGGATGCCGGCGAAACGCACGCCGATATCGGTGCCGACGCGGTTGATCGCGAACGACGGGGTGCGCTCGTTGGCTTCCTGGCGCACGGTGATCTTGTCGGACAGGGCTGCGATCTCGTTGAGCAGCTCGTCCATTTCGCGCGATTTCGGCGAATCATCCAGCGATGCAACCAGCTCAATCGGCTGCACCACTTTTTCCAGATAGGCTTGCAACTGTTTCTTGAGGGTTGCGTCCAGCATGATGTTTTCCTTTTATCTATTCACTTGACTTGTACAGGCCGGGCGTGAAACGGGCCGCCGCAGCGGCCCGTTACGGGTGCTACTTGACTACTGCCTTACTGCTTAGATCTTGCCGACCAGGTCCAGCGACGGGGTCAGGGTTTCTGCGCCTTCGGTCCACTTGGCCGGGCAGACTTCGCCTGGGTGCGAAGCGACGTACTGGGCTGCCTTGACTTTGCGCATCAGTTCCGACGCGTCGCGGCCGATGCCGTTGTCGTGCACTTCCATGATCTTGATCTGGCCTTCCGGATTGATCACGAAGGTGCCGCGCAGTGCCATGCCTTCTTCTTCGATCATGACTTCGAAGTTACGCGACAGGACGCCGGTCGGGTCGCCGATCAGTGGGTAGTTCACTTTCTTGATCGCGTCCGAGGTGTCGTGCCACGCCTTGTGGGCGAAGTGGCTGTCGGTCGAGACGCCGTACACATTGACGCCCAGCTTTTCGAATTCCGGCTGGAATGCGGCCAGATCTTCCAGTTCGGTCGGGCAGACGAAGGTGAAGTCTGCCGGGTAGAACATCACCACCGACCAGGTACCCTTGAAGTTCTCTTCGGTCAGGTCGATGAACTTGCCGTTGTGGTAAGCGGTTGCTTTGAACGGCTTGATCTGGGTGTTAATGAGGGACATGTAATCTCCTGTTTGGGGTTGATGAAACGTATGACAAGCAGTTTACCGCCCCACTCGTCGTTTGTGAAATTGATTGATTCGATATTCTTGATTGATTTTAGCTATCAGTCAAGTACACCTTTGCCGTCCTGGGCCAAGGAGGGTCTCGAACAAACCCGGACAGTGTGTCGCAAATGGCAAGCGGGTGCAACCGGCGTCTTGTTTGGACACCGCCCACACCCGCCTGTATATCGGTCAGAGCTCGGCTTCGGCGCAGACGAGGACGTCGGTACAGGGCAGGACCAGGCTGAACACCGAGCCCTCGCCGGGCTTGCTCGTCACGCGCAGTTCGCCGCCATGCGAGATGGCCAGCTGGCGCGAGATATACAGGCCCAGCCCCAGGCCCTTCGGCTCGCCGTTGCGGGCGCCCCGCTCGTAGGGCTCGAAGATGCGCTCCAGGTCGGACGAGGCGATGCCCTTGCCCTGGTCGCGCACGTCGATCCGCACCATCTCCCCCAGGCGCTCGACGCTGACCTCGACCGGCTGGCCGCAGCCGTAGCGCAGCGCGTTGGTCAGGAGGTTGACGATGACCTGCTCGACGCGGAATTCGTCCCAGCAGCCGGTCACGCCGTCGTGCGGGCGCAGGGTCAGCGAGCTGCCGGTGGTGGCGGCCTGCAGCGACAGGTCGCTCACCACCCGTTCCAGCAGGTTCATCAGCTCGACCTGGGCCGGGCGGATCGACAGCTTGCCGCTACGCATGCGCGAGACGTCGAGCATGTCGTCGATCAAGCGGATCATCGACTTGATCTGGCGCTCGTCGCGCTGGATCATCGCTTCCATCGGCTGCGGCGCGAAGGCCGCCGTGTTGCCGCGCTTGAGCTGCAGGCTGCGCATCTGTGTTTCCAGGAACAGCGTGTTGAGCGGCGTGCGCAGCTCGTGCGCCACCAGCGACATGAACTCGTCGCGCATCTTCAGCGAGCGCTGCAGCTCCTGCTGGGTCTGGTTCAGCTCGCGCAGCAGCACCTCCTGCTCCTGCCGGCTCTGTTCCAGCGCCAGCATCTGGCGCCGCGTCTCGCGGCGCTGCTGGTCGAGGGCCACGAAGACGTTGACCTTGCTGCGTACCGCGTCGGCGTCGAGCGGCTTGTACATGAAGTCGACCGCCCCGCTCTCGTAGCCCTTGAAGGCGTAGTCGAGTTCGCGCCCGGCGGCCGAGACGAACACGATCGGAATGTGGCGGGTGCGGGTGGTCGAGCGCATCACCTCGGCCAGCTCGAAGCCGTCCATGCCCGGCATCTGCACGTCGAGGATCGCCAGCGCGAACTCGTGCTCGAGCAGCAGGGCCAGCGCCTGCTCGCCAGACGCAGCCTGGTAGATGGTGCGCTGGTCATGGCGCAGCAGCGCCTCGAGCGCCTGCAGGTTTTCCGGCAGGTCGTCGACGATCAGAATCTTGCTTGGGTCCTGGTTCATGGGGTCTCCAACAGGGGCAGCACGGTACGGATGCCGGCCAGCGGCAACACCAGGTGCGGAGCGCAGCGCCGGATAGCCTCTTCGGGCATGGACCGGGCTTGTGCTTCATCAGGGTCTTGGACGATGGTCAGGCCGCCGCATTCGCGGATGCGGCACATGCCTTCGGCGCCATCGAAGTTGGCGCCAGTCAGCAGTATACCCGCCAGCGCCGGGCCATACACGTCGGCGGCGGACTCCATCAGTATATCGATCGCCGGCCGGGCGAACTGCACCGGCGGCTCGCAGCTGAGCGAAAAACTGCGGTCCTGTTCTATCGACAGGTGGTAGCCGGAACCGGCGAAATACACGGTGCCCGGCTGGATCGGCTCCTTGTCCTGCGCTTCGCGCACCGGCAGCGCCGTGCGCGTGGCGAACAGCTCGGCCAGGCGGCTCTCGCGATCCGGCGGCACGTGCAGGATGCAGGTCACGGCCGGCGTGAATCCGGCCGGCAGCACCGGCACCAGGCCGACCAGGGCGTCGACCCCGCCGGCCGAGCCGCCGATGACGACCATCTCGATCCGGCGCGCGCCCATGGCCGCGGCCAGTTGCTGGTCCAGGTTCATGGCGACACCTTGCGGAACAGGCGCTCGCGCTTGGCCAGCGCCTCGAAGCGCCCGGCGTAGCTGGAAAAGTCGATGCTTTCCTTGCTGCCCAGGCCCAGGAAGCCACGATGGCACAGCGAGTCGTGGAACAGGCCGAGCACGCGGTCCTGCAGGCGCCGGTTGAAGTAGATCAGCACGTTGCGGCAGCTGACGAAGTGGGTTTCCGAGAACACGCTGTCGGTCGACAGGCTATGGTCGGCGAAGGTCACGTTCTCCATCAGGCTGCGCTCGAACAGCGCGCCGCCATAGGCCGCCGTGTAATAGTCCGAGAACGCGGCCTTGCCGCCGGACTTCTGGTAGTTCTCGGTATACAGGCGCATGCGCTCGAGCGGAAACACGCCGCGCCGCGCCGCCTCCAGCGACTCGGGATTGATATCGGTCGCATAGATGATGCTGCGCTCGAGCAGCCCCTCTTCCTTGAGCAGGATGGCCAGCGAATACACTTCTTCGCCGGTGCTGCAGCCGGCCACCCAGATCTTGAGCGACGGGTAGGTCTTGAGGAAAGGCGCCACCTGCTCGCGCACCGCCAGGAAGTACTCCGGGTCGCGGAACATCTCGGTGACGGGAATCGTCAGGTATTGCAGCAGCTGGGCGAAACCGTTCGGCTCGTGCAGTACTTTCGACTGCAGTTCCGACACCGTGTCGCATTCCATTTCGCGCATGGCGACCAGCACCCGGCGCTTTTGCGAAGCGCCGGTGTAGTCGCGGAAATCGTAGTTATATTTCAGGTAGACGGCTTCGACGAGCATCCGCAGCTCGATGTCGAAGTCGCTCGGGGGTTGGCTCAAATTCGCTCCAGGGTGGGCATCCAGACCCGCAACAGCGAGTACAGGCGGGAGAGGTCAATCGGTTTGGCCAGGTAATCGTTGGCGCCGGCGGCCAGGCACTGCTCCTGGTCGTCCTTCATGGCCTTGGCGGTGATGGCGATGATCGGCAGGCGGTCGAAGCGGCCGTCGGCGCGAATGCGGCGCGTCGCTTCCAACCCATCCATGCCCGGCATCATGATGTCCATCAGCACCAGGTCGATCCCCGGCACTTCATCCAGTTTTGCAATCGCTTCGAAGCCGTTACGGCCGACTTCGATCTTCGCGCCGCGCTGCTCCAGCGCCGACGTCAATGCGAACACATTGCGCACGTCGTCGTCGACCAGCAGGATGGTGCGGCCCTCGAACACGCGGTCGCGTCCGCGCACCGCCTTGAGCATGCTCTGGCGCTCGGTCGAGAGCTCGGATTCCACCTTGTGCAGGAACAGCGTCACTTCGTCCAGCAGGCGCTCCGGCGAGCGCGCGCCCTTGATGATGATCGAGCGCGAATAGCGCAGCAGCTGCGCTTCTTCGTCGCGCGTCAGGTTGCGGCCGGTGTACACGATCACCGGCGGGAAGGAGCACAGCTCTTCTTGCGACATGCGCTCGAGCAGCTCGCCGCCCTGCATGTCGGGCAGCTTGAGGTCGATGATCATGCAATCGAAGATCTCGTTCTTCAGATGGGCCAGGGCCTCGCTGGCGGTGCCTACAGCCGCGATCTCGACGTCGTCGTCGGCGATCAGGGCCACCACGCTCTCGCGCTGGCGCTCGTCGTCCTCGACCAGCAGCACGCGCTTGATCTTCTGGCTCGATTTTTCCTGCAGCTTGCGGAACACCTCTTCCAGCTCTTCGCGGCTGGCCGGCTTCAATGCATAGCCGATCGCGCCCAGGTGCAGGGCTTCGCCGCCGTTCTCGATACTCGAGATGACGTGCACCGGGATGTGGCGGGTCGACGGATTGTCCTTCAGTTGCTGCAGCACGGTCAGGCCCGAGCGGTCCGGCAGGCGCACGTCGAGCAGCACGGCGTCCGGACGCTGGCTGACGGCCAGCGCCAGGCCCTCGTCGGCGCTCATCGCCACCAGGCAGCGGTAATCGAGTTCGCGCGCCAGGTCGTACAGGATGCGCGCGAACGGCGCCTCGTCCTCCACCACCAGCACCGTGCGGCGGCCGTCGGCGGGTTTGTCGCGGTCATCCGGGAAGCTGTTGATCGGTTCGGCGCTGGCCGCGGGTGCGCTGGCCGCAGCCGGCGCGGCTGGAGCAGCAGGCGCCGGCGTGTAATGCGGCAGCGGAGCCGACGCGACCGGCAGCTCGGCCGGCGCCGGCACCGCCGGAATCCCGCGCGGCAGCACCAGGGTGAACACGCTGCCCTCGTTCGGCGCACTCGACACGGCCACGCTGCCGCCCAGCAGGCGGGTCAGGTCGCGCGTGATCGACAGGCCCAGCCCGGTGCCGCCGAAGCGGCGGCTGGTGGTGCCGTCGGCCTGGTGGAAGGCGTCGAAGATCTTGTCCTGCTGGTCGGCTGCGATGCCGATGCCGGTGTCCTGGACGCGGAAGGCGATGTCGCCCTCGGGCGTGGTCGACACCGACAGGCTGACCGCGCCGACCTCGGTGAACTTCACGGCATTCGACAACAGGTTCTTAAGGATCTGCTCCATGCGCTGGCGGTCGGTGTGCAGGCTGGCCGGCACGCCCGGCTCGACGGCGATCCTGAACTCGAGCTGCTTCTGGCGCGCCAGCGGCTCGAAGGTGCGCGCCAGTCCCTCGACCACGCGCCGCACCGGCACGTCTTCCGGCACCAGCTCCAGCTTGCCCGCTTCCACCTTCGAGATGTCGAGGATGTCGTTGATCAGCTGCAGCAGGTCGTTGCCGGCCGAGTAGATCGTCTGGGCGAAGCGCACCTGTTCGTCGGAGAGGTTGCCGTTGGTGTTGTCGGCCAACAGCTTGGCCAGGATCAGGGAGCTGTTCAGCGGCGTGCGCAGCTCGTGCGACATATTGGCCAGGAATTCGGACTTGTAGCGGCTCGCGCTTTCGAGTTCGACCGCGCGCTGGTGCAACTGTTCCTGGGACGATTGCAGGGCCGAGTTCTTCATGTCCAGGTTCAGCGCCTGCTCGGCCAGCTGGTCGTTGGTGGTGCGCAGCTCGGCCTGCTGGTTTTCCAGCGCCGACTGCGATTCTTCCAGCGCGCGCGACTGTTCTTCCAGCTCTTCGTTGGCGGTGCGCAGCTCTTCCTGCTGCACCTGCAGTTCCTCGTTCAGGGTCTGGCTTTCTTCCAGCGCGTCCTGCAGGCGCTGGCGGTACAGCACCGACGCCATGGCGGCGCCGACCGATTGCGCGATGAAGCCCAGGAACTCGCGGTCGCGCTGCTCCACCGGACGCAGGAAGGCGATCTCGAACACGCCCTTGACCTTGCCGTGGTTGTGGAACGGGGCGATGATCACGGCGCGCGGCGCGGTCTCGCCCAGGCTCGAACTGACCTTGACGTAGTCCGCCGGCAGCTGGTCGAGGACCATCAGGCGATTCTCTTCGGCGGCCTTGCTGGCCAGCGTGCTGCCCGGCGCGATGATCTCGGCCCGCTCGGTGTCCGTGTGCTTGAAACCATAGGCGCCGATGCGGCGCATCGCGCCGTCGTCGCTGCGCACGTACATGGCGCCGATCACGCCGTCGAGGTACTTGACCACGTAGGGCAGCACGGCCTCGGCCAGCGGCTCCAGGTTGATCTGGCCGGCGCTGCGCACATTGAGCTCGTTCTGGCCGGAGCGCAGCCAGTCCTGGTGGCGCAGCTTTTCGTTGTGCTCGGCCTCATGGCCCAGCACCTCGTTATAGGTGTCGGACAGGCGCACCAGCTGGCGCCGGCCGAAGGCGGCCAGGCTGCCGCCGACGATCGCGGACAGGATCAGGAAGGCGGCCACCGACCAGAAGGTGGTGCTGCGCGCCGACTCGCTGCGCTCCTGCAGCAGGCGCATCTCGGAAGCCAGCACCAGGTCGAAGTTGCGGCGCATCTCGTCGCTCAGGGCTTTGCCGCGGCCGCTTCTCACGGCATCGAGATAGCTCACGTCGTTGGCCCTGCGCCGGTCGATCATTTCCTGGGCAAAGTTTTCCCACTGCTGCTGGATCTGGGTGATGCGGGTCAGGCGCTCGGCCTGGGCAATATTGTCCTTGACCAGGTCGCTCAGCGATTCCAGGCTGGACGACATGCGTTCCCTGGACAGGACATACGGCGACAGGAATTCCTCGTCGCCCGCCAGCAGATACCCCCGCATGCCCGATTCCATCTCGGCCGCCAGCTTGCGGATTTCATGCGCGCCGCCAATCACCTTCTGGGAATGCTCGACCCAGGTCAGGCTGTTGATCAGGTACGCGATGATGCCCACAAACACAATCGCGCTAACAATACTCATGCTCAGCGGCAGCGCGACATTGCGGGTAAGAATGCGGCGAAACTCGCTGTTTTCGATAGTTGGACCGGCCATGCCTGTTGTTCTGTTAGAAAAAAAATATCCCAAGTGTAACGCAAACGTGAAATGTCGCGCACACGAAAGCGGCACGGTCGTGCACAAAGCGTGTCCTGCCGGCGAAGGAACGATCTTATCAAAGTGAACACAAATCCGGCGCACCGCTCGGCTCGCCGGATTTGCTCACTTTCATTGTGTCATCTGGGCTGCGAGGTAGCGCGCAGTGCGACTTTCCTTGTTGCGCGCGACTTCCTGGGGTGGGCCGGAAGCCACCACCGCACCGCCGTCGTCGCCGGCGCCGGGGCCGACGTCGATCACCCAATCGCTGCCGGCCACGACCCGCATCGTGTGCTCGACCACGATCACGGTATTGCCGGCATCGACCAGGCGGTTCAGCTGCACCATCAGGCGGTCGGCGTCGACCGGGTGCAGGCCGGTGGTCGGCTCGTCCAGTACATACAGCGCATTGCCGCGCGTGGCGCGTTGCAGTTCGGACGCCAGCTTGATGCGCTGCGCCTCGCCGCCGGAAAGTTCGGTGGCCGGCTGCCCCAGGCGCAGGTAGTCGAGGCCCACCTCGTTCAATACTTCCAGCGAGCGCTCGACCAGCGCTTCGCCCTTGAAGAAGTCGATCGCCTCGCCCACCGTCATGCCCAGCACCTCGGCGATGTTCCTGTCGCGATAGCGAACCTGGAGGGTCTCGGCGTTGTAGCGCGCCCCCTCGCAGGTCGGGCAAGGCGCATAGACGCTGGGCAGGAACAGCAGCTCGACTATCACGAAGCCCTCGCCGGCGCAATGCTCGCAGCGGCCCTTGGCGACGTTGAACGAAAAGCGGCCGGCGTCGTAGCGGCGCTTCTTCGCATCCTCCGTAGCTGCGAACAGCTTTCTCACCTGGTCGAACAGGCCGGTGTAAGTCGCCAGGTTCGAGCGCGGCGTGCGGCCGATCGGTTTCTGGTCGACCCGCACCAGGCGCCGCACGCCCTCCATGCCGGAGACGATGCGGCCCTCCAGCGGCAACTCCTCGTCGCGTTCCAGGTCCGGCTCGTCCGGCGCCTCTTCCTGCGCCGCGCCGCCCTGCCCCAGGGCCTGGCCCACCAGTTCGACCAGCACCTGGCTCACGAGGCTCGACTTGCCGGAGCCCGACACGCCGGTCACGCTCGTCAGCACGCCGAGCGGGAAATCGACTTCCAGGTCGTTCAGGTTGTTGCGGTGGACGCCCGCAAGCTTCAGCCAGCCGGTGGGCTCGCGTGGCGTGCGCTGCGGCGGCGGCGCTTCGCCGAACAGGTAGCGCCGGGTCTGCGACGCCTCGATCTTGCGCAGCCCTTCGGGCACGCCGCTATATAACACCTGGCCGCCACGCTCGCCGGCAAGCGGACCGACGTCGACCAGCCAGTCGGCCTGCCGGATCACGTCCAGCGCATGCTCGACCACGAACAGCGAGTTGCCGGCCGCCTTCAGCTGGGCCAGCGCGTCGAGCAGCGCTTCGGTGTCGGCCGGATGCAGGCCGCTCGAAGGCTCGTCAAGCACGTAGACCACCCCGAACAGGCTCGATCGCACTTGCGTCGCCAGGCGCAGGCGCTGCAATTCGCCGGGCGACAGGGTCGGCGTGCTGCGTTCCAGCGCCAGGTAGCCCAGGCCCAGCGCCAGCAGCACCTCCAGGCGCGCGGCCAGGTCGGCGGCGATGCGGCGGCGCACGATCAGCTGCTCCTTGTGCAGGCGGGCGCCGTCCTTGTCCTTGCCCTGGGCGTAGGGCTGGAGCAGTTCGGCCAGGCGCGCCAGCGGCAGGCGCGAGATCTCGGCGATGTCATGGCCGGCAAAGGTGACCGACAGCGATTCGCGCCGCAGGCGCTTGCCTTCGCATTCCGGGCAGGCATTGCTGACCATGTAGCGCGCCACGCGCTTCTTCATCGAGGCGCTTTCGGTATTGGCGAAGGTCTGCATCACGTAGCGCCGCACGCCGGTGAAGGTGCCCTGGTAGCTGGGCGTGTCCTTGCGCCGCAAGGCCGCCTTCGTCTCCTTGGGCGTGAGGCCGGCATACACCGGCACCGTCGGGCTCTCGTCGGTGTACAGGATCCAGTCGCGGTCCTTTTTCGGCAAATCGCGCCATGGGGTATCGACATCGTAGCCGAGGGTGACCAGGATGTCGCGCAGGTTCTGGCCATGCCAGGCCGGTGGCCAGGCGGCGATCGCCCGCTCGCGGATCGTCAGGCTGTCGTCCGGCACCATCGAGTGTTCGGTCACGTCGTAGATGCGGCCCAGTCCCGAGCAGCGCGGGCAGGCGCCTTGCGGAGTGTTGGGCGAGAACGATTCGGCATACAGCAGCTCCTGCCCTTTCGGATAATCGCCGGCCCGCGAGTACAGCATGCGCAGGGAATTGCTCAAGGTGCTGACGCTGCCGACCGAGGAGCGCGCGGTGGGCGTGCCGCGCTGCTGCTGCAGGGCGACCGCCGGCGGCAAGCCCTCGATCTCGTCGACCTCGGGCACCGGCATCTGGTGGAACAGGCGGCGCGCATAGGGCGACACCGATTCCAGATAGCGCCGCTGGGCTTCCGCATACAGGGTGCCGAAGGCCAGCGACGATTTACCCGAGCCCGAGACGCCGGTGAAGACCACCAGCTGCCCGCGCGGGATGTCGAGGTCGACGTTCTTCAGATTGTGCTCGCGCGCACCGCGCACGTGGACGTAGCCGTCCTCGGCCCTGCTTTTGTCGATACTTTTCCTGTTAGAAGTTTTGCTGGGCATCCGCCCTCCGGCAACGTCGTAAAAACCTCATTGGACGCCTGCGGGCGCGCGACGTCGGTGCGCTTGCCAACAATGCGGTCAAGCCAGGGTTTCCAGGCGCGCACACAGCCCATCGACGCCACCCTGCCCCGCGAACCGCTCGGCAAGTCCGGCGCTCCGCGCCGCGACCCGCGTGTTCCCCACCACCTTTTGCAACGCCTTCGCCATGCGCGCCGGCGTGACGCGGGTGGCATGCAGGCTCGCGCCGGCCCCCATCGCCACCACCCGCGCCGCATTGTCGAACTGGTCGTGCGCCAGCGGCACGATCAGTTGCGGCGTGCCGGCCCGCAGGGCTTCGGCCGTGGTGCCGATGCCGCCGTGGTGGACCAGGGCCGCGACGTGGGGCAGCAAGGCCTTCAGCGGGACGTAGTCCTGCCAGCAGACGCTTGGCGGCAGCGTGGCCGGCAACTGCTCGAAGTGCGGCGTCAGGAACACCGCACGCAGGCCGAGTTCAGTCACGGCCTGCGTCGCCGCCTCGAAATAAGCGCGGGCCTGGCGGTTGCCGGTGCCGGGCGTGAACACGACCGGCTGCACGCCGCCGTCGAGAAAGGCGCGCAGCTCCGCGCTCGGCGCGGCGTTCGGATCGGGGTCGTAGAGCGGGAAGCCGGCTTGGCAGAGCGGCCTGGGCCAATCCGGGGCCGGCGCCGCGAACCAGTCGGGGAACAGCGCCAGCGACAGGTCGGGAATGGACGGGATGAAATCGACCATGCTGTCGACCTGCGGCAAGCCGCGTTCCACGCGCGCCGCGTTCAGGCCGGGCAGCGCCACCGGGTCGAGGAAGCGCGCCGCCAATCCACGCCACAGCCAGCGGCGCGCACCATGCGGCACCCAGGCAGGCACCGGCCATGGGCCGAGCAGCAGCGGATCGTGCACGGTCGGCAGGTTGGACGGCGCCAGCCAGGCCGCCGCGATCTTGAGGCCGGGACAGGCGTGGCGGCACAGGTCGGCCTCGGGCAGGGCCAGCGGATGGACCAGCAGCACGCGCCGCTCGTCCGGCTGTTTGCGGGCAAGCGCTTCGACCACCCGCGGCAGCTGCGCCATGGCCGGCCGCGTCGCGTCCCACACCACGGCCAGGCCGCGGGTGGCGTGCCACAGGTCGGGATGGTCGAGCACCGCCATGTCGGCCGGCAAGCCGTGGAAGGCGAGTCCGGCCGCCTCGACATAGAGCGCATGCTGCTGCGGGCCGAGGAAATCGACCCGGTTGCCGCGCTCGCGCAGCGCGCGGCCGATCCAGAGGAAGGGAAACAGGTCGCCGGCCGAGCCGATCGTCGCCAGGATGAAATGCACCCGCCCGCCTCCCTCTTCCTATCTTTATCAGAAGGACAGTGTACCTTCGATCGAATCGTCGAGCGTCTTGCCGATCATCGCGCCGACCGCGACCTTGACGCCGGCCACCGCGTCGCCATGCTTGTTGTCCCAGTAATAGCCGGTCCTGGGCGTGATCTTGATGACGGTGATGCGCGGATCGTCCTCGCCTTCGGTGAACCAGGTCTTGAGCATCGGGTTCCACAACTGCTTGATGCGCGCCTTGTCTTGCGATATCTCGGCGTGGCCGTCCAGTTCCAGGAAGCCGGAATGCTTGCCCGACTGGAAGAACAATTTGACGGTTGGATTGGACTGCAATTCCTGGTTCTTGTGGCTGTCGATGCTGCTCAAGAACCAGATGGCGCCGGCATCGTCGGTCTCGCGCACGCTCATCGGACGCACGCCGCGGCTCGGGCCCTGGCCGTTGCCGGTGCAAAAGAAGCACGAGTCGGCGTCGTCGATCATGTCCTTGGTGCGCTCGATGGCGTCCATGCCGGCCAGGTCGCGGCGGTTTTCTTCGGGTTGGTTGCGGTTGATGGAATCCATAGTCTTCTCCTCTGAGGATGGCCATGTGGCCGATGAGAAGACTGTAGCCGGATCGCTACCGTTGGTATGTGGGTGGCCGAACGCTGGACAATCGAAGTGCCCCGCGTTCGGTTCAATGCAGGTTCACAGCGGTTTTACAAGAAGCGATCGAGGATCTTGCGGCTGTGCTTGTCGATCTTGAACATATCGCGCACCAGGAAGTTGATGCCGTGGCTGTCCGCCACCAGCAGCGAGGCTTCGCCGATGCGGCGGATGTCCTCGTCCACTTTCAGCACGAACTCGGTGTCGCCGCGGTCGGTCCTGACGAACCAGGTGCAGGGCGTGGCAAAGCTCGACACGTCCTTGATGGCCAGGATTTCGGGGATGAACTCCCGGCCCTCGATTTCCTCGCGGATCAGGGTGCGGATCGTGTCCGGCATCTCGGCCAGGTCGTCGATCCAGGCGACTTCCTTGCCGCCGTCGCGCACCAGCGAGATGCCCTTGGTCGGCGCCTGGATCGGGAAGGCGCGCACCGGCATCACGCCGACCCACTCTTCGCCGTTTTCCAGGGTAATCACCAGTTTTCCAAAACTGTCGCGGCGCAGCTGGAAGGGAATAGTCGAAATGCTCGTCATTGATTATGCGTCCTTGTCGTCCAGATCCTGGTCCACGTTGCGCGCCTGCGCTTCGTAGAGGCGGTGGTAAGCGCCTTCGCGCGCCATCAGCTCGTCATGGCTGCCTTCTTCGACCACCACGCCGCGGTCCAGCACCACCAGGCGGTCGGCCCGGTGCAGGGTCGACAGGCGGTGCGCGATGGCGATCGTGGTGCGGCCCTGCACCAGATTGTCGAGCGCCTTCTGGATTTCTTTCTCGGTTTCCGAGTCCACCGACGAGGTCGCTTCGTCCAGGATCAGGATCGGCGGATCGATCAGCAGCGCGCGCGCGATCGAGATGCGCTGGCGCTCGCCGCCCGACAGGCCCTGGCCGCGCTCGCCGACCATCGAATCGTAGCCCTGCGGCAGGCGCAGGATGAATTCGTGGGCATGGGCGGCGCGCGCCGACGCGATGATCTCTTCGCGGGTGGCGTTCGGCTTGCCGTAGGCGATGTTGTCGGCAATGGTGCCGAAGAACAGGAACGGCTCCTGCAGCACCAGGCCGATATGGCGGCGGTAGTCGGCCACGGCGAACGAGCGGATGTCCTGGCCGTCGAGCAGGATCGCGCCTTCGGCCACGTCGTAGAAGCGGCAGATCAGGTTGACCAGCGTGCTCTTGCCCGAACCGCTGTGGCCGACCAGGCCCACCATCTCGCCGGCCTTGATCTTGAGCGAGATGCCGCGATTCACCGCGCGGTTGCCGTAACGGAAACCAACCTCGCGCAGCTCGATATTGCCCTCGATCTTGTCGACTTTCACCGGGTTGACCGGGTCCGGCACGCTCGAGACGTGGTCGAGGATGTCGAAGATGCGCTTGGCGGCCGAGGCCGATTTCTGCGTCACCGACACGATGCGGCTCATCGAATCCAGGCGCACGTAGAAGCGGCCGCTGTAGGCGATGAAGGCCGACAGCGTGCCGACCGTGATGTCGCCCCGCGACACCTGCCAGATGCCGAAGCACCAGATCACGAGCAAGCCCAGTTCGGTCAGGAACGACACGGTGGGCGAGAACAGCGACCACACCCGGTTCAGCTTGTCATTGACCGCGAGGTTGTGCTTGTTGGCTTCGCGGAAGCGGGCTGCTTCTCGCTTTTCCTGGGCGAAGGCCTTCACCACCCGGATGCCGGGGATGGTGTCGGCCAGCACATTGGTCACCTCGCCCCAGACGCGGTCGATTTTCTCGAAGCCGGTGCGCAGCTTGTCGCGCACGATGTGGATCATCCAGGCAATGAATGGCAGCGGCAGCAGGGTCACCACGGCCAGCCAGGGATTAATCGTGAACAAAATAATGCCCGTCATCACGATCATCAGCACGTCCGACAGGAAGTCGAGCAAGTGCAGCGACAGGAAGACGCAAATCCGGTCCGAACCGCTGCCGATCCGCGCCATCAGGTCGCCGGTGCGCTTGCCGCCGAAGAATTCCAGCGACAGGCGCATCAGGTGTTCATAGGTGGTCGAGCGCAGGTCGGCGCCGATGCGCTCGGAGGCCAGCGCCAGCACATAGGTCTTGGCCCAGCCCAGCAGCCAGGCCAGCAGCGCGGCCGCGAACAGGCCGCCCATATACATATAGACCAGATTGGTATCGATTTGCTGCCCGTTCTGGTACGGGATCAGCACATTGTCCAGCAGCGGCATCGTCAGGTAGGGCGGAATCATGTGCGCGCCGGTCGAGCCCAGCATCAGCAAGAATCCCAGTAATAATTGCCCTTTATAGGGCTGGGCGAAGCGCCACAGGCGGAACAGGGTCCAGGTCGACGGCGGCGTGTGCAGCACTTTCTCGCAGATCGGGCAGTCTTCCTGGTCCGGCTCGAGCGGAGCCTTGCAACTTGGACAAGTGTGCTGGTCGGGTGGCTGCACGGGCACGCCCGTGGCCACGCTGTGGACCTGGTCGCGGAATCCGTCGGCGACACGGATCGCGTGCAGGTTCTGGCCCAGCGTGAAGCGCCAGGCGGCCAGCAGCCCGCCTTCGTCGACCAGCTCGAGATGGCCGACGCCGGCGTGGTCATGGTGGCGCAGCATGGTGCCCGCGCGGTGCGGCCAGTCGCGCCAGACGGTCTCGCCCGGCGCGCGCGCCAGCAGGCGGCGATTCGTCACCAGCACCAGGCCTTTCGAGAAATGTAATTTCGCGTCGAGGTCAACCTCCACGCTGCTTAAAACGTTTTCCCCTGGTGCAAGCTGTTTCGCGACGTCACTTTGCCACTGTTCAGGAACAGAACTGGCGGCTATCGCAAGCGACGATGGAATAGCAGGTTGTTGAGTTGTCATGTATTGCGCCCGATAACAGGCTTTTGTTCTCTAAGGGTGGACATGGCGCCGGACCGGCGTTGCACGAGGACCGTCGTTACGCCGTTGCGTGAAACGCTCCACAGAGCGCTAGAACGTTTGTGCGTATCGTTTGGATGACACGAGAAACGTGTTAGTAGGAATGTTGCGGCGCAGCAGGCCGGCAAGTGTACATGAGTTGGTGTGTACATGGCCGCTTTCGGCACCGTTTTGAAAGTCGGGCAGACAAGGACAAGTCGCCAGCGCGAGAGAGGCGTCAGGCGGCAAAAGTGATTACATGACCAAGAAGAATGACATCAAATTCCTGCGCGTGAGCTATCTGCGCGGACCGAATATCTGGACCTACCGTCCGGTACTCGAGGCCTGGCTCGACATCGGCGAGCTGGAAGACTATCCCTCGAACCTTCTTCCCGGCTTCACCGAGCGCCTGACCGCCTGGCTGCCCGGGCTGGTCGAGCACCATTGCGGCGTCGGCTACCGCGGCGGCTTCCTGGAGCGCCTGCGTGACGGCACCTGGGCCGGCCACATCCTCGAACACGTCGTGCTCGAGGTGCAGAACCTGGCCGGCATGAAGACCGGCTTCGGCAAGACCCGTTCGACCGGCGAGCACGCCATCTACAAGATGGCCTTCCGCACCCGCGACGAGACCGTCGGCCGCGCCGCGCTCGACGTCGCCCACCGCCTGATGATGGCCGCGATCAACGACGAGCCGTTCGACCTGCCGGCCGAAGTCGTGCGCCTGACCGACATGGTCGATCGCCATTGCCTGGGCCCGTCCACCGCCCACATCGTGGATGCCGCCACGGATCGCCGCATCCCCTCGATCCGCCTGACCGACGGTAACCTGGTGCAGCTCGGCTATGGCGCAGCCCAGCGCCGCATCTGGACCGCCGAAACCGACCGCACCAGCGCGATCGCCGAAGGCATCGCCAGCGACAAGGACATGACCAAGTCCCTGCTCTCCTCCTGCGGCGTGCCGGTGCCGGAAGGCGCGATCGCGCGCAGTCCCGAGGACGCGTGGGACGAAGCCCAGGACATCGGCCTGCCGGTGGTCGTGAAACCGATCGACGCCAACCATGGTCGCGGCGTGTCGCTCAACCTGATGACCGAGGCCGAAGTCAAGGCCGCCTATACCATCGCTTCCGAAGAAGGCGAAAGCAAGTCGGTCCTCGTCGAGCGCTACGTCACGGGCAACGAACACCGCCTGCTGGTGGTCGGCCGCAAGGTGGTGGCTGCCGCGCGCGGCGAGTCGGTCTGGGTCACGGGCGACGGCCGCAGCAACGTGGCCGAGCTGTGCGACACCCAGATCAATATCGACCCGCGCCGCGGCGAGAGCGAGGAATTCCCGCTCAGCCCCGTCAAGCCGCGCGAGAGCGAAGAGAACCAGCTGCAACTGCAGCGCCAGGGCCTGACTCCCGAGTCGATTCCATCCAAAGGCCAGAAAGTGCTGATCCAGGTGAACGGCAACGTCGCCGACGACGTGACCGACCTGGTGCACCCGGACGTCGCCCACGCCGCCGCCCTGGCCGCGCGCATCGTCGGCCTGGACATCGCCGGCATCGACCTGGTATGCGAAGACATCTCGCGCCCCCTGGAAGAGCAGCGCGGCGCCATCATCGAAGTCAATGCCAGCCCGGGCCTGCTGGCCCACATGAAGCCGGCCAGCGGCACGCCGCGCAACGTCGGCAAGGACATCGTCGACCACCTGTTCGGGCAAGAGCAGACGGCGCGCATCCCGGTGGTCGGCGTGACCGGCTCGAAGGGCTGCAGCCTGATCACGCGCCTGGTCGGCTGCCTGGTCAACATCACGCGCAAGGAAGTCGGCGTCGCCAACGGCGAAGGCCTGTACCTGAACGCGCGCGCCATCTCGACCCGTGATTCGACCGGCGTCGAAGCGGCCCAGCGCATCCTGATCAACCGCAACGTGGAGACCGCCGTGTTCGAATCGAACGCGCGCTCGATCCTGCAGGACGGCCTGCCCTACGACCGCTGCACGGTGGGCGTGGTGACCGACATGAACGGCATCGAGGACGTCGCCGAGTTCTACGTGCGCGACGAGGATGCGATGTACAACGTGATCCGCAGCCAGGTCGATGTGATCCTGCCGGACGGCGTGGCGGTGCTGAACGCGGCCGACGAACGAGTCGCCGGCCTGGCCGAGCTGTGCGACGGCGGCGTAATCTATTACGCGGCCGACGAAACCAACCCGATCCTGGCCGCCCACCGCCAGAGCGGTGAACGCGTGGTGTTCGCGCGCGACGGCCGCATCGTGCTGGCGGCTGGCGAGCAGGAAACCCCGCTGATCGCGCTGGCGGCGATGAAGCCGTCGACCGTGAAGTATCCGGAGAACGTGCTGGCCGCTGTGGCCGCCGCGTGGGCGCTCGGCGTGCCGAGCGACCTGCTGTGCGGCGGCCTGCGCGCCTTCGACGCGACGCCGAAGAAGTAATCCATCAATAAAGGAAGACGGTTTATGGAAGTATCTCGCGTACGGGCCCTGCGTGGCCCCAATCTCTGGAGCCACCACACCTCGGTCGAGGCCATCGTGGCGTGCACGCCGGAGGAAGCATCGATCGACGCTCTGGACGGTTTTGAATCGCGCCTGCGCGTGCGCTTCCCGCAGATGGGCGCCCTGCAGCCCTATGGCCATCACGACACGGTGCCGCTGGCGCAGGTGCTCGAGCTGGTGGCGCTGACGCTGCAGGCCGAAGCCGGCTGCCCGGTGACTTTCAGCCGCACCACCGCCACCCTGGAAACCGGCATCTACCAGGTCGTGGTCGAATACAGCGAGGAAGACGTCGGCCGCCTGGCGCTCGAGCTGGCGCGGCAGCTGATACAGTCCGCACGCGAAGACACTCCGTTCGACCTGGCCGCCGCGCTCAAGCAGCTGCGCGACCTGGATGAAGACGTGCGCCTGGGCCCCTCGACCGGCTCGATCGTGCAGGCCGCCGTGGCCCGCAACATCCCGTTCCGCCGCATGACCGAAGGCAGCATGGTGATGTTCGGCTGGGGCAGCCGCCAGCGGCGCATCCAGGCGGCCGAGATCGACGCCACCGGCGCCATCGCCGAATCGATCGCCCAGGACAAGGAACTGACCAAGAAGCTGCTGGACGCGGCTGGCGTCCCGGTGCCGCAGGGCCGCAGCGTGGTCGATCCTGACGACGCCTGGGCCGCGGCCATGGAAATCGGCCTGCCGGTCGTGATCAAGCCGAAGGACGGCAACCAGGGCAAGGGCGTGACGGTCAACGTCACCACCCGTGAACAGCTCGACGCCGGCTTCAAGGCGGCCAGCGAATTCCGCGACGACATCCTGGTCGAGCGCTACCTGCCGGGCCACGACTACCGCCTGCTGGTGGTCGGCGACAAGATGGTGGCCGCCGCGCGCCGCGAACCGCCGCAAGTGATCGGCGACGGCAAGCACACCGTGCGCGAGCTGGTCGATGAAGTCAACCGCGACCCGCGCCGCGGCGACGGCCATGCGACCTCGCTGACCAAGATCCGCTTCGACGACATCGCCCTGGGCACGCTGGTGCAGCAAGGGATGAACGCCGACTCGGTACCGGCCCTGGGCCAGCGCGTGGTCCTGCGCAACAACGCCAACCTGTCGACCGGCGGCACCGCCACCGACGTGACGGACGACGTCCACCCAGAAGTGGCCGAGCGCGCGATCGCCGCCGCCCACATGATCGGCCTGGACATCTGCGGCGTCGACCTGGTGGCCGACAGCGTCCTGAAGCCGATGGAAGACGTGGGCGGCGGCATCGTCGAAGTCAATGCCGCGCCGGGCCTGCGCATGCACCTGGCGCCGTCGTTCGGCAAGCCGCGCGCGATCGGCGAAGCGATCATCGACACCCTGTACGCGCCCGGCGACGACGGCCGCATCCCGGTGGTGGCCGTCACCGGCACCAACGGCAAGACCACCACCGTGCGCCTGATCGCGCACCTGCTCACCGCGTCGGGCCTGCGCACCGGCATGACCAATACCGATGGCGTCTACATCGAAGGCCGCCGCATCGACAGCGGCGACTGCAGCGGCCCGCGCAGCGCGCGCAACGTGCTGCTGCACCCGGACGTCGACGCCGCCGTGTTCGAGACGGCGCGCGGCGGCCTGCTGCGCGAAGGCCTGGCCTTCGACAAATGCCAGGTCGCGGTGGTGACCAATATCGGCGCCGGCGACCACCTGGGCCTGAACTACATCACCACGCTGGAAGACCTGGCGGTACTGAAACGCGTGATCGTGCAGAACGTGGCCGTGGGCGGCATGGCGGTGCTCAACGCCGCCGACCCGACCGTGGCGGCGATGGCCGAGAAGACCCGCGGCGAAGTCACCTTCTTCGCCCAGGACGTGGGCAATCCGATCATGGCGATGCACCGCGCCCAGGGCCGCCGCGTCGTGTTCGTCGAGGAAGGCCACCTGGTGGCGGCGCAAGGCAGTTTTGTGGAGCGCATCGACATGAAGGAAGTGCCGATCACGCGCGGTGGCGTGGTGGGCTTCCAGGTCGAGAACGTGATGGCGTCGGTGGCCGCCGCCTGGGGCGTCGGCACGTCGTGGGATGCGATCCGCCTGGGCCTGAAAACCTTCGTGGGCGAGAGCGACAATGCGCCGGGCCGTTTCAATGTGTTCGACTACCGCGGCGCGACCGTGATCGCCGACTATGGCCACAATCCGGACGCGATCGCCGCGCTGGTCAATGCGGTCGAAGGCATGCCGGCCAAGCGCCGTTCGGTGGTGATCAGCGGCGCCGGCGACCGCCGCGACCAGGACATCCGCCAGCAGACCGAAATCCTGGGCAAGTCCTTCGACGACGTGCTGCTGTACCAGGACCAGTGCCAGCGTGGCCGCGCCGACGGCGAGGTGATCGCGCTGCTGCGCGCGGGCCTGGCCGGCGCCACCCGCACCACGCACGTGGAAGAGATCGATGGCGAGTTCGTCGCCATCGACCGCGCGCTCGACCGCCTGGACGAGGGCGACCTGTGCCTGGTCCTGATCGACCAGGTCGATGCGGCGCTGGCGCACATCACGCGGCGCGTGACCCAGGCCAAGGCCGCCTGAGTTCCTGCTGCGCGGGGCGGCCAGTCGCTGGCCGTCCCGCGCACTGCGGTCGGACCTAGGATTTGGCGCGGGGTGCAGTGAGCAGCTGGGTTTCCCACGACAGGGCCACCGAGGCGGCGCCGCCGTTTTCGTGGATGATGTTGGTGACGCCTTCGAGCGTGCTCTCGCGCGCATAGTCGCGCTGCCACTCGGACATGATGGCAAACCAGGTGATCGGCGTGCAGCCGGCTGCGACCATGCGGCGCACGGCCATGTCGTGCGCTTCCTCGCTCACGCCGCCGGATGCGTCGGTGACGACGAAGACGTCGTAGCCCTCGCCCGCGGCCTGGATCGCCGGCATCGCCAGGCAGATCTCGGTGTACAGGCCGGCGAGCACCAGCTGCTTGCGGCCGCTCTTCTTGACGATGTCGGTCACCTTCGCATCTTCCCAGGTATTGATGAAGGTGCGATCGATCGGCTTCTGCTCAGGGAAGACTGCCTGCAGTTCCTTGATGAGATAACCGCCGCGCTCTTCCAGCACGGTCGTCAGGATCGTCGGCACATCGAAGACTTTTGCCGCCTTCGCCAGGCCGACCACATTATTCATGATCATGGTCGGCTCATGGCTTTTCAGGCAGGCGAACTGAAATGGCTGGTGATCGATGAGAACGACGATGCTGTCTTCCGGACGCAGGAGCGCGTTCAGTCCATTCTTGCTCATAATATCTATTCCTCACATTGACGGAGCGCCGGGGCGCGCTTCGGAATCGGTAAGGTAGCAATGCGTTGATCGGGCGACAATGACGGTTCCTGCGGTTTGCAGGCTAATCTTGCTGCGTTAGAACCGGAACATCATGATCCACATGGTCGAGCGGTAGAGGTATGGCGACGATGTTATCCTGCAAGGATGAGCACTGCGCACCTCGCTTCACTCCCCTCTCTTCCCCCATTCGGAGCGGCCATGCTGCTGCGGGCGCTGCTCAAGCAGCCGGCGCGCTCGTCGACCGGCCAGGTCGACGCCACCTGGCGCCTCGACCGGATCGACGCCGATCACGTGCGCCGCTATCAGGCCGCCTTTGGATTCAGGGGCGATGCGGTTCCGCTCACATTTCTCTACCTGCTGGCGCAGCGCGCGCAGCTGGCGACCATGCTGGCCTGCCCGATCCCGTTTCGCATTCCGGGCCTGATCCATGTCGAGAACCGGCTGGCGATGCACGCCCCGGTCGTGCTCGATGCGCCGCTGGCGCTGACGACCGTCTTGCAACTGCCGCCCCCTGCGCCGAACGGCGCCTTGCACGCCGTGCTGGAGACGCACGCCTTCGATGGCGAACGGCTGGCCTTTTCCTGCGACAGCACTTATCTGATCCGGCGTGGCGACCGCACGGGCCGCAATGCGCCGCCGCCCGAAGCGCCGCATGGTGAGGCGCTCGGCGGATGGACGGTCGCGCATGAAGCCGGACGGCACTATGCGGCCTTGTCGGGCGACTGGAACCCGATCCACCTGTGGCGGTGGTCGGCGCGCCTGATGGGAATGCGTACGCCGATCGTCCACGGGGCGCACACGCTGGCGAAAGCCTGTTCGCTGCTGCAAACGGCTTGCGGCCAGGAGATCACATCGGTCTGGTCCCGCTTCCGTCAGCCGGTCCCCCTGGGTTCGAGCGTTGCACTGTTCCAGCGCGATACCGAGGGTCGATTCGCGGCCGTGTGCGACGACCGTATCGTCATCGAGGGACGCTACGCCGTGCCTCTTGCGGATCGAACATCGCCACGCCTCCAGCAGTCCTGAGCGGCACTTCATCCTGCAACACGTCCCAGTGTTCGGCCAACCTGCCATCCTCGATGCGGAACAGGTCGACCACCACCTGCGGCGCCCCGGACCAGCCGCGGATGCGTCCATGAATGGCAACCAGGTCGGCTTCGGCAACCATCATGCCCGGTTCGTAGTAAACGTCTTTCGACATGCCGGCCACCAGCGTCCGCAGGGCGTCTCTCCCCTGCGGGATGTCGGGATTGTGCTGGATATATTCCGCGGAATAGAGGCGGTCGACCGCCGACGCATCGCGCGCCTGGAACAATGAGGTCATCGCCTCGAGCACCAGCGCCTTGTTGCGCCGCGGGCGGTCGTCCGACGCCGCTGGCGCAGGCCGCGTGACGGCGATGGCGCCTTCCATGCGCAGGAACCGGCCGCCGGGCAGCGTCGCGTACGAGTGGACCACGCCACGATCGTAGTCCTGGACATTGACGACGCTGGCGCCGTCATTTTCCTGCCAGCTCACGGCAAACATGCCGTTGCCCAGCGGGGCGACCTGGATGGCGACGATTTCGGATCGGGCGAACGGCCCGTCCCTGATCTCGAATTTCAGCTGTGTCGACGACAGCAGCGTCAGGCTGACCTGGAATTCGGGATAGGCGACATCCATCTCGAGGCCGATGGGGAAGCGGTCGATCGACACGGCAGTACCTTTCATAAAGGCGATGCACGATCGACGGCGGCGCCATCGCCCGCCACCGGAGGCGGCGGCGCATCCGGCAGCGGCGTGAATTCCTTGTCGTCCGCATCCGGCAGCTTCATCCTGCCCGCCTGCCAGTCGGCCGCCGCCTGCGCCAGCCGGTCCTTGGAAGACGACACGAAATTCCAGTACAGATGGCGCTCGCCGACCGGTTCCCCGCCCAGCACCATCACGGTCGCGTGCTCCAGCGCCTTGACGCGCGAGGCCGCCGCGCCCAGCACCAGCATCCGGCCGCTCTCGTGGCGCATGCCGTCGAGTTCCACCGCGCCGGTGGCGATGTACAGGGCGCGTTCCTTGTAGCCGCCGGGGATCTCGGCGGTCGATCCCGGCTGCATGTCGAGGTGGGCATAGAACAGCGGCGAACAGGTTTTCGCGGCGGCGGAGAGGCCATAGGCGCTGCCGGCGATGAGCTGGCCGGTGACGCCGCCATCCTGCCACTGCGGCAGGTCGGCGCCGGAATGGTGCGAGAACGACGGCGCGATTTCCTCCATGCCATTCGGCAGCGCGACCCAGGCCTGGATGCCGTGCAGATGGTCGCCGTGCGCCCGCGCGTGCTCGAAGCGCTCGCTGTGCGTGATGCCGCTGCCCGCGGTCATCCAGTTGACTTCGTGCGGATGGATCTCCTGTTCGACGCCCAGGCTGTCGCGGTGCATGATCCGGCCCGAGAACAGATAGGTCACCGTCGACAGGCCGATATGGGGATGTGCGCGCACGTCGACGCTGCGGTCGATGCCCGGCGCCAGGTCGAGCGGACCGATATGGTCGAAGAAAATGAACGGCCCGACCATGCGCCGCTTGGCGAACGGCAGCACGCGGCCGACCTCGAAACTGCCGCCCAGGTTGCGGCGCCGCTGCTCGATGATCATGTCAATCATGGTTTTTCATAGCTCCATAGTGAATTGAAGAATTGCTAGGCACGGGGCCAGGCGCGGGCGATCGGCGGTTTCGTGTCGAAATACGCCACCAGCAGATCGGTGAGGATGCGAATCTTGCGCGCCGGATGCTGGCCCGGCGGGCGGACGACGTAGGCGCCGGCCGGCGGCGGCGGGTAGCGCGTCATGACCGGAACCAGCGCGCCGGAATCCAGGTACTCATGCATCAGGCCATAGGGAAGATAGGCGACGCCCAGTCCCGCCAGCGCGGCCGCGACCAGCGCCGTGCCGTTGTCCGCCTTGAAGCGCCCCTGGGGCCGGACCGATACGATCCTTTCGCCATCCACGAACTGCCAGGTTTCGGTGCCCTGCATGAGGGCCTGGTGAGACAGCAGCTGGTCCGGCGTTTCGGGCGCCCCGTGGGCGGCGATATAGGCGGGACTTGCGACGGTGAGCCCATAGATCGGCCCGATCCGCCGCGCCACCATATTGGAATCCTGCAGGTAGCCGAGCCGTATCGCGCAGTCGTAACCGTCCGCGATCAGGTCCACGTTGTTGTCGCTGTAGCAGGTGTGGACGTGCAGCCGCGGGTGAAGCCGCGCCATCTCCGCCAGCACCGGCGCGAAGTGGGTCGGTCCGAACGACAGCGGCGCGGCAATGCGCAGGCGGCCGCGCAGTTCGCCGGCGGGCAGGATCGTCTCGCGCGCCAGGGCGATCTCGGCGCAGACCCTGGCCGCATAGTCGCGGAAGGCCGTGCCGGCTTCGGTGAGCGCCGCGCCGCGGGTGGTGCGCGACAGCAGCTGGATGCCCAGCTCCTCTTCGAGCCGGGCGAGGCGCCGGCTGACGATCGACTTCGATACGCCAAGCCGCAGCGCCGCCGCCGAAATGCCCCCGGCATCGGCGACTTCCACGAATGTCTGCAACTCTTCGATATCCACTACGCTGCTCCCGGTTTCGCCACACGGCGTCGCTGAATGATACTGCCGTTGGCGGCTAGACCGACGGCTTTCCCAGCGGCTGCGGCATGACGGGCAGGTGCAGGCGATCGCGGCCCGACAGCTCGTCGCCATGGATTTGTTCGGCCAGCCGCTCGGCGTCGCGCCGGCGGATGTCGAGCGCCGCCTCCTGGACGTCGGCTTCGGCGAAGCCCAGCGCGCGCAGGCCCTCGGCGCCCATCAGGTAGGCCGACTCGACGGTTTCGCGAATCTGGACATCGACGCCGGCGCGGAGCAGGGTGATGGCATGGCCGCGATCGTAGCTGCGTACCAGCAGCCGGGCCTGCGGGAACTCGTGCCTGGCCAGCGTCACGATGTCGTTCGCGGACTTGGGCTCGTCGACGCACACCATGATCGCGTCGGCTTCGGCGGCGCCGGAATGGCGCAGGGTATCGAGGCGCGTGCCTTCGCCGAAGAACACCTTGAAACCGAAGCGCTGCGCATCGCGGATGCGGTCGGGATCCTTGTCGATCACCGTCAGCTTGACGCCGCTGGACAGCAGCACCTGCGAGGCGATCTGGCCGAAGCGGCCGAAGCCGATGACGAGCACCCGCCCCTTCAGGTTGCGCGCATGCTCGACCCCGTCCATCGATTTTTCATGCCGTAGGAGGCGGTCGGCCACGAGCGTCAGGAGCGGCGAGAGCGACATCGAGAGGATCACGACGGTGGCGAACAAGGCATTTTCTCGTTCGTCGAGCACGCCGGCCGAGCGTGCGGCGGCATACAGCACGAAGGCGAACTCGCCGCCCTGCAGGAACATCGAGGTGCGGTGCAGGGCCTGGTGGTTGCTGGCGCCGAACAGGCGCGCGACCACGTGCACCACGATGCCTTTCGCGACCATGAAGCAGAACAGCATGGCCAGCAGCAGCCGCCATTCTGCCGCGACGATGGCCAGGTCGAGCGACATGCCCACCGCCAGGAAGAACAGGCCCATGAGCAGGCCGCGAAACGGCTCGATATCGCTCTCGACCTGGTGCCGGTAGCTCGAACTCGACAGCATCACGCCGGCCAGGAAGGCGCCCATCGCCATCGACAGGCCGGCGTATTCCATCAGCAGCGCCGCGCACAGGACGACCAGCAGCGCCCCCGCGGTCAGGACTTCGCGCGTACGCGACCTGGCCAGCAGGGCGAAGAACGGATCGAGCCCCCAGCGCGCCACCGCCAGCAGCCCCACCAGCGCGGCGATCGCCAGCAGCAGGTCGGACCAGCCCTGCCCCTGCTGCCCGGGAAGCTGCGGCGCCATGAAGGCGACCACCGCCAGCAGCGGCACGATCATCAAATCCTCGAACAGCAGGATGGCGACCGAGTTCTGCCCCTGCTCGCTCGCGATCTCGCCCCGGTCCTGCAGCACCGTCATGATGACGGCGGTCGAGGACAGGACGAAGCCGGCGCCGGCGACGAAGGCGGCCGGCCCGGACAGGCCGAACATGACGTAAGCGGTCAGCGCCAGCGCGGCGGTCGCGGCGAACACCTGGGCCAGGCCCAGGCCGAAGATCTGGCCGCGCATCGCCCACAGCTTGTGCGGTCGCAGTTCCAGCCCGATCACGAACAGGAACATCACCACGCCCAGCTCGGAGATATGCAGGATCGAGCGCGCATCGGTGACCAGGGCCAGCACCGACGGTCCCACCAGGATGCCCGCTCCAAAATAACCGAGGACCGCTCCCAGGCCCAGCCGCCGGAACAACGGCACGGCGATCACGGCCGCCCCCATCAGGACGACCACCGGGCCGATCGTCTGCCCCAGGCTTGCTCCAGCCATCAACTCTCCTCGCTCATCGCATTCAATCGACCCAACCATCGTTAACGCAACCCGCGCCACGGCAGGCACTCGCGTTCCCGGATGCGCAACACAGCTCGTCCGGAAACGGCACTAGCGCGGGCGACGGACGGCCAGCAGAATCGTCCTGGCGACCATGCGTCAGAGATAGAACGATACCAACATGATATCGGCGCGACAATGTTCAATCCTGCTCTCGATAGTTCATTCCTGCTGCGCCGGCGCGACGATGCCAATCCAAGGAGAACGTTATTAGCGCCCCAATGGTCATGCCCCCACCGCTTCCCCACAACATCGTCGGCCTGTCGCAGGCGGGGCGCGCATGGAGCGGCGTCCAGCTCGTCGTCACCGGCTACGACTGTGACGGTGAAGGCACGAGCATCCTGCCACACCGCGACCATCCGCGCCTGAGCGTGGTGCTGGAAGAGCACGGCGGCGCGTGCGAGCCCCGTTTTCATCCGGATCGTCCCTGCCCCGTCGAGCATGTGCCGCGGCATATGTATTTCGCGCCGGCCGGCATGGAAATATGGGGCCACTCGAAACATGCGCGGCGCGTCGTCGACGCCGTGCTCGTGTTCGACACCGATATCCTGAGCGAACGCCTGCAAACGCCATTGGATCCGGACCGGATCGGCGTCCCGCGGCTGCGCTTTTCCAACGACCGGATCTGGAGCCTGGTCAAGCTGCTATCCGAGGCAGTCCATCATCCCGACCCGTCGATGCATTTGTATGGCGACGGCATCATCACCGCCGTGTCGTCCCAGCTGTTCGCGGCGCCGCGCATCACGGAAATCAAGACCGGCGGGCTCGTGCCATGGCAGCTGCGGCGGGTGATCGACTACATGGAAGCGAACCTCCCGCACCGGGTCGAGCTGGAAACCCTGGCAGGGCTGGTCAACCTGTCGCAAGCCCATTTCAGCCGCGCGTTCAAGGTATCGACCGGGCTGGCGCCCTATCGATGGCAGCTCGACGCCCGTATCCGACGCGCGCAGCAGTTGCTGTCCGCTTCCGACGCGCCCCTGGACGAGATCGCGCACGCCATGGGGTTTGCCGATGCCGTCCACTTCGGCAGGACATTCCGAAAAATGATCGGCGTGTCGCCGGGCGCATGGCGCACCGAGCACAAACGATAGCAGCTGCGGCATGGCACATCCGGAATAAATAAATCAAATTGACTTATAATTCAATTTGCACTATAATTCATGCCCACTAAGCAATAGTTACTCTCTGCAACACCCCTGCTGCACCGTATTTGCCATCCACCGGGTGGGAAATCGCTCTCAGGCCAAGCGCCTGCATCCTGTAATCGCCGACGCAATTCACGTCCGCGTCCGTCCCGTCGGCGAAGCGTCCGCCCTTTCCGCCGCCTGCGCGCTTGCCGCGCTTTTCGCACTGCCGACGGTTTGGGCCCATCGAATCCCATGAATGCCGATGGCTGCAGGGTTTCATTCCATTCGCCAAATCGAAGGAGAACAACAACGTGGCAAAACAAATCATTATCGACCATGTCTTCAAGGTGTACGGCGACCGGCCCGACGACGCGCTGGCGCTGGTTCGCCAGGGCGCCGGCAAGCAAGACATCCTGGCCAAGACCGGCTGCACGATCGGCGTGTTCGACGCCACCTTCACCATCGAAGCGGGCGAGATCTTCGTCATCATGGGCTTGTCCGGTTCCGGCAAGTCGACGCTGGTGCGCATGCTGAACCGCCTGGTCGAGCCGACGGACGGCCGCATCCTGGTCGACGGCAACGACATCAACACGCTGCCGGACGCCGAGTTGCGCGCCCTGCGCCGCAAGGACATCAGCATGGTGTTCCAGTCGTTCGCGCTGCTGCCGCATATCACCGTGCTCGACAACACCGCCTTCGGCATGGAGCTGGCCGGCATTCCCAGGGCCGAGCGCCATGAGCAGGCGCGGCAGGCACTGGAACAAGTCGGGCTCGCGGCCTATGCCGCCAGCTATCCCGACGAGCTGTCCGGCGGCATGCAGCAGCGCGTGGGCCTGGCGCGCGCGCTGGCCAGCGATCCATCGATCCTGCTGATGGACGAGGCGTTCTCGGCGCTCGACCCGATCATGCGCACCGAGATGCAATCCGAGCTGCTGCGCCTGCAGCAGATCAAGCGCCGCACCATCGTCTTCATTTCGCACGACCTCGACGAAGCGATGCGCATCGGCGACCGGATCGCCATCATGAAGGATGGCCACGTGGTGCAGGTCGGCACGCCCGAGGAGATCCTGCGCAAGCCCGCCAACGACTACGTGCGCAACTTCGTGCGCGGCGTCGATGCGGCGGCGGTCTTCAAGGCCGGCGACATCGCCCGCAAGAGCCAGATCGTGGTCTCGGAATCGCCGACCCGCGGCTCGCGCGCGGCGCTCTCCATGCTGGAGGAGCAGGACCGGACCTATGCCTACGTCGTCAATCCCCAGCGCGAATTCCTCGGCCTGGTGTCGGTCGATTCGCTGCGCGGCGCCCTCGACGGCCATACCGGCCCGCTGGGCCTGGCGCATGCCTTCCTGCCGGACGTGCAGACCATCAAGGCGGACGAGCCCGTCGCCGGCCTGTTCGGCCAGGTGGCGCAACTGCCGTACGCGGTGCCGGTGGTAGGCGACGACGGACGCCTGTGCGGCGCGATCAGCAAGACCACCTTGCTGAAATTCCTCGACCCCGACACGCCCGCCATTCCCGAGGCCCAGATTCAGAAAGGACAAGCATGAGCACGACAGAGAACAGCATCACGGCGGTACAGCCGGCCGCAGCGCAGACTGCGGACGCGGCTGTCCAGGCCAACCCCTGGCTGCCAACGCCGCCGAGCGACACCTCCTGGCTCGACGCGGCGGGGCCAGCCGTCACACCCGAACACGCCAGCAGTTTCGACCTGGCGCAGGCCCTCGATGGCGCCCTGCCGCTGCAATCCTGGATCAACGATGGCCTCGGCTGGGTGGTCGCGCATTTCCGCCCCTTCTTCCAGGCCGTGCGCGCACCGATCGACGCCACGCTGACCGGTTCCAGCCAGCTATTGCTGGCCGTGCCGTCCCTGGTCCTGATCGCCATCATCGGCCTGCTGGCATGGCAGTTCACCAGCCGTGCGCTGGCCGTCGGCACCGTGCTGGCGCTGGTGGCGGTCGCCATGCTGGGCGTGTGGCCGGAAGCGATGATCACGCTGTCGCTGGTGCTCACCTCGCTGGTATTCTGCCTGGTGATCGGTCTACCGCTGGGGATCTTCCTGGCCAGCAGCGACCGCGCGCAGAACATCCTGCGCCCCGTGCTTGACGCCATGCAGACGACGCCCGCCTTCGTCTACCTGGTGCCGGTGGTCATGCTGTTTGGTATCGGCAATGCGCCGGGCGTGATCGTCACCATCATCTTCGCCCTGCCGCCGCTGGTGCGCCTGACCAACCTCGGCATTCGCCAGGTGCGTCCCGACCTGATCGAAGCGGCGCGCGCCTATGGCGCCTCGCCCTGGCAGCTCTTGAGCCGCGTGCAACTGCCGCTGGCGATGCCGTCGATCATGGCCGGCATCAACCAGGCGCTGATGCTGTCGCTGTCGATGGTGGTGATCGCCTCGATGATCGCGGTTGGCGGCCTCGGCCAGATGGTGCTGCGCGGTATCGGCCGCCTGGACATGGGCCTGGCCACCGTGGGCGGCCTCGGCATCGTCCTGCTGGCCATCATGCTGGATCGCCTGACCCAGGCGATGGGGCAACCGCGCCGCGGCGTGCGTCACTGGTACCAGACCGGTCCGGTCGGCTTCGTCCTGCGCCGGGTCGGCCGCTCCGCCCGCACCGATGCGGCGCCAGCCACCAAGCCCGCCACCGCACAATAAGACAAGAAAGGATACCGATGCGTCAAACCGAACACTTCAACGCCACTTACAAAACGCGGCGCACTTTCCGCTGGATCTCGGCCCTGGCGCTTGCCAGCCTGGCCTTGACCACCGGCATCGCGACGGCGCAAACACCAGGCGCCGACCTGCCCGGCAAGGGCATCAAGGTGCAGGCCCTGCAAGGCCCGCTGGCCGAGGAAACCTTCCAGACCATGCTGGCCAATCGCGCCCTGGAGCAGCTTGGCTACGAGACGCAGCCGATCAAGGAAATCGCCTACCCGACCGCGCACATCGCCATCGGCAACGGCGACGCGACCTTCCTCGCGGTGCACTGGGACCCGCTGCACAAGGACTATTACGACAATGCCGGCGGCGACGCCAAGCTGCTGCGTGTCGGTGCGTATGCCGGCCCGGCCGCCCAGGGCTACCTGATCGACAAGGCCACAGCCGAGAAGCACAACATCACCAATATCGACCAATTGCGCGACCCGGCCATCGCCAGGCTGTTCGACCATGACGGCGACGGCAAGGCCGACCTGACCGGCTGCGATCCGGGCTGGGGCTGCGAGAAGATGATCGAGCACCATATGGACGGCTACAAGCTGCGTCCGACCGTCAAGCACGTGCAGGGCAGCTATTCGGCGCTGATCGCCGATACCATCGGCCGCTACCAGCGCGGCGAATCGATCCTGTACTACACCTGGACGCCCTACTGGGTGAGCAGCGTGCTCATTCCCGGCAGGGACGTCGTGTGGCTGCAGGTGCCCCATTCGTCGAACCCGGAGAAGGCCGACACCCGCATGGCCGATGGCAGCAACTATGGCTTTTCCGTCAACACCACGCGCTTCGTCGTGAACCGTGCATGGGCCGAGAAGAATCCGGCGGCGGTCAAGCTGTTCGAGGTCATGCGCTTGCCGATTGCGGACATCAATGCGCAGAACGACCGTGTACGCAATGGGCAGGGTTCGCAGGAAGATATCGCGCGCCATACGGCGGGCTGGATCAAGTTCCACCAAGAACTATTCGATAGCTGGATCGCACAGGCAAAGGCTGCGGCGAAACCGCGCTAACGGGACAGGTGGCCGGCTTTTGCCGGCCATCGCTTTTCTAGACGAAAAACTCTTCAGCAACAACGATCTTTGCAGCGGGCTGCCGGGTCGATCGGGTTAAAATGCCAAGTCCTGGCCTTCCACGCGCCAAGCCGTACCCGATTCAGACGACATGACCACCGCTCCCAAAGAAATCAACGCCGCCGCCATCAAGAACAGCGCGACGGAAAAGCACACACCAATGATGCAGCAATATCTGCGCATCAAGGCCGACTACCCCACCATGCTGGTGTTCTACCGCATGGGCGACTTCTACGAGCTGTTCTTCGACGACGCCGAAAAAGCCTCGCGCGTGCTTGGCATCACCCTCACCGCGCGCGGCAAGTCGGGCGACCAGCCGATCAAGATGGCGGGCGTGCCCTTCCACTCGCTGGACGGCTACCTGGCCAAGCTGGTCAAGCTGGGCGAATCGTGCGCCATCTGCGAGCAGATCGGCGACCCGGCCCTGTCGAAAGGTCCGGTCGAACGCAAGGTGGTGCGCGTGGTCACCCCCGGCACCCTCACCGATTCCGACCTGCTGCCCGAGAAGGCCGAACGGCCGCTGCTGGCGCTGTGCCTGATCAATCAACGCAAGACCGTCACCGCCGGCCTGGCCTGGCTGTCGCTCGCCAGCGGCAACCTGCGCCTGATGGAATTCTCGGGCGATGCGCGCACCGTCGAACAGCGCCTGGCGCACGAACTCGAACGCATCGCGCCGGCCGAGATCCTGCGCGCCGATTGCGCCGACATGTTCGAGACCGATGCTTCGAATGCTCACATCCAGCGCGTCCCCGAGTGGCATTTCGATGTCGTCAAGGGCCACGGCGCCCTGCTCGAGCAGCTGGGCGTGGCCACCCTGACCGGCTTCGGCGCCGACGGTCTGGGCGCGGCGTTCGGCGCAGCCGGCGCGCTGCTGCGCTATGCGCAATCGACGCAAGGCCGCGGCCTGCAGCACGTGCGCGGCCTCGCCTGCGAAACCGAGAATGAATACATCGGCCTGGACGCCGCCACCCGCCGCAACCTGGAACTGACCGAGACCATTCGCGGCCAGGAGTCGCCGACCCTGTTCTCGCTGCTCGACGGCTGCCGCACCGCGATGGGCTCGCGCCTGCTGCGTCACTGGCTGCACCATGCGCGTCGCGACCAGACCATCGCGCGCAGCCGCCATCAGTCGATCGCCGCGCTGATCCAGGCCGACGCCATCGATGCGCTGTCGTCGACCCTGGCCCAGGTGCCGGACATCGAACGCATCACCACCCGCGTGGCCCTGCTCACCGCGCGGCCACGCGACCTGGCCGCCCTGCGTGACGGGCTGAAAGCCCTGCCGGTGGTGCGCGAGCAGGTGGCGCGCTGCTTCATCCCGGGCGATACTTCCCTGCTGCGCGAGATTCACCACGATCTGGCCACGCCGGGCGAGTGCGTCGACCTGCTCACCCGGGCCGTGATGGAAGAACCCGCCGCCATGGTACGCGACGGCGGCGTGTTCGCGCGCGGCTTCGACGCCGAGCTGGACGAGCTGCGCGCGCTGTCCGAGAACGCCGGCCAGTTCCTGGTCGACCTCGAGACGCGCGAGCGCGCCCGCACCGGCATTGCCAACCTGCGGGTCGAGTACAACAAGGTGCACGGCTTCTACATCGAGGTCACCAACGGCCAGGCCGACAAGGTGCCGGACGACTACCGCCGCCGCCAGACCCTCAAGAACTGCGAGCGCTACATCACGCCCGAGCTGAAGGCCTTCGAAGACAAGGCCCTGTCGGCGCAAGACCGCGCGCTGGCCCGCGAAAAAATCCTGTACGACCAGTTACTTGGCGACCTGGCGCCGCACATCGGCGTTCTACAGACCATCGCGCGCGCGCTGGCCCAGGTCGACGTGCTGGTGGCCCTGTCCAGCCACGCGCTGCGCCACAACTGGTGCGCGCCGACCCTGGGCGACGCGCCATGCCTCACCATCGTCGAAGGCCGCCATCCGGTGGTGGAAAACCAGATCGAGCGCTTCATCGCCAACGACTGCAAGCTGTCCAACGACCGGCGCCTGCTGCTCATCACCGGCCCGAACATGGGCGGTAAATCGACCTTCATGCGCCAGGTGGCCCTGATCACCCTGCTCGCCTACGTCGGCAGCTACGTGCCGGCCACCCAAGCCACGATCGGCCCGATCGACCGCATCTTCACCCGCATCGGCGCCAGCGACGACCTGGCCAACGGCCGTTCGACCTTCATGGTCGAGATGACCGAATCGGCCGCGATCCTGAACGGCGCCACCGAGCACTCGCTGGTGCTGATGGACGAAGTCGGCCGCGGCACCTCGACCTTCGACGGCCTGGCGCTGGCCTGGGCGATCGCGCGCCACCTGATCGACACCAGCCGCAGCTTCACGCTGTTCGCGACCCATTACTTCGAACTGACCCAGCTGCCGGAGACTTACCCGAGCGCGTCCAACGTGCACCTGTCGGCGGTCGAGCACAAGGACAGCATCGTGTTCCTGCACGCGGTGCAGGATGGTCCCGCCTCGCAGAGCTACGGCCTGCAGGTGGCGCAGCTGGCAGGCGTGCCGCAACCGGTGATCAAGGCCGCGCGCAAGCACCTGGCGCGCCTGGAAGCGCAGGCGCTGGATGCGACGCCGCAGCGCGACCTGTTCGCTGCGCCGCTCGTCGAGGAAGAGATCGGCGAGGCGCCGGCGCAGACGCTTGCTGCGGCGCCCCAGGACGACGGCCTGCGCGACGCGCTCGACGCGATCGACCCGGACGCGTTGACGCCACGCGAAGCGCTCGAACGTCTCTACGAGCTCAAGCGCCTCGCCGCCTGATGCAAGCACGGCGCCGATCACTGCTGCTGGCCGCCCTGCTGTCCTTGACGCCGCTTGCCGGCGCGAAGGACAAGGCGGACGGCGCACACCGGTTCGCGGTCATCGGCAACGACTCGCGCGACGACGGCGAGGCGCGCCTGAAACAGGCGCTGGCCGATTCGTCCGAAAAGTCGCTGGCCTTCGTCGTCATCAACGGCATCAAGGGCGAGAAGGAAAGCTGCGGCGACCGGCTGTACCAGCAGCGGCGCGACATCATCGAGCGCGCCCGGCGGCCGACCGTCGTGTCGCTGGCAGGCAGCGACTGGACCGCCTGCCGCAACTCGGCCAACCGCACCAATGCGATCGAGCGCCTCAACCGCCTGCGCGAACTATTCCACGCCGAGCCCGAATCGCTGGGCCGCGAGAAAATCCACCTCACCCAGCTGTCGGCCAGCCCGCGTTTTCGCAGCTATGCCGAGAATGCGCACTGGAAGGTCGGCAAGGTGCTGTACGCCACCATCAATCTCCCGGCCAACAATAACCACTACCTGGAGGCGGCCGGCCGCAACAGCGAATATGAAGATCGCACGGTCGCCAACCGCTTCTGGCTGAACCGCCTGTTCACGATCGCGCGCAGCGACAAGGCCGAGGCGCTGGTACTGTTTTCGGAAGGCGCGGTGCGTCCGTTCCACCTGGACCAGCCGGCGGGACTACGGGGCCTGCTGCGGCGCGATCCGGTGGAGAAGGACGGGTTCGAGGCGGTGCGACGCCAGATCCAGGGCCAGGCGGTCAAGTTCGATGGCAAGGTGCTGCTGGTCGACGGCGGCACGCCGCATGGGAAGAAGCCCGGGATCGAGTGGAACGGCAACCTGGGACAGCTGTCGGTGGGGACCAAGGCGGTCGAGGTGAATGTGAAGCTCGGAAGAGAAGCGACGTTCGCGGTCGAAGACGCGAAGCAATGAGGCATCCGCGGCCCTGCGCTGCAGGGACCGCGGACGGTTCGATGATTACTGCAGCGGCTGGCTACGGAAGTGGTCGCCCTCTTCGCTGTCGTCCATCTCATGGTGATGGCCGCCCGCGCCATGCACGTGGCCGTGCTGGATTTCCTCGGCGGTGGCCGCGCGCACGTCGACCACCGACAGCTCGAAGCGCAGCGCCATGCCGGCCAGCGGGTGGTTGCCGTCCAGGACCACTTTATCTTCAGCAATCTCGGTCACGGTGAAGACCACCGGCTCATCGTCGCCGCCTTCGGCCACGCCTTCGAACTGCATGCCGACTTCGATCGGCTCCGGCAGGCGCGCGCGCTCTTCGACCTTGACCAACTCTGGCTCGTAGTCGCCAAACGCATCGTCCGGTTCCACCTGGATCGTCGACGAATAACCGACTTCCTTGCCGTCGAGTTCTTCTTCGATCTTCGGCAGGGTATTCTCGTAGCCGCCGTGCAGGTAGACCATCGGCTGCACGCCTTCTTCGATCAGGTTGTTCTGGGCATCCGACAGCTTGTAGTTAACCGTCACGACCGTGTCTTTGGCAATCTTCATCGCACATCCTTTCGTTGTAAGGGGCCGATTATACCCCCGATGGGTTCCCCACCTTGTCCGGCTGGTTATAATGACGCATGAAAAAATTACCGCTTCTCGGGAATCTCACTCCCGCCGAGTTTCTGCGCGATTACTGGCACAAGAAACCGCTCCTGATCCGTGGCGCGATCCCCGGCTTCAAGCCCCTGCTCAAGTTCGAAAAACTGGCCGAGATGGCGCGCCAGAATCACGTCGAATCGCGCCTGGTCACCCAGCGCGAAGGCAACTGGGACATGCAGCACGGCCCGCTGACCGAACTGCCTCCGCGCACCGAGCCCAATTGGACGATGCTGGTCCAGGGCGTGAACCTGTACGACGAGCGCGCCGACGAGCTGCTGCGCCAGTTCCGCTTCGTGCCCGATGCCCGCCTGGACGACCTGATGATCAGCTTCGCCACCGATGGCGCCGGCGTCGGTCCCCACTACGATTCCTACGACGTGTTCCTGCTGCAGGCCCACGGCAAGCGCCGCTGGAAGATCGGCTCGCAGCAAGACCTGACCCTGGTCAAAGGCTTGCCGCTCAAGATCCTGGCCAATTTCAAGCCCGAAGAAGAATTCGTGCTCGAACCAGGCGATATGCTGTACCTGCCGCCGCATTACGCCCACGACGGTATTGCCGAAGGCGAATGCATGACCTATTCGATCGGGTTCCGCTCGCCTTCGTTCCAGGAATTGGGCGAAGCCTTCCTGCAATTCATGGCCGACTCCATCGATTTGCCTGGCCGTTATGGCGACCCGGAATTGAAGCCAGCCAAGAACCCGGCCGAGATTCCGCGCGATATGCTGGACACCGTCACCGAAGAATTGAACAAGGTGCGCTGGGACGAGGAAGACGTGACCGTGTTTCTGGGCGAACACATGTCCGAGCCCAAGCACAACGTGTTCTTCACCGGTCCGGCGAAACCGCTGACCGTGGGCCGCTTCATGGAAACCGCCGCCAGGCGCGGCATCAAGCTGTCGAGCAAGACGCTGATGCTATACCGCGGCAAGCACGTCTTCATCAACGGCGAATCGTTCGCCGTCGGCCGCGCCGACAAGGCGGTGCTGGACGTGCTGGCCAATGAGCGCCGCATCGATGGCGCCGTGCTGGACAAGGCGACCGACGACGTGCTCGAAGCCCTGTACACCTGGTATCAGGACGGCTGGGTCGAGCTGGGCTGAAGGACGAGGTGTCGATGAGCGAACCACGCACGATTGCCTTCGACACCCGCCTCGACTGCGAGACGCACTTTCTCGCCTGCATCGAAGCGGCCCAGGCCACCCTCGCCGTCTTCGATCCGGATGTCGCGGTTTTTCCACTCGGCAGCACCAGCTTCGACACCGCGCTGCGGGCCTTTCTTGCCCGCGGCGGCCGGCTGCGCCTGGCGCTGCACGATCCGTCCCACATCGAACGCCATTATCCGCGCTTCTTGCGCCTGCTGCGCGACTACGGTCACCTGTGCGAGTGCCGGCAGACGCCACGCAGCCTGCGCCAGCTCACCGATTCCTTCGGTATCGGCGACGACCGGCACATCGTGCGTCGCTTCCACAGCGACCATCTGCGTGGCGAGGCGCGCTTCGACGATCCTCCCGCCTGCGAACTGTCGCTGCACCGCTTCGAGGCCATCTGGCAAGAGTCACATCCGGCATTGCAAATGTCCAGAACCGGCTTATGATCGCGCTCGATAATTGCACTGGAAACGCCGGATAGTTACCGATCGCCGTGTTTCTTAGCCAGGTTGCATCTTGTAACAATATGAAGCTTATTCATCCTCAAATTTCTTTCGCTGCGGCATGTGTTCGCTATTGCGAAACTGTAAAATTGTCTATAATATCAATCAGGAAGGTTCCGTTGCGTCTATGGCGTTAACGCTATTTTTGAAAGCACGAGAATTCCACCGAGAAATAATTACCGATAATTATTAATCGCAACAAGTGTTCGACTCTTGTAAATACTAAGGAAAATCATGAAAAAATCCCTGCTGATCGCCTCCCTGTTCGCTGTTACCCTGGCTGCTTGCGCTAAGAAAGAAGAAGCTCCAGTCGCACCAGCTGCTACCGAAACCCCAGCAGCTGTCGCACCAGCTGACGCAACCGCTACCCCAGCTGCTGACGCAACCGCACCAGCTGCTGCTGCTGACGCTGCTGCCGCTGACGCTGCTGCTGCTGCCAACACCGCAACCGACGCAGCTGCTGCTGCTCAAGGTTCGGCTGAGCAAGCTGCTGACGCTGCTGCCACCACCAAGTAATTCGTTACTTCGGTAAGAAAGACCGGCCTGCGGGCCGGTTTTTTTACGCCTGTGGATATCATTGAATCGACGTAGGGTGGACGGCGGGCCGTCCACCCTACAAAAAACCGGCCACGCGGGCCGGTTTTTTTGCACGAGGCGAAGATTACTTCAGCTCGGTATGCAGCAGGTTCAGGATCTTGCCCGCGGTCGGCGAAGTATCCGCCTGGCCTTCGTTGTTCTGCACGGTGACCTTGCTGACGTTGGCGCCCTGCTCGGTCTTGACCAGCACGCGGTAGCGCTGGGCTTCCTTGAGTTCGTCTTCCGACTTGCCGCCCCACGAGAACAGGCGCTTGAAGAAGCCGTCCTTCTGCTCGGCCGCGTCCGGATCGACGTAGCGCACGAAGTAGATGCCCTGCACGCGGTCGCGGTCCTCGACGGTGAAGCCGACGCGGTCCAGCGCCAGGCCGACGCGGCGCCAGGCGCGGTCGAAGCCTTCGTCGACCTCGACCGTGTCGCCCACCAGCTTGGCGTGCTGCGGCGCCACCGGTGCGTTGGCGACCGTCGCTTCGGCCGTCGCCACTTCCTTGGTGCCGGTCAGCATCGCGACCATGCGGCCCAGGAATTGCGATTCCAGGCCAGGATCGTTGGGGCGCGAGGTCCAGGTGGTGGTTTCGTTCTGCGGGCCGGTCAGCACTTCCTCGGCGCCGCGGTGGCTGACCCAGATCTCGGTCGAGCCGTCCGGCAGGCGCTCGAGGCGGGTGCGGAACTTGTCGCGCTCGCCGGTCGAGTAGGCGCGGTCGAACACGCGGCCGATCGCGTTGCGGATGAAGTCTTGCGGGATCTTCGAACGGTTCTCGACCCAGGCGGTTTCCATGGTGCCGGTCGTGGCCGACTCGGTCTCGATGGCGAAGCCCTGCTCTTCCCAGAACTGGCGCAGCTGCGGCCACAGCTGTTCCGGGGTCTGCTTGACCACCAGCCAGCGCTGGTCGCCGTTGCGCTGCACGCTGACCGCATCGGTCGAGATCGGTCCGATCTGCTGGTTGCTCGCCACGGCGCCGGGGACGAAGCCGCCGCCCGTGCCGGCGGCAGCCGCCGCCGCCTGGCCCGACGCGGTGGCGACGCCACGGCCGTCGGGGATGGCATAGCGGTTATCGCGCTGCAGCTTGGTCAGATCGGGCGGCACGTCCAGCGGCGCCGCTTTCTTGGCGCCCTTGTAATCGACCTTGTCGCCTTCGAAGATGGTGGTGCAGGCCGCCAGGCTGAAAGCGAGCGCGGTCAGCGTCAGCACGCGCGCGGCAGCAGGAGCGGAAACCAGGGGCGAGAAATTGGAACGCGCGGAGTTGAATCCCGAGTACTTGCTTTTAGTCATGTCGTTCGATATCAGGTCAGGAACCCGAACCCTCGCGGGCCCGGGATTAGGAATGGACGCCGGCTTCCACCAGGGCGGCGCGCACGGTTTCGTGGTACTGGGCGGACAGCGGCGCGAGCGGCAGGCGCAGGCCGGACGGCATCATGCCCATGTCGGCCAGCGCCCACTTCACCGGCACCGGGTTCGGTTCGACGAACAGCTTGGCGTGCAGGCCCAGCACGCGGTTGTTGATCTCGACCGCACGGGCGACGTCGCCGGCCATCGCGGCCACGCACAGTTCGTGCATCGCGCGCGGGGCGACGTTGGCCGTCACCGAGATATTGCCGGCGCCGCCGCAGAACATCAGGGTCATCGCGCTCGGATCGTCGCCCGAATAGACGGCGAACGATTTGTCGACCATCTTGAGCAGCTCGATGCCACGGCCGATGTTACCGGTGGCGTCCTTGATGCCGACGATATTGTCGATCGGCGCCAGGCGCGCGACGGTCTCGTTGGCCATGTCGGCCACGGTGCGGCCCGGCACGTTGTACAGGATGATCGGCAGGTCGACGCTTTCCGCGATGGTGCGGAAATGGCGGTACATGCCCTCTTGCGTCGGGCGGTTGTAATAAGGAACGACCTGCAGCGAGGCATCGGCGCCGCATTCCTTCGCGTGGCGGGTGAGCGCAATCGCTTCCGCGGTCGAGTTGCCGCCGGTGCCGGCGATGACCGGGATGCGGCCGGCGACGTGATCGACGGCCAGCTTGACGAGTTCGCAATGCTCTTCAGGCGACACGGTGGCGGATTCGCCCGTCGTGCCCACGATGACGATCGCGTCGGTGCCTTCCGCGACGTGCCAGTCGATCAGCTTGCGCAAGGAATCGCGGTCAAGACTGCCGTCTTCGAACATCGGAGTGACGAGTGCTACGATACTGCCCTTAATCATAATCTTGGCCGTGCCATTCATTAAAAAATCTGATTGTAGCGGATAGCCCGCCCCTATGGTTCATTCCTGACCACAATATGGTCGAGCCGAGCCTCGGTTTTGGCAAATGCCGGGCCGGCCGCGCACAGGCGCTGTACCTGGGCCGGATGCGGCCGCTCCACATGGCCGTCCTCGTAGGCCAGCACCTGCAAGCCACCGTCGTGCGCCAGCCCCAGCAGCTCGCCGGGCGCCAGCAGGAAGGCAGGATTGGACGGTTTCCCGTAGATCTGGTTCCCCTGTGCGAACGTTTCGTAGATCAGGATGCCGTCCGGCCGCAGGCTGGCCGCCAATGCGGCGAACAGGGGCCGGTGCAGGTAATTGGTGACGACGATCGCCGCAAAACGTGCCGTCCCGAAGGGCCAGGGCGCACCCTCGGCCTCGAGGTCGTAGGCCATCGTCGTGACGTTGTCCCCCGCGCTGGCGGCCAGCGCCTCGGGCTTGAGGTCCAGCGCCAGCACTTGCAGGCCGCGCGCCGCCAGCAGGCGCGTGTGGCGGCCATTGCCGCAAGCCAGGTCGAGCGCCTCGCCCGGCGGCGCCAGCGAAACGAAGCGCTGCACCCATGGCGAAGGCGGCAGCGTCTGCATGTTTACGCGTGGGGCGCCGGCTTGCATCGGTTCAGAACAGCACGAAGGTGAACGGCAGGACCATCAGGTCCACGATCCAGCGGCCCAGTTGCATCACCGGCACCACCCAGTAGCCCACCAGTTGCAGGAACACCAGGCCCAGCACGATGAAGAAGCCGTAGGGCTCGATGCGGGCGAATTTCCAGGCCAGGCTGTTGGGCAGCATGCTGGTCAGCACCCGGCCGCCGTCCAGCGGCGGGATCGGCAGCAGGTTGAAGGCCATGATCAACAGGTTCGTCAGGATGCCGGCCTCGGCCATGCGGCGCGGGAAGGCTTCGCTGACGCCGAAGAACACCAGCAGCGCCGCGAACAGCAGCCACAGCGCGGCCATGATCAGGTTGGCAATGGGACCGGCCAGCGCGACCCAGGCCATGTCGCGCTTCGGATTGCGCAGGCGGCCGAACTCGACCGGCACCGGCTTGGCATAGCCGAACACGAAAGGCGTGAACAGATACATCATGATCGGAATCACGATGGTGCCCCAGATGTCGACGTGCACCAGCGGGTTCAGGCTCATGCGGCCCTGGGAATAGGCGGTGTTGTCACCGAAAAATTTGGCGGCGTAGGCGTGGGCGGCTTCGTGCAGGGTAATCGCAAAAAGGACGGGCAGCGCGTAGACGGCGATGTTGCGTATCGTTTCATCCATAAGGGGGATTCTATCAGAGCCCGGTACGCACTTGTCCTGTGGAATTCTTAAGCCCGCTTATCGACCCTGCATCACAGGCCGAATGCCGCCGGGTCGCCCCTGCCCTCGCGCACCAGCTCCGGCTCGGGGCCGGTCAGGTCGATGACGGTGGTCGCCTCCAGCATGCCGGCGCCGCCGTCGATGATCAGCTCGATCTGCTTTTCCAGGCGCTCGCGCACTTCTTCCGGGTCGGACAGCATGTGGTCGTCGCCCGGCAGTTGCAGGGTGGTGCCGATCAGCGGCTCGCCCAGTTCTTCGAGCAGCGCCAGCGTGATGCGGTTCTCGGGCACGCGCAGGCCGATGGTCTTGCGCGACGGGTGAGACAGGCGGCGCGGCAGTTCGCGCGTCGCCTCCAGGATCACCGTGTAAGGACCCGGCATCGTGGCCTTGAGCAGGCGATATTGTGAATTGTCCACGCGCGCATATTGCGCGACCTCGGACAGGTCGCGCACCAGCAGGGTCAGGTGATGCTTGTCGTCGACGCCGCGGATGCGGCGCAGCTTGTCCACCGCCGCCTTGTCGTCCAGGCGGCACACCAGCGCATACGCGGAATCGGTCGGCAGCGCGACGATGCCGCCGCTGCTGACGATCTGGGCCGCCTGCTTGATCAGGCGGGCCTGGGGATTTTCGGGGTGGATCTGGAAATATTGGCCCATCTGGACGTCCTTGATTGATTAACGCAGTTGCTGGAGCGCGGCGATGCGCTGCTCCATCGGCGGGTGGGTCGAGAACAGCGCGCCCCAGCCGCCGCCGCCGCCGGAAATGCCCGACGCGGCCATCGACTGCGGCAGCGCGCCCGGCGCGAGGCCGCCCAAGCGGGCCAGCGCATGCTGCATCGGCACCGGGCTGCCCATCAGTTTTGCAGCGCCGGCGTCGGCGCGGAATTCGCGCTGGCGCGAGAACCAGGCGACGATGATCGAGGCCAGCAGGCCGAACACGATTTCGAGCACGAACACGCTCGCGTAGTAACCGATGCCGGGGCCCTCGCCCTCCTTGCGGAACAATACCTTGTCGACAAAGAAACCGACCACACGCGCCAGGAACACGACGAAGGTATTCACCACGCCCTGGATCAGGGTCAGGGTGACCATGTCGCCATTGGCGATGTGCGCCACCTCGTGGCCGAGGACGGCTTCGACCTCGTCCTGGTTCATGCTCTGCAGCAGACCGGTGGAGACGGCGACCAGCGCCGAGTTCTTGAATGCGCCCGTGGCGAAGGCGTTCGGCTCGCCGTCATACACGGCGACTTCGGGCATGCCGATGCCGGCGCGCTCGGACAGGCGGCGCACGGTCTGCACCAGCCACTGCTCGGTCGCATTCGTCGGCTGCTCGATGACGCGCGCGCCGGTCGACCACTTGGCCATCGGCTTGCTCATCAGGAGCGAGATAAAGGCACCCGTGAAGCCGATCACGATGGACATGACGGCCAGGGCGGGAATGTTGAGCCCTTGCGCGGACACGACACGCCCCAAGCCGAGCAGGTTCATGACCAGCGTCAGCACCAGCACGACGGCAAGGTTGGTGGCAAGGAACAGCACAACGCGCTTCATGGCGGACATCTCCTGAAAATTGATGACAGGATGCCAATGTTGGGCTGGGCTGCGGAAAATTCAAGGCCCATCCATTGGCGGGCCGCGCCGGACTTCCTATCGCTGCAGGAAAAAACGCAATATCTCGCGCGAGGCATTCGGGCCAAGCGCATCGGTATGCGAACCGGCCGCATCGCCGCCTGCCCAGGTATGGCCGGCGCCGTGCACGACCCAGTGCTCCGCCATCGCCCGCCCTTCTTCGTCGCGCCAGGTGCGGTGGGTAGCGCGGCGCCCGCCCTGCGTCGTCTCCGTTTCGCTCGCCTGCAGCGGCGTGGCGCGCAGGCCGGCGTGGGCGCCGACGAATTGCTTCAGCACCGCTTCGCCATTGCCCTGATTGACCACGTGGTCGGCGTCGCCATGGAAGACGATCACCGGCACCGCCTCGCGCAGGCTGCGCGCGCGGCCCGGCTTTTTCATCGCTTGCAGGCCCGTGATCATGTCGCGCGCGCTGCCCGCCGGCAAACCGGAATGGACGCCGATCGCGGCGAACAGCTCCGGATACTCGGCCCCGAGCACCGCCGCCATCGCGCCGCCGGCCGACATGCCGGCCACGAACACCTGCGACGGCTCGGCATCGAATTCGCGCATCACGTCACGCGTCATGCCGGCCAGGATGCCGGGTTCGCCGGCATCGCGCGCCTGGTGGCCCGGCTCGAACCAGTTCCAGCAACGGTTATGGTTGGCGCGGCCATCCTGCTCGGGATACAGCACCAGGAAGCCGAACTCTTCGGCAAGCGCGTTCATGCCGGTGCCGACCGCGAAATCGTCCGGGTTCTGGGTGCAGCCATGCAGCATGACGACCAGCGGACGGCGTGCCTCGGCCGGTTTCGCGGGAATGTACAGCTTGTAGCGGCGGCTGCCCGCCTCGCCGCCGTGACTGCCCGCGATGAAGCGGCCCGGCAGCCGGGACGGCGACTTTGTCGCCGGGCGGGGCCGTGACTTCGGCAGGCTCCAGGCCGGCGGTGGATTGAGGTCGACGAAGTCCGGTTCTTGCGATGGCGTCGCGGTTTCCTGCTGGGGCGTGAGAAGGCCGGCCTGGGCCAGCGCCTGCTGGATGATGTCGGTGGCGGCCTGCGGATCGCGCGCCTGCACGCGGCGCGCCGATTCCATCATCTTGCCGATGAACTGTTCATAAGGTTTCATGTTGGTCTTCCTGGGTCAGGATTGAATGCGGTCAGCCAGTGCTTCGCGCACGGCTGGCGGTGCGATGAAGGCGCCAAGGACCTGGATCGAGGCGATGGCCTCCTGGGCCAGTGCGGCCGGTACGTCGTCCTCGATGAGCGCCAGGCCCAGCACGTGAATTTCGAGCCGCTGCCCCGATGCCACGAGTTCAGTCAGCTCGCGGCGGGAATAGCGATACATGCCCATCACATAGCGCTTGCGGGTCACGGTCTGGCGAATTGCGTCAGCGTGGACCTGCAGCTGATTGCGAATCGCCGTCCGTACGAAGTCGGTCCGATTGGAATAAAAGCCCTCTTCCACCAGCAGGTCGAGCTGGGCCAGATCCACCAGGCCCACATTCACCGTAACCTTGTCGCTGTCGGGAAGTCGTTGGGATTGGCTGACAGTCTTCATCGCGATTTATACTCCTCATATACTCTGATTGGAGTATAGGACGTATTGCTCACCTGTGCCGGATCATCAGAACTTTATTCTTCGACGTTGCCAATAAGACAAAACCCGCCATCGGCGGGTCGATCGAAAGGACTGGTTTTTCAGAACCAGTCGTGCCAGACCGGCGTCACGCCGGACGGCAGCGGCGGCAATTCGGCGAACTCGACCCGCGCCTCGCCCGGCGCATGGAAATCGGTGCCGCGCGAGGCCAGGAAGCCGTAGCGCCGCGCCACTTCGGCATAGGTCTGGTACTGGTCCGGCGTATGGCTGCCGGTGACCACTTCGATGGTCCTGCCGCCCAGCTGGCGGAACTCGTCGAACAGGATGCCTTCGGCGGTGGGGCTGAAACGGTAACGCCCTGGATGCGCGATCACGGGAATGCCGCCGGCGTCGCGGATCCAGCCCATCGCCTCGGCCAGCGTGGCCCAGCGGTGCGGCACATAGCCGGGCCGGCCTTCGGTCAGGAAGCGGCGGAACACCTCGGAGGTGGTTTCGCACACGCCGATCTCGCACAGGAAGCGGGCGAAATGGGTACGCGACATCAGGTCGGGATTGGCGACGTAGCGCAGCGCGCCTTCGTAGGCGCCGGGAATGCCGGCCTGCTCCAGCTGGGCCGCCATCTCGCGCGCGCGCTGCTCGCGGCCGTTGCGGGTCGCGGCCAGGCCGGCGACCAGGGCCGGATTGTCTTCGTCGACCTGCAGGCCGACCACGTGCACGGTCTGGTTGGCCCAGGTGACCGAGATCTCGACCCCGGCCACGAAGCGCATGCCCAGATCGCCCGCCGCCTTGCGCGCGGCCTTGATGCCGCCCAGCTCGTCGTGGTCAGTGAGCGCCCACACGTCGACCCCGCCCTTGCGCGCATAAGCCGCCACGTCGGAAGGAGCGAGCACGCCGTCGGAGACGGTGGAATGGCAGTGGAGGTCGACTGTGAGCATGGGCGCAATGTGGTATCTGGAACGACACATTGTACGCGCATTTGTCTGCCCGCTATCGCGGTTCCAGCCGCACGCCCAGCCGCGCGGCGAACGCACGAAACGCCGGCGTCGCGAAGCCGTCACGCCACACCAGGCAGGTATCGAGGCGCCCCAGCGGCAGGGTCGTCAACGAAGCCGGCGCCCCGCCCAGCGCCAGCACGCTGACCGGCAGGACCGTCACGCAGGCGCCGGCGGCGACGCAGGCGATCATCGCGTGGTAGGAGCTCATCTCGTGCACTCGCCAGGCCGGGTCGCGGGCGACGCCCAGCCGGTCTTCGGCCAGGCTGCGATAGGTGCAGCCCTGCGGGAAGGCGGCCAGCGACCGCGCCGTCACCTTGCGGGCGTCATCGACGCCGGCTTCGCCGGGCGACATCAGCAACAGCAAGTCCTCGACCCAGACCGGCGTCGCGCGCAGGCCCGTCTCGGCCAGGTCGGCCAGGTCGGCGCCGCCATCCGCCAGGGCGGCGAAGGCGCAATCCAGCGCACCGGTCTCCACCTGCTCGATGAGCTGGCGCGACGGGCCGGTGCGCAGCGACAGCCGTGTGGGCGGATGGTCGACGTGGAAAGCGGCCAGCACGTCCGGCAAGCGGCTGGCCGCCGTGCTTTCCATGCTGCCAATGCGCAGGACGCCGCCCGAAGCGCCGTTCGACACGACCTGCCGCGCCTCGTCTTCCAGCGCCAGCAGGCGTTCGGCATAGACGCGGAACTGCTGGCCCGCCGCCGACAGCGCGATGCGCTTGCCGGTGCGCACGAACAGTCCGGCGCCGAGGTCGGCTTCCAGTTGCTGGATCCGGGTCGTCACATTCGATGGCGCCCGCCCGAGCCGCGCCGCGGCCTGCGTAATGCTCAGTTCCGCAGCCACCATGCAAAAAATGCGTAAAGATTCAGTTTCCATATCTCTTTTCTCAAAACAGAATGATACCATCACTTCATTCTCCAATTGAGAATAACACCCGAACGAAAGAAGCCGCCATGCAACCGTCCCGTCCATTCTTTTCCCGCCTGTCCGTCGCGCATCCGATCATCCAGGCGCCGATGGCCGGCGTGAGCACGCCGCGACTGGCGGCGGCGGTGTCCAATGCCGGCGCGCTGGGATCCCTGGGGATCGGCGCGAGCACGGCCGCGCAGGCGCGCGCGATGATCGAGGAAACGCGGGCGCTGACAGGGAAAGCAATCCATGTGAACGTGTTCTGCCACGCGCCGGCCCACCGGGATGCCGCGCTCGAGTCGGCCTGGCTGGCCCACCTGGCGCCGCTGTTCGCCGACGCCGGCGCCGCGCCGCCCTCCTCGCTCGATGAAATCTACCGCAGCTTCAACGATGACGAAGCGTCGTTCCGGATGCTGCTCGACCTGCGCCCGCAAGTCGTCAGCTTCCATTTCGGCCTGCCGTCGGGCGAACGCCTGGCGGCGCTGCGCGCGGCCGGCATTCGCACCATGGCCACCGCCACCAACCTGATCGAGGCGCTGACCCTGGAACGGGCGGGAGTCGATGCGATCGTGGCGCAAGGCATCGAAGCCGGCGGCCACCGCGGCATGTTCGACCTGGATGCGACCGACGAACGGCTGAGCATGGCGGTGCTGGTGCGCCTGCTGGTCAGGCGCACGGGGCTGCCGGTGATCGCCGCCGGCGGCATCATGGATGGCGCCGGCATCAGGGCCGCGCTGGCCCTGGGCGCGGCGGGCGCACAGCTCGGCACCGCCTTCATCCTGAGTCCGGAATCGGCAGCGCACGAAGCCTACCGCGCCAACCTGCAAAGCGCACGCGCCGCCACCACCGTCCTGACCGCGGCGATCTCGGGACGGCCGGCGCGCGGCATCGTCAACCGCTTGACCGCGCATGGCGCGTCCGGCGTCCCGCCCGCCTACCCGGTCGCCTATGACGCGGCCAAGCAGCTGCACGCGGCGGCGGCGAAGTCGGGCAACCATGAATATGCGGCGCACTGGGCCGGGCAAGGCGCGCCGCTCGCGCGCGCCATGCCGGCGGCCGAACTGGTGGAGACGCTGGTGCGTGAACTGCATGCCGCCGGCAACGCCGCCTGATGCGGGCCAGCCTGCCCTCGCCCTTTACCTGATGGGCGAGTTGCAGCGCAACCGCGCGCAAGGCGGGCCGGTCGGCGCGGTGGCGCGGCGCTTCGTGCTGGCGATCGATGCGGCGGACGACGTCGGGATCGCGCCGGACGTCATGCACCGGCTCGCCATGCTGGCGCAGGCGCCGGAAGCGCTGGACGACGCCGAACTGCGCTGGGCGCGCAATCAGCTGCCGGAAATCGTGCGCCAGGTCGCCCTGATCAGTCCGGCACCAGCATGGAACGGATCGTCCCCTGCTTTGCCAGCACGTAGTCATGCCCCGCCAGCACCAGATTCGTGGTCGGCTGGATCACCTTGACGTTGATGAAGATGGTGTCGCGCGTCTCGGCATACGAACCCACGACCACCGCCTGCGCGTTGTGCGTGCCCGCCACTTCGCCCAGCTCGCGGGTGAGCATCAATTCTCCCTGGTTGCGCTTCAGGTAGACACTGTTGCGCAGCTTCATTTCCAGCACCGGCAGGCCGCCCTGGGCCAGGCGGGTGGCGATCTGCTCCGACACCACGCGGCCCAGCATCGAAGAATGCTCGAGGGCGTCGATGTTGACGAGGGTGGCCATGATCAGGGGCTGGTCGCCGGCCAGCTTGCCCTTGAGCTGGGCCTGCAGGGCATCGGCCGCACGGTAGTTGGCGGCGACGAAATCGTTCGCGCTCACCGAGGTGTAGTTGGGCTGCTCGACCAGCGCGCAGCCGCCCAGCAGCAGGCTCAGGCCCAGCACGGCCGCCGATGTTTTCAATGTGCGCATGTTCAGCTCAATGGTCCTTGACCGCGAAGGTCTTCGATGCCGGCGCCGGCGCCGGCGCCGGCGCGGCCAGCTTCTTCGCCAGGGCGGCGTCGTACAGCGCCAGATCCTCGTCGCTGGTGTAGTAGACCGAGGTGTTGCGCGCGTAATAGCGTTGTTCGTCCGCGACCGAGACGGTCACGATCATTTCGGTCTTCGGCGTATCGCCCGGCGCGAACTGGGCGGTGAACCAGCGGTGCGCGTCGTAGCCGTAGGCGCCGGCCGTGACCAGCCACTCCGGGCTGTGCTGGATGCTGGTCAGGACCCAGGCGCCGCTGGCCAGCGCGGTCGGCAGGCCGGCGTAGCGGTATTGAGGACGGTCGGCCGAGAAGGCGACCACTTGCGTGTCGAGCTCGATCTTGAGCGCACCCGGCACCGGATTCTTGACGACCACGAAACCATCGTTGACCAGGGCCGTGACCAGGTGCGACTTCATGCCCGTGCTGAAGGTCGACGGTTGCAGCGGCTCCACGTACAGGGAGCGGCTGGGCGCCGTCTTCAGGGTCGGCCCCAGCTCGGTCGCCATATGGCGCGCGATCACGCCCCAATGGGCCGCCGCCTGCACCTTGGGCTGGTGCGTGCTGGGGAAATTGGTGGCCACGGGGGCCGGGCTGTAGGGCATGGCGCAGCCTGCGAGCAGCAGGCCGGCGGCGAGTGCGCAGGCGCCTCGGTAAGCCATCGTGAATCCTGTCGGTCTGTGGTGCGACCGGACTGGCGCACGCTCGGGGGCGACTGTAGCACAGAGGTTTCCCGTAGGCAATTTATGTGTCGGCGATGAGGTATCGATGCAACGACTACACGACGCCACTTCACCAGCGCCTTGCCTCGATGCCCCACACGAAAAGGTGGAAGCGCAGCAGCACTTTTGCATCGGGAAAAGCGCGGCAATGCGCCCGATAATGCGGCGGCCGGCATTGGCCGGCGCACCCACGATCCCGACACAGCCGCACTCCCGCGGCACGACGCCACCGAAAGGACATCACCATGAGCAAGGCTCGCACCATCGACACCGTCACCGCCCGCGACGGCACCATCATCCACTTCACCGATTGGGGGCACGGCACGCCGGTGGTATTCAGCCATGGCTGGCCGCTGTCGGCAAGCGCCTGGGAAGACCAGATGCTGTTCCTGGCCGAGCACGGTTACCGCGTGATCGCCCACGACCGCCGCGGCCACGGCCGCTCGACCAAGGCCTGGCACGGCAACGACATGGACACCTATGCGGACGACCTGGCGACGCTGCTCGATACGCTCGACATCACCGGCGCCACGCTGGTCGGCCACTCGACCGGCGGCGGCGAGGTGGCGCGCTACATCGGGCGGCACGGTACGCAGCGCGTGGCCAGGGCGGTGCTGGTCGGGGCCGTGACGCCGCAGATGGTCGTGTCGCCCGCGAATCCGGACGGCGTGCCGATGTCGGTGTTCGACGGCATTCGCGAGGGCGTGCGCAAGGACCGCGCCCAGTTCTTCCTCGACCTCACCATCCCGTTCTTCGGCTTCAACCGTCCCGGCGCCGCGGTCTCGGAAGGCATGCGCCAGTCCTTCCTCATCCAGGGCCTCCAATGCAGCATCAAGAGCGCCCATGCCTGCATCAAGCAGTTTTCGGAGACCGACTTCAGCGCCGATCTCGCCAGGATGACGATCCCCACCCTCGTGATCCACGGCGACGACGATCAGATCGTGCCGATCGCCACCACCGCGCGCCGCGCCGTGGAGATGCTGCCTCAGGGGCGCATCTCCGTCTACGAAGGCGCCGGCCACGGCCTGCCATCGACCCACAAGGACCGGCTCAACGAGGAGCTGCTGGCTTTCCTGCGCAGCTGACGTTCGGCGCGTCCTGCAACGGCCGGGGGGGCACGGTCTGCCGATGTGCCGCGGCTGGCGTCACATGCTACGGACAATCCCCGAGGAATTCCTCGGCCATGCTCGCCAGCAACTCCGGCTGGTCGTGATGCAGCATATGGCCGGCCTGCGGCACCATGCGCGGCGTCACATCCTTCAGGTAGGCCATCCGCCGGTCGACCTCGGCGCGCGCCTGTTCCTTGGCGCCCATCCAGCGCCACATATCGGTGTCCTCGGCCTCGACCCACAGCACCGGCGCCGTGATCGCGCTCCAGCAAGCCATGATTTCGTCGACGTGGTACAACAATGGCGAACTCATTTTATGCGCCGGGTCGCCCAGGATCTTCCACAGGCCGTCGCGGTCCTGTTCCGCCCAGTGGGCGGCCAGGAAGGCGGCGCGCTCCGGGGCCAGGCGCGGATTGGTCTTGCGCAGGCGCGCCGCCACTTCGTCAAGGCTGGCATAGCCGCGCATCTCGGGCGGCGCGCGCAACTCGTCGAGCCACTTGGCCACGCGCCCCGGATACTGTGTCGGGTGCGTGGTCGGCAGGCCGAAGCCCTCCAGGTTGATCAATCTGGCGATGCGCTGCGGCCGCACGCCGGCGTAGATGCCGGCGATATTGCCCCCCATGCTGTGGCCGAGCAGGTTCACCGCCTCGCCCGGGGCATAGTGGTCGAGCAGCATATCGAGGTCGGCCACGTAGTCGGGGAACCAGTAGGTGTCGAAGCCCGAACGCTGGCTTTGGCCGAAGCCGCGCCAGTCGGGCGCGATCACGTGCCAGTTCCCCTGCAGGCAGTCGACCATGAACTGGAACGAGGCCGACACGTCCATCCAGCCGTGCAGCATGAACAGCTTGGGCGCGCCGGGCGAGCCCCAGTGGCGCACGTGCATGCGCAGGCCGCGCACGGTGAGGAATTCGGAGCGTGAAGCTTTCATGGTTCTCTCAAATTAGTACGGTCGTTCGGATGATTATACGGGCCGGCGGTTGAATTCGCGCACTGCGGCCCCATCTGCCGCACTTCGGGACAGGACGGGGGCGGTAAAATAGCGCCATTTCCACCTCCGCGAGCACATCCATGGCGATTTACCAGCTGGGCGAGCATGCGCCCGAGATCGATCCGTCGGCTTATGTTGCCGATACGGCCACCCTGGTGGGCAAGGTCACGCTCGAGGCCAACGCCTCCGTGTGGTTCGGCGCGACGCTGCGCGGCGACAACGAGCCCATCACGATTGGCGAGAACAGCAATGTTCAGGAAGGCACCGTGATGCATACCGATCCGGGCTACCCGCTCGACATCGGCAAGAACGTGACGATCGGCCATCAAGCCATGCTGCACGGCTGCACGGTGGGCGACGGTACGCTGATCGGGATCCAGGCGGTGGTGCTCAACGGCGCGCGGATCGGCAAGGGTTGCCTGGTCGGCGCGGGCGCCCTGGTCACGGAAGGCAAGGAATTTCCCGACCACTCGCTGATCCTGGGTTCGCCCGCGAAGGTGGTGCGGACACTGACACAAGAAGACCTGCTGCGCCTGGAAGGCACGGCTGCGGGCTATGTCGCGCGCGGCCAGTTGTACAAGACGCAGCTCAAGAAAATCGGATAAAGAATGACGACTACGGATACTGGCACCACCAACAGGGACACCCTGCAAAAATTCATCTTCGACAATGCTGCCGTGCGCGGCGAGCTGGTCGAGATTTCGGACACCTGGCGCGAGATCCAGGCCCGTCACGCTTACCCGAAGGCGGTGCGTGCGGTGCTGGGCGAGATGGTGGCGGCCGGCGCCCTGCTGTCGGCCAACCTCAAGTTCAACGGCGCGCTCGTGATGCAGATCCACGGCGACGGCCCGGTACGCCTGCTGGTGGTCGAATGCGACGCCGACCTGCGCATGCGCGCCACGGCGAAACTGGCGCCCGACGTCGAGATCGCTGACGACGCCACCTTGAACCAGCTGTTCAATGTGAACGGCAAGGGCCGTTTCGTGATCACGCTCGACCCGGCCGACAAGGTCCCGGGCCAACAGCCCTACCAGGGCGTGGTGCCGCTCGACGGCGACGACGTGGCGACCGTGATCGAGAACTACATGCTGCGTTCGGAGCAGATGGACACGCGCCTGTGGCTGGCGGCCGACGACCAGGTCGCGCGCGGCCTGCTGCTGCAAAAGCTGCCGCGCCACAGCGGCAAGGAAGACCAGACCAAGCAGGCCACCGAGGCCGAAGACCTGGAAACCTGGAACCGCGCCGCCATGCTGGGCCAGACGGTCAAGCGCGAAGAGCTGCTGTCGACCGACATCTCGACCCTGCTGCACCGCCTGTTCTGGGAAGAGACCATCCGCGTGTTCGACCCGGTGCATCCGCAGTTCCACTGCAGCTGCAACCGCGAGAAGGTCGGCAATATGCTCAAGATGCTGGGCCAGGAAGAAGTCGCATCGGCGCTGGCCGAGCTGGGCGAACTGGGCATCAACTGCGATTTCTGCGGCAAGCACTACGCCTTCGACAAGGTCGACTGCGCGCAGCTGTTCGCCAGCGACAGCCCGGTGCAGACCATGATGCCGCCGAGCGGCAGCACGCACTAAGCCATTGCTTGCGCCGGCCGTGTGCCGGCGCCCGGCTTCCACCAGGGCGCCGCGGCGTCCTCGCCGTTTGCTGGCGCGGCCGCAGCCGCGCCTCTCCAATCGGGTCAGCGGACTACAGGGTTTCGTCCAAGATGATAAGCTGATGCTGTTATGACACTGTTGTATTTTCGAACATCAGCACCACGTACCCATTACTGACTGACGGAGGAAGCACATGAATATCGATATTGGCATCAGCACCGAAGACCGCGCAAAAATCGTCGACTCGCTGTCGCACGTCCTGGCTGACAGCTACATGCTGTACCTGAAGACCCACAACTTCCACTGGAACGTGACCGGCCCGATGTTCCAGACCCTGCACGTGATGTTCCAGGAACAGTACACCGAGCTGTGGAACGCGCTGGACGACATCGCCGAGCGCATCCGCGCCCTGGGCCACTTCGCACCGGGCACCTACCAGCGCTACGCCGAGCTGTCGACCATCAAGGAAGAAGCGAATGTGCCGGGCGCGCAAGAAATGATCCGCCAGCTGGTCGCAGGCCAGGAAGCGGTGGCGCGCACCGCCCGTGCAGCCTTCCGCATTGCCGACGCCGCCGACGACCAGCCGACCGCCGGCATGCTGGCGACCCGCATGGAAATCCATGAAAAGAATGCGTGGATGCTGCGCGCCTTCCTGGAACAGGGCGCGGGCCATACCCAGGGTGAAGCGTCGTCGGATTCGAAGAACTGATGATGTGAGGTTGCGGTCCCGATGGGCCGCATGATCGGCGCTGGAATCGTCAGCGCCAGCACGTCGTTCCCGCGAAGGCGGGAACGACGCTGTTCAAGGGCGGTGGCGACACCGCTGCCGCGGCTCAATCGCCGCTACGCCCACCGCTCATGTGCAAATCGACCACCTTCATGATCTCGAGCGTGAGATCGAGGTCGAACTCGCCTGACGCCAACGCAGCGCCCAGCTGCTCGCGCGGCACGCCGACCGCGGCGGCCAGCGCGCCCAGTCCCGGCGCCTGCGATACCGCCTTCAGCGCGGCGCCAACGATGGCGCCATCGCCGTCTTCGAAAGCATCGGCCAGGCAGTCCGCAATCGCATCGAGCGAATCGAGGCTGGCGGGGTCGATCGGGGAATTCTGTTTACTCATGAGGATGGATCAGTGGGTCGGGGTCGCTTCTGGCTTGGCGCCGTTCTTCGACGGTGGCGGCGGAGGTGGTACGGTCATCGACTCGACCGGCTGCTCGTTCTTGCGCAGCACCTGCACGAAGATCTCGCCCTGCTTGATCATGCCCAGGTCGTAGCGCGCGCGCTCTTCGACCGCCCCCAGGCCGTCCCTCAGGTCGATGACCTCCGAGGCCAGCTTGGCGTTGCGCGCGGTGAGCTGTTCGGTCTTGAGCCGCGTGGCCTCGACCTGGCCCTGCATGTCGGCCACGGACAGCCAGCCCCCTTTACCGAGCCAGAGTGGGTACTGGATCAGCACGAGCAGGACGGCAAGGGCGATCGTGATCAGGCGCATGGCGGCAAAGAGAGGAATGAAAACGGCCGGTGGACCGGCGATGGGTGGCTACGCCCACCATCGCCGGTCCACCGGCCTGATGGATTACTTCAGGTTGTAGAACGCGTCGCGGCCAGGATAGCTGGCGATGTCGCCCAGGTCTTCCTCGATGCGCAGCAGCTGGTTGTACTTGGCCATGCGGTCCGAACGCGACAGCGAGCCGGTCTTGATCTGCAGGGCGTTGGTGCCGACCGCGATGTCGGCGATGGTCGAGTCTTCGGTTTCGCCCGAACGGTGCGAGATCACGGCGGTGTAGCCGGCGCGCTTGGCCATCTCGATGGCGGCGAAGGTCTCGGTCAGGGTGCCGATCTGGTTGATCTTGATGAGGATCGAGTTGGCGACGCCCTTCTGGATGCCCTCTTTCAGGATCTTGGTGTTGGTGACGAACAGGTCGTCGCCCACCAGCTGCACCTTCTTGCCCAGCGCGGCGGTCAGCGTTGCCCAGCCTTCCCAGTCACCTTCGGCCATCGCGTCCTCGATCGAGATGATCGGGTACTTGTCGCACCAGGTGGCCAGCATGTTCGTGAAATCGGCTGCCGACAGGGACAGGCCGCCTTCGCCTTCCAGTACGTACTTGCCGTCCTTGAAGAATTCGCTGGCCGCGCAGTCCAGGCCCAGGGCGATGTCCTGGCCCGCCACGTAGCCGGCCTGCTCGATCGCCTGCATGATCAGCTTGATGGCTTCTTCATGGTTCGCGACCGATGGGGCGAAGCCGCCCTCGTCGCCGACGGCGGTGTTCAGGCCCTTCGAGTGCAGGATCTTTTTCAGGGTGTGGAACACCTCGGCGCCGTAGCGGATGGCTTCCTTGAACGAAGGCGCGCCCACCGGGATGATCATGAATTCCTGGATGTCCAGGTTGTTGTCGGCGTGCGCGCCGCCGTTGATGACGTTCATCATCGGCACCGGCATCTGCATCGCGCCCGAACCGCCGAAGTAGCGGTACAGCGGCAGGCCGGCTTCTTCGGCCGCGGCTTTTGCAACAGCCATCGACACCGCCAGCATGGCGTTGGCGCCCAGGCGGCTCTTGTTTTCGGTGCCGTCGAGATCGATCAGGGTGCGGTCCAGGAAGGCTTGCTCATTGGCGTCCAGGCCCATGATCGCTTCGGAGATCTCGGTGTTGATATTCTCGCAGGCCTGCAGCACGCCCTTGCCGAAGTAGCGCTTCGGATCGCCGTCGCGCAGTTCGATCGCTTCGCGCGAACCGGTCGAGGCGCCCGACGGCACCGCGGCGCGGCCCATCACGCCCGATTCCAGCAGCACGTCGCATTCGACGGTCGGGTTACCACGCGAATCAATGACTTCGCGGCCGATAATATCAACGATAGCACTCATGTTTCTCAGTCTCCAGGGGTGGGGAAATCGGGTGGGGGCATCCAGCCGCAGGACGCCTCCAGGATGCTTTTTACTTGAACTTGGTTTCCATGAAACCGGTCTTCTTGACGATGCGGTCGATCTCGACGAGCGTGGTCAGGAGTTCCTTCATGTGGCCCAGCGGCACGGCGTTCGGACCGTCCGACATCGCATTGGCCGGATCGGGGTGCGTCTCCATGAACAGTCCGGCGATGCCCGCCGCCACGGCGGCGCGCGACAGGACCGGGACGTGCTCGCGCTGTCCGCCGGACGAAGTGCCCTGGCCGCCCGGCAGTTGCACCGAGTGGGTCGCGTCGAACACCACCGGGCAGTTCGATTCGCGCATGATGGCCAGGCCGCGCATGTCCGACACCAGGTTGTTGTAGCCGAACGAGGCGCCGCGTTCGCAGGCCATGAAATTGTCCTCGTTCAGGCCGGCTTCGCGCGCGGCGGCGCGGGCCTTGTCGATCACGTTCTTCATGTCGCCAGGCGCCAGGAACTGGCCCTTCTTGATGTTGACCGGCTTGCCCGAACGCGCGCAGGCGTTGATGAAGTCGGTCTGGCGGCACAGGAAGGCCGGGGTCTGCAGCACGTCGACGACGCTCGCCACTTCGGGGATCATCTCTTCGTCGTGCACGTCGGTCAGGACCGGCACGCCGATTTCGCGGCGCACGTCGGCCAGGATCTCCAGGCCCTTCTCGCGGCCAGGGCCGCGGAACGACTTGCCCGACGAGCGGTTGGCCTTGTCGAACGACGATTTATAGATGAACGGGATGCCCAGCGCCGAGGTGATCTCTTTCAGCGTGCCTGCGGTGTCCATCGCCATCTGGCGCGATTCGATCACGCAGGTGCCGGCGATCAGGAAGATCGGGTGCTCGAGGCCGACGTCGAATCCAGCGAGTTTCATGCTGCATCTCCTTGCAGTGCGGGCGCCGCATTGGCTGCGCCTGCCGCGGTATTGGTGTTGGAAGCCTGGTGCGCCAGCGCCGCCCGGATGAACGAGGTGAACAGCGGATGGCCGTTGCGCGGCGTCGACTTGAACTCCGGGTGGAACTGCACGCCCATGTACCACGGGTGCGCGTTTTCACCCGTACGCGGCAGTTCCATGATCTCGCACAGGTCTTCGTTTGGAGTGCGCGCCGACACCGTCAGGCCAGCCGCTTCGATTTTCGGCAGGTAGAAGTTGTTGCCTTCGTAGCGGTGACGGTGGCGCTCGGTCACGACATTGCCGTAGATCTCGGCCGCCAGCGTGCCCGGATTGACGGCGCAGGTCTGGGCGCCCAGGCGCATGGTGCCGCCCAGGTCCGAGCTCACGTCGCGCTTCTCGACCTTGCCGTCGTGGTTCTGCCACTCGGTGATCAGGGCGACGACCGGCTGGTCGGTTTCCGGGTCGAACTCGGTCGAATTCGCGTTCGGCAGGCCGGCCATATTGCGGGCGTACTCGATCAGCGCGACCTGCATGCCCAGGCAGATGCCCAGGTAAGGGATCTTGTTCTCGCGGGCGTAGCGCGCGGCCATGATCTTGCCTTCCACGCCGCGCTTGCCGAAGCCGCCCGGCACCAGGATGGCGTCGTACTTGGCCAGGTGCTCGCAGCCGCGGGTCTCGATTTCCTCGGAGTCCAGGTACTCGATGTTGACCCGGCTCTCGGTGTGGATGCCGGCGTGGCGCAGCGCCTCGGTCAGCGATTTGTACGATTCGATCAGGTCGACGTACTTGCCGACCATGCCGATGGTGATCTCGTGCTTCGGATTTTCCAGCGTGTGAATCAGGCGGGTCCACATCGACAGGTCGGCCTTTGGCGCTTCGAGGCCGAGGGCTTCGAGGATGATGTCGTCCAGGCCCTGGTCGCACAGCACCTGCGGCACCTTGTAGATGGTGTCGACGTCCCACACCGAGATCACGGCCTGCTCTTCGACGTTGGCGAACAGCGAGATCTTGGCGCGCTCGTCGTCCGGAATGCGGCGGTCGGCGCGGCACAGCAGCGCGTTCGGCGAGATGCCGATCTCGCGCAGCTTCTGCACGCTGTGCTGGGTCGGCTTGGTCTTGAGTTCGCCGGCCGAGGCGATGAACGGCACCAGGGTCAGGTGCACGAACGCGGCGCCCTTGCGGCCCGAGCGCAGCGACAGCTGGCGCGCGGCTTCCAGGAACGGCAGCGATTCGATGTCGCCCACGGTGCCGCCGATCTCGACCAGCGCGACGTCGACGCCTTCGGCGCCGCGGCGGATGTAGTCCTGGATCTCGTTGGTGATGTGCGGAATGACCTGCACGGTCTTGCCGAGGTATTCGCCGCGGCGTTCCTTGCGGATCACCGATTCATAGATCTGGCCGGTGGTGAAGTTGTTCACCTTCTTCATGCGGGTGCTGATGAAGCGCTCGTAGTGGCCGAGGTCCAGGTCGGTCTCGGCGCCGTCGTCGGTGACGAATACCTCGCCGTGCTGGGTTGGACTCATGGTGCCCGGATCGACGTTGATGTACGGATCGAGCTTGAGCATGGTGACTTTGAGGCCACGGCTCTCGAGGATCGCGGCGAGGGAGGCGGCCGCGATCCCTTTGCCCAGGGAAGACACGACGCCGCCAGTGACGAATACGAATTTGGTCATTGTGCTGATGGTGCCGAACGGCACGCGCGGGAAATTGAAATTATACCGCAAAGCTGCAAATACTTCTTGATATCAAGGCGCCAATATCCTGGAAGACACTGTCGTGGACCGTTCACAAAACCACTATTCTGAGTGCATTTTCGTTTACGTTGGGCAATAATTGTAACCAGTCGGACGAGACAATAATTTACCGACAACATTTGTACAGACAGTTCTGGTGTCATAAACACAAACGCCGCAAGAATGCCGCCAATCCAGCGGAAACCCCTATCTCAAATTACATAAACATGGGCAATTTCATCAAACTTAACATAGGTACGCGCCTGGCCGCCGGCTTCGCCCTGACGCTACTGATGACTGTCATCATCGCCACCGTCGGCGTCTGGCGCCTGAACCAGGTTGCCCAGGAGACGTCGTCGATTCTGGCAGAACCGCTGGCGAAGGAGCGCATGATCGCCGAGTGGTACACCCAGATCTTCGCCGCCGTGCGCCGCACCGCCGCCATCGTCAAGAGCAGCGACCCGTCGCTGACCGACTACTTCAAGGAAGACTCGGCCGCCACCGGCAAGCTGTCGGCCGACCTGGTCAAGCGAATCGAACCCTTGATCAGCGGCGACGACGAGACCGCCCTGTTCAAGTCGGTGATGGAACACCGCACCGCCTACAGCAAGGCCCGCGATGGCGCGGTCAAGGCCAAGGCCGACGGCAATGTCGAGCTGGCGGAACAGATCCTGAACCAGCAATTCACCCCGGCCGCCAAGGCCTACCAGGAACGCGTCAAGGAACTGGTCGACCTGCAGCACAAGCGCGTCGCCGCCAGCGCCGAGCTGATCGCCAGCACCGCCAGCCGCGGCAACTTCGTGATCGGCTCGCTGGCCGCCGGCGCCCTGCTGCTGGGCGGCGTGTTCGCCTGGCTGCTGACCCGCTCGATCACCCGTCCGCTGCGCCAGGCGGTGCATGCGGCCGAGCAGGTGGCGTCAGGCGACCTGACGGTGGAAATCGACAGCAAGGCCACCGACGAAACCGGCGCCCTGCTGCGCGCCCTGGGCCATATGAATACCTCGCTGTCGAAGATCGTCGACGAGGTGCGCAGCGGCACGCAAACCATCAGCGGCGCCTCGAGCGAGATCGCGGCCGGCAGTTTCGACCTGTCCAGCCGCACCGAACAGCAAGCCGCGGCGCTGGAAGAAACCGCCGCCTCGATGGAAGAACTGACCGGCACCGTGCGCCAGAACGCCGACAACGCGCGCCAGGCCAACCAGCTGGCGATCGCCGCCTCGAGCGTCGCCACCCAGGCCGGCCAGGCGGTCGACCAGGTGGTCGCCACCATGGGCTCGATCAACGATTCGTCGCGCAAGATCGTCGACATCATTTCGGTCATCGACGGCATCGCCTTCCAGACCAATATCCTGGCGCTGAACGCGGCCGTCGAAGCGGCGCGCGCCGGCGAACAGGGCCGCGGCTTCGCGGTCGTGGCCTCGGAAGTACGCACGCTGGCGCAGCGCTCGGCCGCCGCCGCCAAGGAAATCAAGCAGCTGATCGGCGACTCGGTCGAGAAGGTCGACACCGGCACCAAGCTGGTCGACCACACCGGCGCGACGATGCGCGAAGTGGTCGACTCGATCCAGCGCGTGACCGACATCATGGGAGAAATCTCGTCGGCCAGCCAGGAACAGATCACCGGCATCGACCAGGTCAACCAGGCCATGGGCCAGATGGATAACGCGACCCAGCAGAACGCGGCGCTGGTCGAGGAAGCCACCGCCGCCACCGCGGCGCTGCAGGATCAGGCGCAGCGCCTGGCGCAGGTGGTCGATGTGTTCAAGCTCGATGCGCGCCATGTGACGCCAGCGGCGCCAGTGACGCCGGTGAAGCGGCCGCCGGCACGGCCGGCGCTGGCCAAGCCGGCGGCGCAAGCGGCGGCCAAGCCAGCGCCCGCGGCCAGGCCGGCTTCGAAGCCGGCAGCTGCCAAGGCGGCCGGCAAGCCTGCCGCACCAGCGAAGGTGAATGAGTCGGAGTGGGAAGAGTTCTGATTCCTTCACCCCGCGCATGACAAGACCGCCGTCCCCGCACCGGGCACGGCTGTCTTTTTCATGCACGGCCCTGCCCGGCACGAAGGCCGGGCGTGCGCCCCTCAGGCGTGGTAATCGGCGACATCGCGCGGATCGGTCAGCGTGATCCATCCTTTCGCGATGTAGAGGACGACCAGGATGCCCAGGATATCGCCGCTCATCATCGCCGCGACCGCGGTCCAGTCGACGAGGCCTGTCTGCACCCAGGTCAGGGCGTGATGGGCGGCTGGACTTGCGACACCGCACAGCACGCCGGTGCACAGCAGCCGCCGCGGCGTCAGGTTCTCGAGGCGTGGGCCCAGGTTATACCAGTGCTTGGCGAACAGGTAAGCCAGGTAGGGGCCGCCCGCCGCGGCCAGCGCGCCGCCCACCGCGCGCACGTTGTCGGTGAACGCGAAGTGCGAGAGATTCAGAAAGAGGCTCACCAACAGCAGCCCGATGAATCCGGAAAAACCGAACAGCAGCGTGGCCAGCAGCCGTATCCCGGCTGGGAGGAACATCCAGTTGATGCCCTGGCTGTATTCCATCCCGATGAAAAACAGCTCGTTGAGCGCGTTCATCGCGAGGAATGCCGCCACCGTGATACCGATATGGGCGACATGTCTCGCCACGCGCGCAGCGGTCATTTGCTTCCTTCTTGCCATAAAATTGCAAAAATGAAATTATAGCCTTGAAGCGGGCGCCACTGGTCGAGTGGACGCGGCGGGCGAACCATTCATTGTTTGACAGGCTGTGCGGCTGACGGCATACTTGGCAGCATGTTAGCGCTCACATAACAAATCACAAGATCTGGAGACAAGCATGTTCAAGCGCGGGCCCGAGACACCTGCAGCAGCGAACGCCCCCCTCGGCTGGCGCGAAAAGCTCAGCTATGGCGTGGCCGATATGGGCTTCAATTTTTATTGGGCCAATATCGCGACCTTCCTGCTGATCTTCTATACCGACACCTTCGGCATCTCGGCGGCGCAAGCCGCCACCCTGCTCGCCTCGATCAAGCTGGTCAATGCCTTCACCGATCCGCTGATCGGCGCCGCCGCCGACCGTACGAGCACCCGCTTCGGCAAGTTCCGCCCCTACCTGGTCTGGATGTCGATTCCGCTCGGCGCTGCCGCGGTACTCACCTACACCACGCCCGACCTCGACGCCGGCGGCAAACTGATCTGGGCCTACGCCAGCTACCTGGCGATGATGGTGTTCTATACCTGCGTCAACATCCCCTACAACGCGCTGTCCGGCGTGATGTCGGCCGATCCGCAGGAACGCTCGACCATCAATGGCCTGCGCTTCATCTTCGCCTTCGCCGGTGGCACACTGGTCACGGCGGCCACGCCGGCCATGGTGGGATGGCTCGGCAACGGCGACAACGAGCGCGGCTGGCAGCTGACCATGGTCGCCTGGAGCATCGCCGCCGCACTGATGTTCCTGATCACGTTTGCCAACACCCGCGAGCGCATTGCGCCGCCGCCCGGCCAGAAGAGCGACGTGCTGCGCGACATCCGCGACCTGGCCGCCAACCGTCCCTGGGTCGTGCTGTTCGTGCTGGCCCTGGTGATCATGGTGACCATCACCCTGCGCACCACCACCTCGGCCTATTACTTCAAGTACGTGGTCGAACGCCCCGAGCTGATGGCCAGCTTCGTGCCGACCTATATGATCTTCGCCGCCATCGGCGCGGCCTGCACGCCGCTGATGACCCGCTACGTCGACAAGAAGCTGCTGATGATCGTCCTGATGAGCGCGACCGCCGTATTCTCCGCCGCCTTCTTCCTGATCCCCGTCGACCGCATCGACCTGATGTTCGTGCTGCAGGCGGCCACCGGCTTCGTGCTCGGCCCCAAGTCGCCGCTGGCGTTCTCGATGTACGCGGACACCGCCGACTACAACGAATGGACCACCGGCCGCCGCGCCACCGCCATGACTTTCGCCGCCGCCACCTTCTCGCAGAAGCTCGGCACCGCGGTCGCGGTGAGCGTGATCGGCGCCGTGTTCACGGCCCTGGGCTACGTGCCGAATGCCGCGCAGACCACCGGCTCGCAGGCCGGCATCGTGTGGCTGATGTCCTTCGTGCCGGCCTCGTTCGCCCTGCTGGCGGTGCTGGTCATGTGCTTCTATAACCTCGACGGCAAGCTGCTGGCCCGCATCCAGCTCGATCTGGCGGCGCGCAAGGCGGCGCCATGAAAACACGGGAGATCCCATCCATGCTGCACCCGCAAGACGACCGCTACGTGCTCACCAGCCCCACCGCGATGCCGCAGGCCGGCGGCTTCCTGTGGAACCGCAGGATGATGATCCAGTCGACCTGCCGCGGCTATGCCACCGCCCAGTTCATGCAGCCGGAACCGAGCAAGTATTCGCACGCGCCGAACATGCAGGCGAAATCCTTCATGCAGCCGGAGCAGCATTACTACGCCCACCATCCGGGCCGCTTCTTCTACGTCAAGGACGAAGACACGGGCGAGCTGTTCTCGGCGCCCTACGAACCGGTGCGCGCCAGCGTCGACCGCTTCGAATTCTCGGTCGGCCGCCACGACCTGCGCTGGACCGTCGAGAAATCCGGCATCCGCATCGAACTCGTGCTCGGCCTGCCGGTGGACGACGTCGCCGAGCTGTGGTCGATGGAAGTGACGAACCTGTGGGACCGCCCGCGCCGCATCAGCGTCTACCCCTATTTCACGATCGGCTACATGTCGTGGATGAACCAGTCGGCCGAGTACCGCCACGACCTGGGTGGCATCGTCGCTTCCAGCGTCACGCCCTACCAGAAGCTCGAAGACTATTTCAAGAACCGCCTCTTCAAGGACCGCACGGTGCTGCTGTGCGAGCAGGCACCGGACGCCTGGGAGGTTGGCCAGATCGCCTTCGAAGGCGAAGGCGGCCTGCATGCGCCGTCCGCGCTGGCGGGCGAACGCCTGGGCTGCGGCGACGCGCGCTACGAGACGCCGGCCGCCGTGGTCCAGTACCGCCTGGCGCTGGCGCCGAGCGAAGCCACCACGCGCCGCTTCCTGTTCGGCCCCGCCTTCGACGATGCCGAGATCGCGTCCCTGCGCGCGAAATACCTGAGCGAAGAAGGCTTCGCCGCCGCGGCGCGCGACTACGCGGCCTATATCCTCGAGGGCGAAGGCGTGCTCCGGATCGCGACCCCGGACCGTGAACTCGACAACTTCGTCAACACCTGGCTCGCGCGCCAGGTCTACTACCACGGCGACGTCAACCGCCTGAGCACCGATCCGCAGACCCGCAACTACCTGCAGGACAATATGGGCATGGCCTTCGTCAAGCCGGCGGCGGCGCGCGCCGCCTTCCTGCATGCGCTCTCCCAGCAGGAAGCCAATGGCGCGATGCCGGACGGGATCCTGCTGTTCGAAGGCGCCGAACTGAAATACATCAACCAGATCCCCCACACCGACCACTGCGTGTGGCTGCCGGTATGCCTGCGCGCCTATCTCGACGAGACGGGCGACGCCGGCATACTCGACGTACCGGTCGCCACCCACGACGGCGCAGTGAAAACCGCGTTCGAACGCATCTCGCTGGCGATGGACTGGCTGTTGCAGCGGCGCGATGCGCGCGGCCTGTCCTATATCGAGCAGGGAGACTGGTGCGATCCGATGAATATGGTCGGCTACAAGGGCCGCGGCGTTTCGGGCTGGCTGACGGTGGCGGCGGCCCATGCGCTGAACCTGTGGGCCGACGTGTGCGCGGCGCGCGGCGACGCCGCTTCGCTGACGCGCTACCGCGCCGGCGCCGAGGCGATGAACGGCGCCGCCGAAGCCCACCTGTGGGACGGCGCCTGGTTCGCACGCGGCATCACCGACGACAACGTCAAGTTCGGTGTCGCCAGCGATACCGAGGGCCGCATCTACCTGAACCCGCAAAGCTGGGCCTTTCTATCGGGCGCCGCCAGCGCCAGGCAGCGCGCACTGATGCTGGAGGCGATCGACGAGCAGTTGCGCACGCCCTACGGCGTGCAGATGTTCGCGCCGCCCTACAGCGGCATGCGCGAGGACGTCGGCCGCGTCACGCAGAAGCATCCCGGCTCGGCCGAGAACGGCGCCGTGTACAACCACGCTTCGGTGTTCTACATCTACAGCCTGTACAAGATCGGCGAAGCCGACCGCGCCTTCGACGCGCTGCGCAAGATGATCCCCGGCCCCGGCCTGGACGACTACCTGCAGCGCGGCCAGCTGCCGGTGTTCATCCCCAATTACTACCGCGGCGCCTACAAGGAGTATCCGCGCACCGCCGGCCGGTCGAGCCAGCTGTTCAACACCGGCACCGTGGCCTGGGTCTATCGCTGCCTGATCGAGGGCCTGTGCGGCCTGAAAGGCGACCTGAAAGGCCTGACGGTGGCGCCGCAACTGCCGTCCGGCTGGGACGGCATGAAGGTGACGCGGCGCTTCCGCGGTGCGACCTTCGAGGTCGACATCCAGCGCGGCGCGGTCGACCGGGTCGAGGTAACCTGCGATGGCGTCCCCCTGCCCGCGGCCCGCATCGACAACATCGACGCGGGCCGCACCTACCGCCTGGAGGTCACGGTTCCATGACCGGCGCCGTCACTGCATCGTATGCGTCTGCTGCTGGGTATCCACCGCAAACCCGCGCTGCGCGTCCCAGTAGGTGAACCAGTAGCGCACCACGTCCCCGATCTTCAGCCCGCCCGCCGTGTACGTGTTGTTGGCGCCGCTGAGCTGCATCCGCACGTTCTGCTGCGGCCCGTTGTTGACGGTGTAGTGCACGTCGGCCCAGCTGCCGGTGGTGGTCCGGAACTGCAGCATCGTCGACGAGGTCTGGCTGACCGAGGTCGGGCCGCTCGGCTCCGGCTGCGGCGTGGCGCCGCCGCCGCCCGACTCCCACACGATGTCGTCGATCGCGAACTGGAAGCTCGATGACGGCAGCGCGCCGTCGATGCTCGAGATCATGAAGATGTCGTGGAGCGACTGCGCCGCGACTAGTGGCCCGAGCAGGGTCGAGACGGGAATCGACGCCTGGCCCCACTGGCCGTTGCGCGTCAATCCAAATGCCGTGGTGTTGGCCGGGAAGTTCACCCAGTTCTGGTTCGTGTAGGTGTCGCCGATGCCGATCCTGAAGCCGACATTGGCCGGGATCCGGATGCGGAACTTGACGGTGCCGTTGGCGCGGTAGTTGCTCAGGTTGCGCGCCTGGCGCGCCTGGATGCCGCCGCCGAACCACTGTCCGGGCGTCGTGTAGTTCCAGGCGATGACGTTGCTGCCCTCGAACGGCGCGGTGTTGCCGGCGCCGGTGGAGGCGGCGTTCCACAGGAAGATGTCGGAACTCGTCCCCGCCACCAGCTTGTTGTTGACCGCCGTGGTGTCGGTGAACACGCCGAACTTGCCGGCGACTTCCGGCACGGTCTGGTCGCCCAGCTTCACCTGTCCCTTGCCGTCCATCTGGTAGACGCGCACGTAGTCGACGTACATGGTGCCGGGCAGCGGCGCCGTGACCTGGCCCGGGTTGGCGGCGTCGGTGAAGTTGCCGCCCACGGCCATGTTCAGCAACAGGTAGAACGGCGCCTGCAATGCTGACGAATTGACCGGCAGCGGCGCGTTGTACATATTGTGCTCGACGCCGTTGTCGACCGTCGTGAAGCGCATCTGGCTCTCGTCCCAATAGAAGCGGTAGGTGACGAAGCGGTTCGCGAGCGAGTTCTGGGGCACGTACCAGTTCTTGGTCTGCCACGCGGTCGAGGCGGCGCAGCTTTCGTTGCCGGGCACGCAGGCGGCCTGCTGCCAGGTGATCACGTTCGAGCCGACGAAGTGGTTCGACGACGGCGCCCCGCCCTCGGCGCGGCCGGACGCCTTGTGGCCCATCTCCATGATGTCGATCTCGCCGTTGCGCGGCCAGGTCTGCGGACTGACGCCCAGCAGCCACGCGGCCGGCCACAGGCCGGTGCCGAGGTTCGGCGTGGCCATGCGCACCTCGATCATCCCGTACTGCACCTGCACCTTGTTCCTGGTGTCGAGCCGGGCCGAGGTGAAGACATTGCCGCCGATCGTCTGGCTACGCGCCTGGATCGCCAGCGCGCGCGTGCCCGATTCGAAGGGCACGTTGACGATGCTGGCGTTATTGGGGCTGTAGTACTGCAGCTCGGCGTTGCCGTAGCCGCACAGGCCGATCTGGCAGCCGTTACCGTCCTGCAGATTCCACACACCGGTGTTCACGCTGTTGCCATTGAACTCCTCCGACCACAGCAGCTGACCGATCACCGGATTGGTGACGCTGGCCCCGGCCTGCGCTCCACAGGCCAGCAGGATGCCTGCGGCAAGCGCGTGGAAAGGTTTCCATCTCGAGCCATATTTCTGGTTCTGGTAGTTCACGTCGACTCCTCTTATCTCACTACAAGAAAATGCGGCCGTACCGGCTGGCCGTGCCGCGGCTTGCCAACTTGTGCGTTGGTCTCGAATGATGTCGTGCGGATTCGTGTGGAATATGGAATTGGAAACCTTTCCAAACAGGAAAGGAAAATATAGTCTGTTTTTCGGACCGTGTCCATCCGAAGCGCATGGTGCGCGCACGATTACCCCGCCGGCATAGGCATGCGGCGGGGAACCGGGTAGCGCCGGGTCACGAGCGGACGCTGGCGAGGATTTGCGCGACCAGTTGTTCCTGGCTGTCGCGGATGTCGAGGGTAATGCCGGCTTCGTCCGGCTGGAGGGGTTCGAGTGTGCTCAGCTGGCTGTCGAGCAGCGACGGCGGCATGTAGTGGCCAGGGCGATTGCTGACGCGCTCGAGGAGCAGGCTGCGCTCGCCGGCCAGGTGCGCGAAGCGCACGTCGCCGCCCGCGCTGCGCAGCAGGTCGCGATAGGCGCGCTTGAGCGAGGAACACGACAGTACCGCCCCGCCCTCGCGTGCGGCGAGCTTGTCGCGCAGGTTCAGGAGCCAGTCGCGACGGTCGTCGTCGGTCAGCGGGATACCGGCCGACATCTTGGCGACATTGGCCTCTGAATGAAAGGCGTCGCCCTCGATGAACGGCACGCCGAGCGCGGCGGCCAGCTTCGCGCCGATGCTGCTCTTGCCGCAGCCGCTCACGCCCATGACTACCCAGGCCGTCCCCTTGTCATCGTCTCGCGCTTGTGTCGTCATTTCTTTATGTTAACGCTAACATCAAAGAAGCGATTGTAGCCGCGATCGCGCGCCAGTGTAAAGCTGCCATGTGCAGGGCATGACGTTGCATCGGAAATCGTAACGCGCTGCTGCGCCGCGTAGGCTCAGGCGCTCTCGCGCTCGCGCAGGGCAAATCCCAGGTCGATGCGCTTGCGTTCGGGCTCCTGGCCCTTGATCACCTGCAGCAGCAGGCTGGCCGCCTCGAAGCCGACCTGGTAGCGCGGCGTGTCGATGGTGGTCAGCGACGGCATCATCCATCTGGAGGCTGGCAGATCGTTGAAGCCGCAGACGGCGATCTCCTGCGGGATGCGGATGCCGTGGCGCTGGCAGTGATAGACGGCGCCATGGGCCAGGTCGTCGTTGCAGCAGAAGACGGCGTCGCAGTCGGGCATGTTCGCCATCATCTGCCCCATCAATTCGGCGCCGAGCGCGATCGTGGAAGGTTCCGGCACCATCAGCTCGAGCCGTGGGTCGGCCAGGCCCGCCTCGACCACCGCGGCGCGGTAGCCGTCGGCGCGGCGCAGGGTGCGCTCGTCGAGCTGGGCGCCGATGAACCCGATGCGGCGGTAGCCCTTCTTGACCAGGTGGCGCGTCATCTCCATGCCGGCCTCGAACTGCGAGAAGCCGACCGACAGGGCACCGGGTTCGTCCGACAGGTCCATCATCGACACCGACGGCACCTGCGACGCTTCCAGCATCTTCGCCACGGCCGGGCTGTGGGCCTGGCTCGAGAACAGGATGCCGTCCGGGCTCGATTGCAGATAGGTGCGCAGCAGCTTTTCCTCTTCGGCCTGCGAATAATAGGTATTGCCGATCAGGAGCTGGTACTGGCCCGGCGCGACGGCGTCATGGATGCCTTCGAGGACGGCGGTGAACACGGCGTTGGAGAACGACGGCACCAGCACCACGATCACGTGCGACTGCGACGAGGCCAGCGCGCGCGCCGCGCGGTTGGGCACGTAGCCGAGCTCCGCCACCGCCTGCTCCACCTTGACCCGGGTGACCTCGGAGACCATTTGGGGCTGGCTGAGCGCGCGCGAGGCGGTCATGATCGATACGCCTGCCATGCCCGCCACCTGCTCGAGCGTTGCCCGTCCCGTTCCCCTGCCCTTGCTGCGGCCCGTTTTATCCATGGTCATCCTGTAGTGGCTTTCTTCATTCCTGGTTCCATTCTATCAACAACGGGCAAGGCTTTTGGGACCGCCTTGACCAGCACAAAAACCGGCCCGAAAGTCAGTTAGTGATTTTACTGGTTTTATCGTTGTATTTATGCTGAATCGGGGGGCTGAGCCGCAGACGGCCTCGTCAGCTGTCGCTATACTTTTTTCCACGACCTGTTGCCTTTCCGAAAGAGTCCATATGCGCCTGAACACGCCGATCACCAATAACGAATACCAGCTGGCCGATGGCAAGACCATCGTCTCGACCACCGATTTGCAGGGCAATATCCGCTATGCGAACCCCTACTTCGTGCAGGTAAGCGGCTTTACCGAGGATGAGCTGATCGGCGCCCCCCAGAACATTCTGCGCCACCCCGACATGCCAGTGGAGGCGTTCGCCGACATGTGGCAGGCGATCCGCGCCGGACGGCCGTGGAGCGGCATGGTCAAGAACCGCTGCAAGAACGGCGACTATTACTGGGTGTACGCCAACGTGACGCCGGTGCTCGAGAACGGCCAGGCGACCGGCTATATGTCGGTGCGCACCAAGCCGACCCGCGAGCAGGTAGCAGAGGCGGCGGCGCTGTACGCGGAATTCAAGGCCGGCAATCCGCGCGGCCTGATGTTGCGCAACGGCCGCGTCGAACACGGCGGCCTGCGCGGCCGCCTGGCGGCGCTGGGCCGGCTGCCACTGCGCACCCAGGTCAACGGCGGCATGGGCCTGTTGATGCTGCTGCTGGCGGCGATCACGCTCCAGTGCTGGCGCGACGGCCTGCCGGCATGGGTCTTGTTGTCGCTGGCCGTTTCGCTGGCGATGGTGCTGGGCCTGTGGGCCAGTCTGGGGCGCAACGTGCTGGCGCCGCTGGCCGATGCCTCCGGCTTCGCGCGCCGCCTGGCCGGCGGCGACCTCACCTGCCGCCTGGCGCCGCGCCGCGACGACGAGATGGGCCAGCTGGTGGCGGCCCTGCGCCAGTCTGCCGTGAACCTGTTCAGCGTGATTGGCGACGTGCGCGCCAACTTCGACGAAATCCGCCACGCCACCGGCGACATCGCGACCGGCAACCAGGACCTGTCGAGCCGCACCGAGACGCAAGCCTCGAGCCTGCAGGAGACGGCGGCCAGCATGGAACAGCTGACCCACAACGTGGCGCAGAGCGCCGACAGCGTGAACGCGGCCAGCGACCTGGCGCGCCGCGCCGCCGCGACGGCCGGCAACGGCCAGCGCACCGTCACCGAGGTGGTGAGCACGATGGAAGCGATCAGCGCCTCGTCGCACAAGGTGCTCGACATCGTCGGCATGATCGACGGCATCGCCTTCCAGACCAATATCCTGGCGCTGAACGCCGCCGTGGAAGCGGCGCGCGCGGGCGAACAGGGCCGCGGCTTCGCGGTGGTGGCGGGCGAGGTGCGCACGCTGGCCCAGCGCAGCGCGGTGGCGGCCAAGGAGATCAAGGCGCTGATCGACGCCTCGATCGCCAACGTCGACAACGGCAACCGCCTGAGCGTGGCGGCCGGCGCGGCGATCCAGGAAGTGGTGGGCGCGGTCGACCAGGTGACGCGCGTGATGGACGAAATCGCAGGCGCGACGCGCGAGCAGTCGGGCGGCATCGGCCAGGTGAACCAGGCGGTGACCCAGCTCGACGCGATCACGCAGCAGAACGCGGCGCTGGTGGAAGAAGCGGCCGCCGCGGCGGCGACTCTGGCGCGGCAGACCGACGAGGTGTCGCAGGCCTTGCAGGTGTTTCAGCTGCAGGCGGGCGCGCCGGGACGCACCGTCCGCAAGGCCGCCGGCAAACACGCCATGAAATTGGCCACGGCGTAATCAGCAAAAATCCCTGCTGCGCGCATCCAGCCCGCCCAGCAGGTGCGACATGTCCACCAGTCGCTTGGCCACCAGGTGGCGCACTTCTCCCTGGCGCTGCCAGACGCCGTACACCCCGAGCAGCGGCGCACCCAGCACTTCGCGCCGCTGCTGCTCGACCAGGGTCGGCCACACGATCACATTGACGTTGCCGGTCTCGTCTTCCAGGGTCATGAACAGCACGCCCTTGGCGGTGCCGGGACGCTGGCGCACCGTGACCAGGCCGCAGGCGCGCGCCAGCTGGCCGTCCTGGAAATCCATCAGATCCGACGCCGGTATGAAGCGCTGCTTGAGCAGGCGCGCGCGCAGCAGCGCCAGCGGATGGCGGCCAAGCGTCAACCCTTGCGCGCGGTAGTCGCCGACGATCTCTTCGCCTTCGCTCGGGGCCTGCAATGCCGGCGTTTCTTCGCGCGGCACGGTCGGGCGCAACAGATCCTTGTCGGGCGCGGCGCCCGAGGCTTGCCACAAGGCTTCGCGCCGGTGCCCGGCCAGCGAACGCAGGGCGTTGGACGCGGCCAGCACCTGCAGGTCGCCCCGGTCGAGATGCGCGCGCCGCGCCAGGTCGGCCACGCTGTCGAAAGGCCGCACGGCGCGCGCCTGCTCGATGCGCTCGGCCGCCTCCTGCTTCAATCCTCGTTGCAGCGAAAAGCCCAGCCGCACCGCCGGCTGGCGCGCGCGGTCGACGGGGTCGTACTCTTCCAGCGCCGAATCCCAGCCGCTGATGGCGACGTCGACCGGCCGCACCTCGATGCCGTGGCGGCGCGCGTCCTGCACCAGTTGCGAGGGGCTATAAAAACCCATCGGCTGGCTGTTGAGCAGCGCGCAGAGAAAAGCGGCCGGCTCGTGGCACTTGAGCCATGAACTCGCATAAGCCAGCAGCGCGAAGCTGGCCGCGTGCGATTCGGGGAAGCCGTACTCGCCGAAGCCCTGGATCTGGCTGAAGATCGCCTCGGCGAATTCCTGCTGGTAGCCGCGTTCGAGCATGCCGCCCACGATGCGCTCGTAGTATTTTTCGAGGCCGCCCTTGCGCTTCCAGGCCGCCATCGCGCGCCGCAGTTGATCCGCCTCGCCCGGCGTGAAGCCGGCGCCCAGGATCGCCACCTGCATCACCTGCTCCTGGAAGATCGGCACGCCCAGCGTGCGGCCGAGCGCGACCTTCATCTCGGGGCTCGGATACTCGACCGGCTCGAGGCCCTGGCGCCGGCGCAGGTAGGGATGGACCATGCCGCCCTGGATCGGGCCGGGCCGCACCACCGCCACCTCGATCACCAGGTCATAGAAGCGGCGCGGCAGCATGCGCGGCAACATGCTCATCTGCGCGCGCGATTCGATCTGGAACACGCCGATGGTATCGGCCTGGCAGATCATGTCGTAGGTGGCGCTGTCCTCGAGCGGGATGTCCTGCATTTCGAACACGTCGCCATAGCGCTGGCCCACCAGCTCCAGGCCGCGCCGCATCATCGACAGCATGCCCAGCGCCAGCACGTCGACCTTCATCAGGCCCAGCTCTTCGAGGTCATTCTTGTCCCACTGGATGACGCTGCGATCCGCCATCGTCGCGTTCTCGATCGGCACCAGGCGCGAGAGTTTCCCTTTCGCGATCACGAAGCCGCCCGGATGCTGGGACAGGTGGCGCGGGAAGTTCAGCAGCGACTGCGCCAGCGTGGCCCACTGGCGCGACAGCGGCGCCTCGGGATCGAGGCCGCTCTCGGCCAGGCGGCCCAGCAGATCGGCGCGGCTGTCGAACCAGTGGTGGGTCTTGGCCACCTTCTCGACAATGGCGAGGTCGATGCCGAGCGCCCGCCCGCTGTCGCGCAGCGCGCTCTTGGGCCGGTAGCTGATCACCACCGCCGCCAGCGCCGCCCGCTGGCGGCCGTACTTGTTGTAGATGTACTGGATGACTTCTTCGCGCCGCTGATGTTCGAAGTCGACGTCGATGTCGGGCGGCTCGTTGCGTTCGCGCGAGATGAAGCGCTCGAACAGCAGGCTGGCGCGGGCCGGGTCGACCTCGGTGATGCCGAGGCAGTAGCACACCGCCGAGTTGGCGGCCGAGCCGCGGCCCTGGCACAGGATGTGCTGCGAACGCGCGTAGCGCACGATGTCGTAGACGGTGAGGAAGTAGTGTTCGTAGCCCATCTCGGCGATCAGGTCGAGCTCGTACTCGATCTGCGCCTGCACCTTGGCCGGCACGCCCTGCCGAAAGCGCCGGTGCGCGCCGATCCAGGTTTCGCTGCGCAGGTAGCTGCTGGCATCGTGGCCTTCGGGGACCACCTCGTCCGGGTATTCGTAGCGCAGCTCGTCGAGCGAGAAGGTGCACAGGCGCGCGATGCGCACCGTCTCCGCCAGCGCCTCGCGCGAATAGATGTTGGCCAGGCGCAGGCGCGCGCGCAGGTGCTGCTCGGCGTTCTGCGCCAGGCCGTAGCCGCAGGCGCCCACCGGTTTGCCCAGGCGCGTTGCGCTCAAGGTGTCCTGCAAGGGCTTGCGCGAGCGGACGTGCATGCAGACGTGGCCCAGCGCGACGATCGGCAGGCCATGCTGCCAGCCCACCTCTTCCACCGTGGCGCGGTGGGCGTCGTCGAAAGCGCGGTGCAGCTGGGTGAGACCGAGCCAGGCGCGGCCCGGGAAGGTGGTGGCCATCCATGCGGCCTGGGCGTGCAGGCGGTCGACGTCCTGGGCTTCGTGGCCGGGGTATGGCGGCAACAGGATCGCCAGGCAGTCGGGCATGTGCTGCAGGTGCGCGTATTCCGGGACGGGATTGGCCAGGTCGTCGGGCGTGAGCAGATAGGTGCCCTTCTCGCTGCGCGTGCGGCCGATCGTGATCAGTTCGGACAGGTTGCCGTAGCCGTTGCGGTTTTGCGCCAGCAGGATCAGCGAGGGGGCCGGGGCGCCGTCAGGGTTCTTGAGGTGGAAGTGGGCGCCGATGATCAGGGGCAGGTTGGCGCTTTTCGCTTCGGCGTGGGCGCGCACGACGCCGGCCAGCGAGCATTCGTCGGTGAGGGCCAGCGCGAAGTACCCCAGCTGCACCGCGCGCGCGACCAGCTCCTCGGCGTGTGAGGCCCCTTGCAGGAACGAGAAGTTCGAAAGGCAGAACAACTCGGCATAGGGGGGCAGCGTCTGGGCTTGGGAGGCCGGGGCTGGGTGGTGGGGGTGGGCTTGGTCACGCTGGGGGGCTGTCGAACAGCTAATACTGTATAAAAACACAGTATAACCGAGCTCACTACGCCAGCGACTCAAATGTGCATTGAACGCGTGGGCGGCAAAGCCTCCCACGCTACCAGCATCGACTACTCAGGCGTGTGTGGGAAAGGGGCGCGGCATGGGTCCGAGGGAGGAGCCTGACGGATCTTGTGCCCCCATCCGCGCGCGCAGGCTGGACAAACCACCACCTTGCGCGCGGCGCAATACCGGCTGATCCGCACAGACCATACGCTCGTATGCAAGCATCAAGGCAGTGCCGCCCGTGGAATTGATGTAGTCGAGCATGTCCATCGTGGTCTCGAAAGCCCAGTCCGAGAAGCTCTCGCCCAGTTCGCCCCCTGCCGTCGCACCGGCACTCGTGACACCGCCCTGCACTTTCGTCAGGATGGTGACGATGGCCCACGAAATCCCCATCCATCCAGTCGTCGCGAGCGTCATGCGCAGTACCGGCATGAGGATGCCCGCCTCGTGAATCGCCTTGAGCACGCCCAGCAAGGCGCTCGCTGGCATCGCGCGGTTGCAGTCGATGGTCGCGATCAGGATCGCGATCTTGTTCATCACGCCAGGATAGCGCCGCAGAAAGCGGTACAAGGCGAGACCGATCTGCTGCTGGTCGCCGAGCAGCCGGCCAAGGCCGGCCGCTAGAAAGCAGCCGCCTGTGAGCTTCCAAACGACTTTCACCAGCTTCATGTCGACCGGACCGTCCAGCATCGTCGCGCTGGCGAAGGCTTGCAAATGGCTGGCATTGCCGGCCCGCGTGGGGTTTAGCAGCAGGTTGAAGCAGGTGGAAAAATTGGTCTCGTAGCTGCCGTCCACTGCAATGGCGCCGCTTGCGGTCACCGCGAGGAACGGCGCTCCCGCGCCACCGACGACGCCGATATTGATGGCGCCATTTGCCTGGAGCGATGCCATCAACTGGATCGCATCCTGTGCGCTGCCGCCGGCACGCAAGGTGCCGTCGCCGTCCGCGCTCAGGTAGCTGCCGTCACGGCATTGCAGGGTAATGGCGGGTGCATCCAGGGCCTCGGGTACGCCAATGGTGAACACCTCGGCCGCGTCACTCGAGGTCCCGAGCGCCGTGATCTGGCCATCGGCGGCGATCGACCAGTAACCGCCTGCCGCGGTCTGGAGCTTGATCTCGTCGCCGGCGGCGAGCGCTCCGGCCAGCGAGACGAAGTTTCTGTCGGTGGTGAACGTTGGCTCGGGCTGGGTGATCGAGACCGGCGTATCTTCGGGTACGTTGACGCTCGATACCCCCGCCACGCCCCAGCTATAAACCATCGAGAACGACTTGACGGCGGCCGGCCAGGTGTCGCCGAAGGTCAGGCTGTCGGCCGTGAACGACAGGCTTCCATTCTCCACCAGCGCGGCGACTTTTTCCGTGACGTCGACCGGCCCGTAGGCGGCGGCGATGATGTTCAGGGCGCGTGGGTCGAGCGCCGCCTGTCCGGCGGGAGCGGCCGGGTCGTAGTCGATGTGTAGAAGCTGGTTCTCGGTCGTGGCGACTATTTCTGGCTTACGGTCGGCGTACTGGTAGACCACGTGCAGGGTCTTGCGCATGGCCGGCCAACCGTCGCCGAATACGCTGCTGGAGGCGGCGACGGACAGCCTGCGACGGCTCACGCTGGCGCGGACGATGTCGGTGACGTCCTTCAGGCCATAGAAGGCGCTCAGGATGTGCAGCGGCGGACGGTAGCTGAGCGCATAGGGATTGTCCTCGACGACGATGTCGATGAATGGAATCTGGCCGCAATAGCTGGCCACGATGACGAAGGTGTTGCGCTTGCCTTTGCCGGCTTCGCCGAGGGTGGCGCTGTCGGCGAGCAGGGATAAGGTTCCAGCAGAGCGGTCTACAAGGTTGCGTACCGTCGCGCTCACGTCGGCGCAGCCGAAGCTGGCGCCCCATACGGTCAGTAATGGCTGGGCGGCGGCGTCTTGCTGCGCTGGGGCCGGAGCCCGGATAGCTTGCTCGAACTGCTGGGCGCCGATGTTCAGCGTCTGGCCTTCCGAAGCCGTCGCCACGAACGTTGGGCCGCCGTCATAGCGATAGACGACGGTGAGCGTCTTATCGTGGCCAACCCAGGTGTCGCCGAACGTCCGGCTGCTCGCCAATAAAGACAGGGTCTCTGGAAAAGCTTGACGGTTGACCTGCTTGATGACCTGCGCGGTGACCTGCTTGAGTCCATAAGCCGCGCCAACGATCTGCAGAACGCCTGTGCTCTGGGTAGCCATACTTGAATCTTCTTTCCGGAATGAATAACATGCTTTGCGACAAGTGCGATGGCAGGCGCGACGATCTTCGTGACGTCCTCCCTCGTGGTACGCAATAGTTTGCAAACTCCGTGCCACCCTGAAACATGGCGTCAAAGCAACAAAATCAAGGATTTAGTCGACTAGCTATGCCTGTTGGGTGTAAAACAACGGGTGTTTTTACATGTCAACGAGGAAGTTGACACGCTGGGTGCCTGAATCGAAGTTAAGAATGTGTATTCGGCAAGTTCTTTTCCTATAGTATTTACGGTGCCTGCGCCGACCAAACGAGCCGCATATGACTTCATCGCCTGACTTGCTTGCCACACCCAGTACCGAGCGATATCGCCTCGGTAGGCTGCTTGGCAATGGTGGATTCGGCGATGTACATGAGGCGTGGGATCCGGCGCTGCAGCGCACTGTTGCCATCAAGCGCCTGAAGCCTGACCTGGTGCGTGACGAGCCGGATAATCTGCTGCAAGAGGCACGACTGGCGGCATCGTTGCGGCATCCTGCCTTCATCCAGATTTACGCACTCGAAGACGATGGCCATAGCAAGTCGATCGTGATGGAGCTGGTTGGAGGGCAAACCCTGCATCAGCTGCTGTCCACGACAAAGCTGTCGCGGGATCAGATACTCGATATCGTTTGCCAGTTGGCGGATGCGATGGCGCAAGCGCATGCGGCGGGGTTGATTCATGGCGATTTGAAACCGGCGAACTTGATGATCGAACCGTCAGGGCAGTTGCGGATCATGGATTTTGGGCTGGCGCGCAAGATCGATCCGTTGGCGACCGAGTCGGGAGATGTGCTGCAGACACAGGGCACCATCGCCTATCTGGCGCCTGAAATTTTGAATGGCAAGCATCCGAGTACGCTTAGCGATATTTATGCTGTCGGCGTGTTGATGTACGAGATGATGCATGGAGAGCGGCCGTTTGCGCATTTGCATGGCTTGGCATTGGCTGCAGCACAGGTGCAGTCATCTTGCTCCCAGTGGATCTACGCTGCGGATGCCGATCAAGATATGGTTGCACTAGTTCGCGCGATGTGCACGCCTGATCCGAGCGCACGGATACCGACGATGAAAGCGGTTACGGAGACTGCGCGCAGGCTGAGGGGTGGAGCTAGCGGCGCCGCAAAGAAACCTTTGCTGCCTGTAGCGCTCCGACTATCACGCTTCACCTGGCGTCGGGTTGCCTACTGCGCTTTGACCGCCTCATTACTATTTTGCGCCACGGCATATTTAGTAACGTCGAAGGAAGTGGCACCTCGGTGGCTACAACCAATATCTAACGCGACGCAGATGTCGGATGGCATGACAGCACTGCGTTATTTTGATCGCGATGGCAGTCTGGAAATCGCTATCGACAATTTTAGCGCTATCCTCGCAAGAGAGCCAAAACATGCTGCGGCGTCGGCAGGCATCGCATTGGCTTATGCCTTGCGTTATGCAGGAGATCGTAGTGATGAAAGCTGGCTACAGCGCGCTGATGCTAGTGCTCAGGCAGCTCTAGCGCTAGACGATCAATTGGCACTTGGCTACGCTGCCAAAGCATATGTTCGCTGGCAGCAAGGACGGAATGAAGAAAGTCTGCAACTCTCCGAGCAAAGCCTGCACCTAGATCCATTCAACGTCTTTGCACTTAACACCCGTAGTGGCGTACTGATGCGTATGCAGCGCTATGTGGAAGCCGAACGCAGTATCGAAGACGCACGAAGGAAACATCCGACGGAACGACTTTTCGTTGATCGTCTGGGAGCACTCCGTTATAACGAGGGGGATTATGTGGGCGCAGAAAAAGCCTTTCGTGACAGTATTCGGCTCCAACCCGACGGAGTTTATTCCTACTCGAATCTCAGTATCACCTTGGTAAAACAGGGCCGCGAGGATGAGGCACTCCGGGTTTTGCAACAAGGCTTGCAAGTTCGACCTAGCGGGTATCTTTACAACAACCTCGGAACTGCATTATTTAGTCGCGGCGACTATCTCGGCGCCGCGAAAGCATTCGAGCATGCTGTATCGTCATCCAAAGGAAATAGCATCGCCTATTTGCGTTGGGCAAATCTGGCCGATACCCTACGTTGGATTCCAGGCCGTGAACGAGACTCTCAACAAGCCTACCGCAAAGCGGCAGCGCTGATAAAGCCACTGTTGAACAATGCTCCGGACGATAGCACCTTGGCCTCACGAATGGGCTTGTACGCCGCAAAGCTGGGGGATAAAGCGACCGCATCTGTATTGACCAAGAAAGCCGTAGACGCTAAACCCACCAATGCAGATATTCGCTTTCGGGCCGCTGTCACTTATGAAATCATTGGCCACCGAGAGAATGCTCTTGTTGAACTGAGCAATGCACAACAGTATGGATATCCCAGAAAACTCATTGGGACTGAACCCGATTTATTAGCACTGCGGAGCGATCCGCGGTTTGATTTACTTCGAATGGAAAGGGAATGATGACACAAGCATTGATGACATTAACGGCACGTTTGGACGTCAACCAGATAGGTGACGGCATCGATTGGCTATTTGCCGATCTTGACTCAGCCGTCGGTGCCGCTCGAGAACCGTCAAATCCGCACTGGAATGGCGATATCAATTTTCAGGCTGGTCAGGAATTTAAGATCGCTATCACTGCAAGTGATCGGGACAACACTGGTCTAGAATCCCTTGAAGTGGTTGATTGCTGCATGATCACCCGCCCTCAGATTCTATCCTGTGGAAAAGATCAACGTACGCGTTATGCTCCCCCGTCCCTTTTTACCGACAACCGCGGTGAACAACTTGGCGCGCTCTACCAGATCGATCCTCATGCATTCACGGTATTCAGCGACGGCCTCGGGCCTGCTAAAGAAAGAAGAATCACATTACTCTGGGACAATCAACTGAACGTAGGCCAAGTTAATGGCTCTTGGGAAGTCTCATTTTATGTGACGCTAGCCATTAAACGTGCTCATGAGGAAGCAAGGCAGTTGAGAGTGTTCTACTTCGATCCTGAAGGAGAGGTGACCAACGGCACGGATCCACCATGATATTTTTTTACTGTCCACACACGGCTTCAAGCCCCAACAGCCCAGCATGACGTCTTAACGCCTCTGCTGGAGTCATGAGTCTCGAAGCACACCGTTGGAGATCACCCCCACAAGCCTCCCAGGCTGCACGAATCTCTTCCTCCGAAATATTGGCAGGAAAACGAATCCGAGGGTGAGCCTCCAGCAATTTGTAAACCGTAGGCCGCGAAATACCCAGCGCCTTCGAAGCAGCCAGAATTTGCCACTGACTCTTCTCCATCGCCTCCACAAGATCGTCACTGCTCAACTCCGACGCCTTGCGCCGCACCGGCCTCGACGCGGAAGCGGAAGCCGCAGCGGGAACAGGCAAAGGCTTCACCACAGGCATCATTACCGCCTGTTCCAACACCGGCACAATCCCCGCCTGCAAATCCAGCGCCACCCTCCGCATCGCATGCGCCAACTGCCGCACATTCCCCGGCCAGTCCCCATTGAACACCTGGCTCAGCAACTCAAACGGCAGATTCCACCCATCCCCCGGCGCCTCGGCCTCCAGAAAATGCCGCACCAATACGCCAATATCCTCACGCCGCTCACGTAGCGCCGGCACCCGAATCACAAATGCCTCAAGCCGCCGCCGCAAGGCCTGATTGAATCCACCCTCCCCCAGATCCTGGTCGGTGGCGGCAACGATCCGCGCATTCGACCTCGCATCCGCGCCCGCCCCAAGTGGCCGATATTCGCCACTCTCCAGCACGCGGAGCAGCATGGCCTGCACCGACGCCGGCGTATCCCCGACCTCGTCCAGGAACAAGGTCCCATCCTCGGCCTCGGCAAACCACCCGCGCCGACCACTGGTCGCACCGGTGTACGCCCCTTTGACCGCACCAAACAGTTCGGCCGCCGCCAGCGACTCACTCAAAGTCGCCATATTGATCGCAACAAACCGCCCGCTCCGACGCCCACTGAGCGCGTGAACCGCCTGCGCCGCCACCTCTTTACCGCTGCCGGTCTCGCCCAGCAACAGCACCGGCATGCTGGTCCCCGCCACCTGCGCGATCGCTTCGCGCATCTTAGTCGCCCCATCGCCAACGCCAATCAGTCCAGGCACGTTCACCGCGCGCGGCAGGCTGCGCATCAAATGCAGGCACACGAAGATCTGGCTACCGAGCCCGATCACGATGCCGCGCTCGAGTTCACTCGCCGTGAAGCGGTCGGTCCCGTTCGACGGCCGCCCATTGAGCTCCAGCCCCATCTTGCCGCGCACGTGATCGATCTGGATGCCGCCTTCGGCGACGAAGCGGATGTGCACCGGCTCGCGCGTAATCGAACGCTCGCCCAATGGCGTGCCGTCATGCCCTGCGCCAGGACGTACGGAAAGCGGCGCGAACAGCGGCGCAAACCGGTTCAGCGCGATCGCGCCGCCCGCGGCCGGGCCCAGCATCTGCTCACCGATGCGCTCCCGCTGCGGATGCCACAGGATGGTAAGCGCAAGCACCGGCGCCGAGGCGAAGTCCTCGGCCATTCCATAGCTGGTCAGTGTTGCGTCGGGATCGCTCACGCTTGTCCGCTCACGACGTTGGCGCCGAGGGCATCGAGATTTTCCTGAAACATGGGCAAGGTCAGCACAATTCGCCTGATGAAAGATATACACAAATTCTAACCGATCGGAACGCCCTGGCGACCTCTCCCGACCCGGCAAAATTGTCATGAGTCGGTCAGCGCGAACAGCCGATTCAATCTATGATCCATCCGCCCCCGTTCGCCACGCCAGACCAGAAGGAAACCCATGCACATCCACACCCTGCGCTGCTTCGGCGCCACCGCAAACGCCGGCAACCCTGCTCTCGTCATCGAAGACGACCAGTCAAATCCCGACGCACGCCAGTCCTTCGCGCGCGCGCACAACGCCACCTGCGTCTGGATCGATCCGCCACAGGAAGACGGCACGGCAGCCATCGTCGACTTCTACTACCCGCACACGCGCAGCCCCCTGTGCCTGCACGCCACCCTGGCCGCGGCCGCGCGGCTGTTCGCGCGGCCAGGCATCAACGAGCCACTGATGCTGAAGACCGCCATGCACGGCCAACCGCTCGCCCTGGTCCGCGAGGGAGAACACCTGTTCGTGCGCCTGGCGCCGCAGCCCGCCCCGCAACCGGCACTCACACCCGAGCTGCCGGCACGCCTGCTTGGCATTCCCGCAGCGGCCATCGTCTCAGCACCGCATGTCGCCTCGATCGGCAGCCCGAAACTACTCGTGCAAATAAGCGACCCAGCCACCCTGCACGCGCTGACGCCCGACCTGCAAGCGATCACGCAGTGGAGCAGGGAAAACAGCGTCAACGGCCTGTATGCCTACGCAAGCGACACGGATGCACGGGTCTTCGAAGGACGCAACTTCAACCACCTCGACCCACGGCTCGAAGACAGCGCCACCGGCGTCGCGGCCGGCGCCCTCACCGTCCTGCTCGGCCGCGGACTGACCGTGCGCCAGGGCCGTGCGACCGGCCAAGATTGCCTGATCCGCACCCGGATCGACGACGGCGCCGTACTGGTCGGCGGCCGCGTCGAGATGGTTTGACACGCCAAATTGTCACGCTTTGTCATCACTTGGTCGAATAAGTTCTAGCTATAGCCATACATCGTTGTGTTATTGATACATTACGATGGTTACCGAAGAAACAATTGAGTAATATCCAAATTTCCTTCGGAGAAAAACGTGATTAAACTCAAAATAATGTCTGGTTCGGTGCTGTTGGCCTTATATGGTAGCGCAGCCCTGCTTTCCCTCGTCCCTGCCATGGCCCATGCGCAGACCACGCCAGGCGCCGCCAGTGGCGATGTGATCCCCAGCGTCAGCGTGATCGGCTCGCGCCGCGTCGGCGCCGCATCGAGCACCGACACCCCGGTGGCGATCGATTTCATTCCGATGACCAAGGCTGCCGAGCAAAGCGGCCAGTTCGACCTGGCCCAGGTGCTCTCCAACCTGTCGCCCTCGTTCAACTCCACCCGTCAAACGGGCGCCGACGGCGCCGACCTGATCGACTCGGCCGCCCTGCGCGGCCTGGGTTCGGACCAGACCCTGGTGCTGGTCAACGGCAAGCGCCGCCACACGGTGGCGCTGGTGAACCTGTTCGGCGCGCGCAACCGCGGCAATACCGGCACCGACATGAACGCGATCCCCGTGATGGCGATCCGCGAAGTGCAGGTCCTGCGCGACGGCGCCGCCGCCCAATACGGCTCGGACGCGATCGCCGGCGTGATCAATATCGACCTCAAACGCAGCCTGGGCTGCGAATCGGTGCTCGGCTACGGCCAGTACACCGCAGGCGATGGCGAGAACTGGCTGGCGTCGGCCTACTGCGGCGTGGCGGTGGCCGGCGGCGTGCTGGGCATCACCGGCGAATACTATGATCGCGGCCGCTCCAACCGCTCCGAAGCGGGCAACCCGCGCATCATCGGCGACACCAAGTCCGAGAACCAGACCGTCTACCTCAACGGCGAATTCCCCACTGGCCCCGGCAAGCTGTATTTCACGGCCGGCGCGCAAAAGCGCGACGCCTCCTCGGCCGCGTTCGGTCGCGAGGGCCTCGGCTCCGAAGACATCCCGTCGCGTAACTCGGCGGCGATGTACCCGGACGGCTTCGTCCCCTTCATCGACGGCGACGTCGACGACCGCTGGGGCACCGTCGGCTACCGCTGGGCGGTCGGCGAATGGAATGCCGATGTCTCGCAGACCTATGGCTACAACCGCCTGAAGTACGACATCAACAACACGCTCAACGCCTCGATCGCCAACCTCGACCTGCTGGGCGGCGGCCCGGGCGTCAGCGCCAGCCGCTTCTACGCCGGCGGCTTCTCGTTCCAGCAGTCGACCACCAACCTCGACATCAGCCGCTTCTACGGCGACGTGCTGAAGGGCATGAACGTCGCCTTCGGCCTCGAGCACCGCCGCGAGAACTACAAGATCTTCGCCGGCGAGACCGGCTCGTGGATCGACGCCGACGGCGTGGGTATAGGGGGCAACGCCGGCAGCCAGGGCTTCCCGGGCTTCCAGCCGGGCGACGAGACCGACAGCGACCGTCACAGCAATGCGGCCTATCTCGACATCGAAACCGACGTGACGGACCGCTTCAAGGTGCAGACCGCCGTGCGCCACGAACGCTATTCGGACTTCGGCTCGACCACCACCGGCAAGCTGGCCGGCGCCTACCGCCTGGCGCCGAACGTGCTGCTGCGCGGCTCGGCCAGCACGGGCTTCCGTGCACCGTCGCTGCAGCAGGTGTACTTCTCGTCGACCTTCACCGACTTCGTCGGCGGCCAGCCGCTGGACGTGGTGCTGGCGCCGAACGGCGGCCCGGTCGCCAACGCCGCCGGCATCCCGCAGCTCAAGGACGAGGAATCGAAGAGCTACACGCTGGGCCTGACCTGGTCGCCGACCGGGTCGACCTCGGTCACGGCCGACCTGTACCGCATCGACATCGACGACCGCATCGTGCTGTCGGGCCGCTTCGACGCCGACAACTACCCGGCGCTGGGCGCCACCCTGCAGCAGCTGGGCGTCGGACAGGCCCAGTTCTTCGTCAACTCGGTCGACACCAAGACGCAAGGCCTGGACCTCACCGTGTCCAACCGCCGCAAGGTGGGCATCGGCAACCTGACCACCTTCCTGGCCGTCAACTTCAGCAAGACCGAAGTGCAGCGCGTGAAAGCGCCGGCGGCGCTGGCAGGCTTCGAGGACGTGCTGTTGTCGGAACGCGAGCGCCTGTTCATCGAAGAGGGCGCGCCGCGCCGCAAGGCCACGCTGGGCCTCGACTGGACGCAGGGCCAGCTCGAGACTTCGCTGCGCGTGATCCACTTCGGTCCGCAGACCCTGGGCACCTTCTCGGGCCCGCCCGTGCCGAACCAGAAGTACGAAGCCAAGACCTCGGCCGACCTGTCGTTCACCTGGGCCTTCACCGAGAAGACCCGCCTGACCGTGGGCGGCACCAATATCTTCGACGTCAAGCCGACCCGCCAGGATCCGAACGAGACCGACAACGGCTTCAAGTACGAGAGCGTACAGTTCGGCCTGAACGGCGCGGCGATGTTCGCGCGCCTGGCGCACAAGTTCTGATCGCCTACCGCGCCACATGAAATCAACAGGCCCGCGATCGTGCGGGCCTTTTTTCCATGACTTGTCGCGTCCGGTGTTGCACCGCTACATCAATACCTCATCAGTTACCGCGGTTCTTGATTGATAGTTACACGGGAAGAAAGTAGCATTTGTTGCCACCAATCAATACCTAACTTCTCGATGCGGGATCATGTTCACGACCGCCGTCCCATCCGAGCGGTCGCCACCACACATGCATCCAACGAGTAGCAACGACGCCAGTTCCCGCGACGCCGAACTGGCCGACCGTATCGCCACCCTGAAGAATTTCCACCAGTTCTACCGCGATTCCCTCAGCCAGCCCGGGAAATTTCCCGACATCGGCGCCTTTCCGCCCGACTTGATCAAGTGGGTAACCGACCGCCGCAACATCGATGTGCCGCAACTGGTCGAGATCATCGACTCGCTGCCGCCATCAGGGCTTTCGCCCGAACACGACCTGGCCCTGCGCATGGCCATGTTCACGATCCTGCAGGCCAATCTGGCGTCCGATTACAACAATACCTACCCGAACCACACGCTGCCGCCCGACGTCATCGTCAACATCAAGCGCAGCCTGGGCCGCATTCTAGAGCTGCACCCGACCGGCGACTATATCGCGCTGTGCGTCCAGCTGCTGTATCGGATCAAGGAAATCGAGGAAGTGCTCGTGCTGGAGGAAAGCTATCCCGACATGTTCGCGCGCTATCCCGCCTTGCAGGCGATCGCCGGCTTCATCCACGCGATGCTGGGCAACCACGGCCACGCCCTGTCCTGGCTGGAGCCGCTTGCGCACGACCCGCAGAACCGCAATCTTCCGATGGTCGGACTATCCGTGATGACCAGCCAGTACTTTACCGGCCGGACACCCGAATGGCCGCTGAGCTTCTCCAGCCTGCAAGACGATCCGCAAGCGCTGCAGGGACTGATTGGCCAGTTGCCGGCCATCGAAATAGTCGAACCGCTGGCTGCCACTCCGCGCCCGGTTGCCTTCGTCGCCTGCGACACGCACTACTTCATGAAGCATGCGCGTTACCTGGCTTGCTCGCTGCACGCGACCAATGCCGGAAAGCTGGACCTGCACCTGCACGTGTATGCGCCAACGCCGCAGGTGTTCGCGGAACTCGCCATGCTGCGCCAGAACTTGCCGGGCCTGGCGATCGGCCTGTCGATCGAGCAGGGGCCAATGCCGGCGTATCGCCCGGCCTCGTATTTCGCGACGGTGCGCTTCCTGCGCGCCTACCAGGTCTTGCGGCATTACCGTTGCGAGCTGTGCCTGATGGACGCCGACGCCTTGTTCAACGGCGACTGGGACGTCTTTGCCCGCAGCCTGCCCGCCGACGCCGAGCTGGTCCTGGCGCGCTCGGAGGCCTCGCCGTTCTGGGAACGCATCGTCGCCGGCTTCGCCTACTGCCGTCCAACCCCGCTCGCCGAGCGCTTCCTGGCCCGGGTCGCCCATTTCATCGTCCACAATATCGCGCAGAACAAGCTGGTCTGGTTCACCGATCAGGTCGCGCTCTCGGTCTGCGACGACCAGGAGATGCGCGACAACCCGGCGAATCCGTCCATCCACCGCATCGATTACCGTACCGTGATCGACCTGCAGCACACGCCGGATTCGCTATGCTGGATGGTCACGACCAAGAAGACCGGCAATGCCGATTACGATGACGCGCGCGCGCGCCTGGCGCGGCGCTACACGATCGGCTGAAACGCCACTGGCGATGGCATCGAAGACCTTCGGGACCGGCCGCGCTGTGTCAGAATGGCGCCTTTCGGCAGGCTCCCGCCTGCGATCCCGGACCGAGACCACCATGCAAAAACTGATCGCCGAACTGATGCGGCTTTATCTTCCCGCCGATGCGCCAGCGGCCGACGTGCTGGCGCTGCACGTGCTCGGCCAGCAGAACGTGCCGGTCAGCCTCACGGGTGGAGACGGCCAGACGCGCGCCATGATGATCCCCTTCCGCAAGGCCAAGGGCCTTGAGGGCGACGCCCATTGGCTGCGGCTGTGCGAAGTCGCCAATACGCTGCAGGAGACGCTCGGCCTGCCCGCGCCGGCGGTGAGCATCTCGGGCGGCGACGCCTATTACCTGTGGCTGTCGCTGGCGGAGCCGGTGCCGGCCGACCAGGCCCAGACCTTCCTCGAGCGCTTGCGCAACGCCTACTTCCCCGAGATCGAGCTGGATACCGACGCCGTGCGCGCGCCGATCGCGCTGCCGCCCTGCCTGCATCCGCGCACCGGCAAGTGGGCGGCGTTCATCCATCCGGGCATGGGGGCTTCGTTCGCCGACGAGGCGGGGCTGGACATGGCGCCGCCGCCGCTGGGCCAGGCGGCCTTCCTCGAAGGGCTGGAAAGCATCGGCAAGGAACAGTTCGAGCAGGTCTTCCAGGCGCTCGATGCAGCGCACCAGAACAAGCCGGTGGCCACACCAGTCCCTGCCGCCGCGCCGGCGCCGTCCGTTTTACAGCATGCGCCAACGCCTGGCCTGCTGCTGAAGGACGCGACGCTGGAAGACATCGTGCGCCACCTGCATGCGATGCATATCGAGCCGACGTTCAGGCACCTGATTCCGTCGGACCGTTACGACTAGGGGCGCGTTAGCCCCTATTTGGTGACGGCGATCATCGAGCGCTTGCCGCCCTTGAAGGTATACAGCGTGATGGTGCCATCGCGAATATCGCCGCGCTGGTCGAACGCGATCGGCCCGGTCACACCCTTGTACTGGATCTTGGCCAGCACGGGCAAATACCTCGCCGGCGCCGACGATCCGGCCTTCACCATCGCTTCTGCCATGGCCATCGTCGCGTCGTAGGCATACGGCGCATTGATTTGCACGTCGATGCCGAAACGCTTCTTGTAGTCGGCGCGGAACTTGTCCATGCCGGCCTTGGCGTCGCCCTGCACGCCGCCCGCTTCCGCGCAGACCACCTGGCCGTCCGTCATGGTGCCGCCCGACAGCTTGAAGATCTCGTCCGAGCAGATGCCGTCGCCACCCATCATGCGCACGTTCATGCCCAGCTGCTTCATCTGCCGCAGCATCGGGCCGGCCGTCGCGTTCATGCCGCCGAAGAACACCAGGTCCGGCTTGGTGGCGCGGATGCGGGTGACGATGGCGGAAAAGTCGGTCGCCTTGTCGTTGGTGAACTCGCGCGCGACGACGCTGCCGCCGGCCTTCTGCAGGCTGCGCGAGAATTCGGTCGCCAGGCCCTGGCCGTAGGCGGTGCGGTCGTCCACCACCGCCACCCGCTTGGCCTTCATCGTGCCGGTGGCGTAGCGGCCCAGGGCCTGGCCCAGTTGCACGTCGTTGGCGATCACGCGGAAGGCCGTGTTGTAGCCCTGCTGGGTGTATTTCGGGCTGGTGCTCGAATGCGAGATCTGCGGGATACCCGCGGTGTGGTAGATCTTGGAGGCCGGGATCGTGGTGCCCGAGGTCTGGTGCCCGATCACGCCATTTACTTTCGCGTCGACCAGCTTCTGCGCCACGCTCGTGGCCTGCTTCGGATCGGCCGCGTCATCCTCGGCCACCAGTTGGAAGGTGGCCTTCTTGCCGCCGATCGTCACGCCACGCGCATTGAGCGCCTCGATCGCCATGCGCGCGCCGTTCTCGGTGTCCTTGCCAAAATAGGCGACCGGGCCGGTCAATCCCGCCACGTGGGCGATCCGCACCACTTCCTGGCTCGAGGCCACGCCGGCGGCCATCGACAGCACGGCCACCGCCATCATCTTCTTGTTCATCGATTCCTCGTTGTTTGCAATGCGCGCCGTGCGCGGCGCGCGGAACCGGTCATTCTACCGCGAGGGCGAACCGAACGTGACGACCGCCTTCAATCCACCCAGGCGCTGCGAGGCGTCCAGCAACAGCGTCGCCCCATGGCGCTCGGCGATCGCCTTGATGATGGCCAGGCCCAGGCCGCTGCCGGCGGCATCGCTGCCGGCCACGCGGTAGAAGCGGTCGAACACGCGCTCGCGCTCCTCGGGCGGGATGCCCGGCCCGCTGTCCTCGACCTGCACCACGATCTTGCCACCTTCGTGCTGGACCGAGATGTCGACCGTGCCGCCGCCGGGCGTGTACTTGACCGCATTGTCCACCAGGTTGCGCAGCAGGATCTGCAGCGCGTCGGGCTGGCCCTCCACGGTGGCCGGGTCGGCCTGCTGCACGCCCAGGTCGACGCCCTTGGCGGCGGCCACGCCGGCCAGGTCGGCCACGGTGCGGCGCGCCAGGTCGGCCAGGTCGACCGGGCGGGCGACCGCGCCTTCGGCGGCGGTGGCCTCTTGCCGCGCCAGCACCAGCAGCTGCTCGACCAGGCGCGTGGCGCGGTCGATGCCGGCGGTCAGGCGCGCCACCGCGACGCGGCGCGCTTCCGGATTGTCGGCGCGGTCCAGGCTCTGGGCCTGCAGGCGCAGGGCGGCTAGCGGCGTGCGCAGCTCGTGCGCGGCATCGGCCACGAAATGCTGCTGGGCCTCGAAGGCGGTCTTGACGCGGCCGAACAGCAGGTTCAGCTCCTGCACCAGTGGCCGCACCTCGTCGGGCAAGCCGGTATCCGACACCGGCGACAGGTCGTCGGCCTGGCGCGCGGCCACCTGCGAGCGCACCCGCGCCACCGGTTGCAGCGAGCCGCTCACGACCCACCACACCACCAGCATCAGGATCGGCATCATGACCGCGATCGGGCCCAGCGTGCGCAGCGCCAGGTTGCCGGCCATATTGCGGCGCACCGCCAGGTCTTGCGCGACCTGCACGGTCTGGTTCGAGGTCTGGATCGAGAACACGCGGTAGGTGGTGCCGTTGGCGCGCACATTCGAAAAGCCCAGCACCGCGCGCTGCGGCAGGCGCGCGCGCGAGACGCTGTGGAACATCTGGACGCCGTCGGGAGACCACATCTGCACCACCATGTCGTCGTTGCCGCTGGCGCTGCTGTCGGCTTCCATGCGCGCGCGCGCCTCGTCGTTCGACAGCGGCGTGCCGGAGCGCAGCGACAGCGCCATCTGCTGCATGTGGTAGTCGAAGATCTGGTCGGCGTCGTGCAGCGCGGTACGGTAGGCGATCGTCGCCTGCGCCACCGCCGCCAGGGTGATCGCCGCGAGCAGGAACCAGAGCAGGCGCCCGCGCAGCGAGTGCGTCATTTTCATGCCTTGGGCACCATATAACCGACGCCGCGCACGTTCTGGATCAGGTCACTGCCCAGTTTCTTGCGCAGGCCGTGGATATACACTTCGACCGCGTTGCTGGAGACTTCGTCGCGCCAGCTATACAGTTTTTCTTCGAGCTGGGCCCGCGACAGCACCGCGCCGGGCCGCGCCACCAGCGCCTCGAGCACCGCCCATTCGCGCGCCGACAGCGATACTTGCGTGCCGTCGACCAGCACTTCGCGGGTGGCGGGATTGATCGTGATGTTGCGGTATTCGAAGATCGGCTCGGCGCGGCCGGCGGCGCGACGCAGCAGCGCGCGGATGCGCGCCAGCAGCTCGTCGAGGTCGTAGGGCTTGAGGACGTAGTCGTCGGCGCCGGCGTCGAGGCCGGCGATGCGCTGCTGGACCGAATCGCGCGCGGTGGCGACCAGCACTGGCGTGCGGTCCTTGCGCGTGCGCATCGAGCGCAGCACTTCGAGGCCGTCCTTGCGCGGCAGCCCCAGGTCGAGCAGCACCAGGTCGTAGTTCTGGTTCTGCAGCAGGGCCGTGTCGGCCATCTCGCCGTCCTTGACCCAGTCGACGGCGTAGTGCTCGGCCCGGAGCAGGTCGAGCACCACTTCGCCGATCATCGTATCGTCTTCCACCAGCAGTAGCCGCATGTGTTTCCTTGATATGTTGGCCGTGCGAGTCGAGGACGCTGTGCCTCCTTAGCCGATCCGCACCGGAATGAAGATTTTGTCACCACCGCGCTGGATCAGCAAGGCCACCGACTTGCTGGCCTTGGACACCATGTCGCGCACCTGCTCGACCGAATTCACCGGCCGGCCGTTGACCGAGATGAGCACGTCGCCCGGCTCGACGCCGGCGACCATCGCGGCGCCGGAGGCGTCCTCGATCACCAGACCGTTGGCGATGCCGCTGCGGCGGCGCTCTACCGACTCCAGCGGACGCAGGGTCAGGCCCAGCTTGGCGCTGTTGTCGGCCATGTCGGCGAGTTCGTCGCCCTGGCCGCGGCGCGGCTTGGCGGCGGCATCGCCCAGGGTGGCATCGACACGCATCAGTTTACCGTCGCGCCAGACATCGAGCGCCAGCTTGTCGCCCGGCTTGGACAGGGTCATCATCGCCGGCAGGTCGGCCGACGACACGATGGTCTTGCCGTTGGCGCGGCGGATCACGTCACCCGACTTGAGGCCGGCGCGTTCGGCCGGGCTGCCGCGTTCGACGTTGGAGATCAGGGCGCCTTCGACCGTCTCGAGCTTGAACGAGTCGGCGAAGGCCTGGCCGACCTCCTGGACGCCCACGCCCAGCTTGGCGTGCTGCACCTTGCCGGTCGCGACGATCTGGTCCTTGATGCGCACAGCGAGATCGATCGGGATCGAGAACGACAAGCCCTGGTAGCCGCCCGTCATGCTGTAGATCTGCGAGTTGATGCCGACGACTTCGCCGCGGGTATTGAACAGCGGACCGCCCGAGTTGCCCGGGTTGACCGCGACGTCGGTCTGGATGAACGGCACGGAGGCGTCGGCAATCGCCCGGCCGGTTGCGCTGACCACGCCGGCGGTGACGGTGCTTTCGAGGCCGAACGGCGAACCGATGGCCAGCACCCACTCGCCCACCAGCAGCGACTGCGATTTGCCGAGCGGCGCCACCGGCAGGCCCTTGGCGTCGATCTTGAGCACGGCCACGTCGGTGCGCGGGTCGGAGCCCAGGACCTTGGCGCGGAATTCGCGGCGGTCCTGCAGCTTGACGGTCACTTCGTCGGCGCCTTGCACGACGTGGGCGTTGGTAAGGATGACGCCGTCCGGGCTTACGATGAAGCCCGATCCGGCGCCGAAAACGGGAGCTTCACGACCGCGCTCGGCGCGCGGGTCCTGAAACTGTCGGAAAAATTCGTAGAAGGGATGGCTCGGGTCGAGGTTCGGCAAGCCGCCGCGATTGGCGGTCTTGGTGCCGCCGACGACGCGGATGTTGACCACCGCCTTGCCCTGCTGGGCGGCGATGCGGGTAAAGTCTGGCAGGGCCACGGTCGACGCTGGAGCGCCCACGGCGGCGGCCGGCGCGGGCGCTGGAGCCGGCGCGGCGGCGACCGCAGGCGCGTTTTCGGCCGCGGCACTGGCAACGGCATTATTGTGATTGACAGCGATGGCACCGACCGCGCCACCGATGACGCCCGCGGCACCCAGGGCCAGCATGAGGCGTTTGGCAGTGATGGCAGTAACGGCACTTGGGTTCGACATGGTGTGTGCTCCTGGTGAAAATGTGTTGAATCGATGTTGAGTATCGATGGACGTATCTTCGCGCAGCCGCCTTAGATCATGCTTAAGTTGACAAGGCTTCGGGCTTAGGCGCGCCTTAATGAAGAGCAAGCGCGGGCGGCCTGGACGTACGAAGGGCGCTCAAACCGCGAGCGCCCTTCTTTCAAACGACTACCGAGCCGTTACCGTTGCTGGCATCGCCAAGCCTCAGGCGGCTTCGCGCTGTTCCAGGGTCTTGACGTTGTCGCCGCCGATGGTGCCATTGATGGTGCCGGTCGCGTCGCCGATCACGATCTTGCGCGGTTTCAGGGCTTCGGGCACTTCGCGCACCAGTTCGATGGTGAGCATGCCGTTGTCGAACGAGGCGGTGGTGACCTTCACGTGGTTGGCCAGCTGGAAGCGCTGTTCGAAATCGCGGGCGGCGATACCGCGGTGCAGGAAGGTGCGCTGGACGTCGTCCTTCTGCTTGCGGCCGGTAACGACCAGGCTGTCGCGCTCGGTGACGATCTCGACTTCGTCGCGCGAGAAGCCGGCGAGCGCCATCACGATGCGGTACTGGTCTTCGCTCACCAGTTCGATGTTGTACGGCGGGTAGCTCGGCTGCGCTTCGGCGCGTTGCTCGAGCAGGCTGGCCAGGCGATCGAAACCGATGGCGGAACGGTAGAGGGGAGTCAGGTCGAAAGTACGCATGATAGTCATATCCTTGTGAAGTTAAGCGATAAGGGACGGAACCTCTGTTGAGCATTCCGTTGGGTCCAATCTAATGTCATGCCAAACGATTTTCAAGTGATACAAAATACGGATTTTTAGGCAATTTTGTAAATTTTATTTGCATGATGTATCAACGGAAATTTGTGTTGGATGGGGTGCTACACTCGCCGGCTCACCCTTGGCTTTCCGCTTCACGATGACACCTTTCCCCTTCCTCGCCCGCGCCGCCCGTCCGGTGACCGCCCTCGCTTTCGCTCTCGCACTCGCCCTGCCCGCTTCCGCCCAGGTCCCTGCCGTCGGCAATGACCCGTATCCGGGCACGATCGCGCTGCACGTCGACGCGAGCAACCTGTCGCAGCAGATCTTCAACATGCGGCTGTCGATGCCTGCACGTCCGGGTCCGATGACCCTGCTGTATCCGCAGTGGGCGCCGGGCAACCACGGCCCCAATATCCCGCTGACCCAGCTGGCTGGCCTCAAGCTCAGCGCGGGCGGCAAGCCGCTCGAGTGGACGCGCGACCCGGTGCAGGTCCACGCCTTTCACGTGACGGTACCGGAAGGCGCCACCGAACTGGTGGCCGAATACCAGTTCCTGTCGCCGCTGGACACAAGCCAGGGCCGCATCACGATGACCGACGACATCCTCGGCGTGCAATGGCAATCGGTGGCGCTGTACCCGGCCGGCTACCACGCGCGCCGCATCACGGTGCAGCCGACGCTCACCCTGCCCGCCGGCTGGCAGTTCGCCAGTTCGCTGGCGGTAGAAAGCCGCACTGGCGACGAGGTGCGCTTCAAGCCGCACGACCTCGACACCCTGGTCGATTCGCCGCTGTTCGCCGGCCGCTATTTCAAGCGCATCGACCTGGCGCCGGGCGCCAGGAATCCCGTCATGCTGAACGTGGTGGCAGACAATCCCGAGAGCCTGGAAGCCAAGCCCGAACAGGTCGCGCTGCACCGCGCGATGGTCGACCAGGCGGTCAAGCTGTTCGGCTCGCGCCACTACAAGCAATACGACTTCCTGTTCGCGATCTCGGACGAATTCGGCGGCATCGGCCGCGAGCACCAGCAGTCGAGCGAGAACGGCGTGCGGCTCGGCTACTTCACCGACTGGGGCCGCAACGAAGCCGGCCGCGAGCTGCTGCCGCACGAATTCGTGCACTCCTGGAACGGCAAGTTCCGCCGCCCCGCGGGCCAGGACGTGGCCAACTTCAACACCCCGCTGCAGAACGAACTGCTGTGGGTGTACGAGGGCCAGACCCAGTTCTGGGGCAAGGTGCTGGCCGCGCGTTCCGGCCTGGTGTCGCAGAACCATGCGCGCGAAGCGCTGGCGATCGACGCGGCGCGCTACGACAACACCCAGGGCCGCGACTGGCGCGCGGTGCAGGACACGGTCAACGATCCGATCATCAACGGCCGCAAGCCGATCGGCTGGGGCAACTGGCAGCGCAGCGAGGACTACTACACCGAGGGCATGCTGATCTGGCTCGACGTCGACAGCAAGATCCGCGAACTCTCGGGCGACAAGCGCAGCCTGGAAGACTTCGCGCGCGCCTTCTTCGGCATCGAGGACGGCAGCATCGACGCGGTGTACTACACCTTCGATGACGTGGTGGCAGCCCTGGGCAAGGTGCAGAAGTTCGACTGGGCGCCGTTCCTGCGCGCGCGCCTGGACGGCCACGGCCCGGGAGCGCCGCTCGACGGCCTGGCCCGCGCCGGCTGGAAGCTGGTGTACGCCGACACCCCGAGCAACGCCGTCCGCGCGCTTGAAGAACGCAGCCGCAGCGCCGACTTCAGCTATTCGCTCGGTTTCTCGGTGCGCAGCAATGGCGACGTCACCGGCGTGGTGTGGGACGGCGTGGGCTTCCGCGCCGGCCTGGCCGCCAACACCACCATCGTGGCGGTCAACAACCGCGCCTACAAGGGCGACGTGCTGAAGGCGGCGGTGCGCGCCAACAAGGACGGCAAGGCGCCGATCGCGCTGCTGGTGCGCAAGGGCGACAACCTGCGCACCATCACGCTCGACTATCGCGACGGCTTGCGCTATCCGAAGCTGGAGCGCATTCCGGGCACGAGGGACCGCCTGGACGCCCTGTTCAAGGCCGTCAAATGATCTTGACCTGTCTTTGCCGCTGCGGCTAAGATGGACCTATGACTTTCATCGTGACCTCCCCTGCCAGCTATTACGCCTACCGCACCTCGCGGCGGTAGGGGCTGTCACGCAACCCGGTCCGCCTCAGGCGGACCACGCATGGGCAATCGGTCATCCTGGGGCGTTCCATCACCAGGAAACCCCATGACCCACTCTTCCGACCTGCTGCAGCTGCTGCAAGAACGCGGCTTCATCCACCAGTGCACCGACGCGACCGGCCTGCGCCACGCCATGGCCAGGCCAGTCACCGCCTACCTCGGCTTCGACGCCACCGCCGACAGCCTGCACGTCGGCCACCTGCAGGGCCTGATGCTGATGCGCTGGCTGCAGCGCGCCGGCCACCGGCCGATGCTGCTGATCGGCGGCGCCACCACCCGCATCGGCGATCCGAGCTTTCGCGACACCTCGCGTCCGCTGCTGGACACCGCCGCCATCGATGCCAATATCGCCGGCATCAAGGGCGCCTTCACGCGCTACCTCGGCCCGGATGTCAGCGTGGTCGACAACGCCGAGTGGCTGGGCGGGCTGGGCTACCTCGACTTTCTCGGACAGGTCGGACGCCACTTCAGCGTCAACCGCATGCTGACCTTCGACGCGATCCGCTCGCGCCTGGAGCACTCGCTGTCCTTCCTCGAATTCGGTTACACCCTGCTGCAGGCCTACGACTTCGTCGAACTGGCGCGCCGCCATGGTTGCACCTTGCAGATCGGCGGCGCCGACCAGTGGGCCAATATCATCAACGGGATCGATCTCGGACGACGCCAGTCCGGGCTCGACCTGTACGGCCTGACGATGCCGCTGCTGGCTACCAACGACGGCAAGAAGATGGGCAAGTCGGCCGATGGCGCGGTGTGGCTGAACGCGGATCGCCTGTCGCCCTACGGCTTCTGGCAGTTCTGGCGCAATGTGGACGACCGCGACGTGGAACGCTTCCTGGCGCTGTTCACGGAGCTGCCGATGGACGAGGTGCGCCGTCTTGGCGCACTGCAGGGAGCGGCGCTCAACGAGGCCAAGATCGTGCTGGCCGACGAGGCGACGCGGCTGGCGCACGGGCAGGATGCGCTCGATGCGGCGCAGCGTGCGGCGGCGGCGGCCTTTGGCGGCGCGGATCGGTGCGATATGCCGACGCATGCGATCGACGCGGCGCGGCACAGCGCGGGGGTGACGCTGGCGGAGCTGGCGGTGGAAGCCGGACTGGCGGCATCGCGCGGCGCGGCGCGGCGCCTCGCGGCGGGTGGAGGCCTGCGGCTGGACAGCGTGACGGTGGCGGATGCGGACCAGCCGCTGGCGAGCGACCGTGCCGAATGGGTGCTGTCGGCGGGCCGCAAGCAGCACGTGCGCATCGTGATCGCTACCGAAGCACAGGAAGTCTGCTAGTTCCTCAAGCGCGGCGCAGTCGCGCGATCAGCGGCAGCAGTTGCCGATGCAGTTCAGGGTCGCCGCAGGCGATGACCGGGCCGCCGTGCTGCGGATCGCCGCCGTCCCAGGTGGTGATCACGCCGCCGGCGCCTTCGACCACGGGGATCAGGGCCTGCACGTCGTGGACGTCGAGATGCGCTTCCAGCACCAGGTCGACCAGGCCATGTGCCAGCAGCCCATACGCATAGCAATCGCCGCCGAAACGCACGATCTGCGCCTGCGCGGCGACGGCGTCGAACACGGATTGCTCCGCGACTTTCGCCCCGGCCACGGGCACGGTCAGCATCACGCGCGCCTGCGCGAGGCTCGGGCAGCGGCGCGTGCGGATCGGCGCGCCGTTGCACCAGGCGCCATGCGGCGTGCCGATGAAGCGTTCACGCGTGAACGGCTGATCGATGACGCCGATGACGGGTTTCATTCCATCGTTGAGGGCGATCAGCGTGCCCCAGATCGGCAGGCCGGTGACGAAGGCGCGGGTGCCGTCGATCGGGTCGAGCACCCACTTCCATGGGCTGGCGCCATCGACGCTGCCCTCTTCCTCGCCGACGACGCCGTGCCCGGGATAGCGCGCGGAGATCAAGCAGCGCATCGCCCGTTCGGCGGCGCGGTCGGCCACGGTGACCGGGTCGAACGGCGCTCCGCGGTCCTGCGCGGCCTTGTCCTCGACGACGAGGTCGGCGCGAAAATGCGGCAGGATGGCGGCGCCCGCGGCGTCCGCGAGTTCTTCGGCGAAGGCGCGCAGGACGTCCATCTGCGCGCTGTCGATCGCCATGTTCACCCTGTCACTTCCATTCGCCGCGCTGGTTCACCAGCGTCTTCTTGCCCTCGGTGACCACCAGGCGGCCGTCCGCGAAGACGGTATAGCTCACGCGGCCGGACTTGAACACATAGCCCTGGAAGGCGCCGGGCGTGACGCCGTCGGCGGCGAGCGAGTGCATGGTCTTGCCGCGCAGGGTGATCGCCTTGCCGGACTTCTTGCTGGTGCCGACGTAGCGCACGTCGTCGCAGGTGACGTTGCCCTCTTCGCACTCCTGCGTGATCTTGACGGTGAAGCCCGGCGTTTCCAGGGTCTGCTCCGCCTGGGCGTGGGCATGGGTCGACGCGGCCAGCGTCAGGGCAGCCAGGGCTGCCAGGTTCGTGAATCGCTTCATGGGTCCTCCGGTCGGCTTCGATGGCCGGATTATGCCTCATCGACGTGGCGCGACCGTTCGCCAGGTCTCTTATGGCTCGGGGCGGCCGAGGTCGAGATAGCGCGAGGCCCAGGCGGCGACCACGTCGGCGATGTAGACGGCGTCATGGCGGCGCCTGAGGAGATGGTCGGCGTCGTCGAGCGACACGAAGCTCTTCGGATGCCGCGCGGCCTGGAATATCCGCTCCGCGTTGGCCACGGCAACGGTGTCGTCCGAAGGCGAATGCAGCACCAGCAGCGCGCGGCCCAGGTCGCGGATCTTCTGTTCCAGGCGCTGCTCGGCGACGTCTTCCAGGAACTGGCGCTTGATCGTGAACGGGCGGCCAGCCAGCTGGACGTGCGCCACGCCATGCGTGGCGATGGCGTCGATGTGCTCGCGGAACATGCCGGTGACGTGGTGCGGATCGCTGGGCGCGGCGATGGTGGCGACGGCCCGCACCTCCGGCATGCGGGCGGCCGCGGCCAGCACCGCGGCGCCGCCCAGGCTGTGGCCGACCAGAAGCTGCGGTGCGGCGTACTCGCTGCGCAGGAAGTCGGCGGCGGCCACCAGGTCGGACAGGTTGGACGAGAAATTCGTGTTGGCGAATTCGCCCTCGCTGGCGCCGATGCCGGTGAAGTCGAAGCGCAGCACGGCGATGCCGTGGCGCGTCAGCCCTTGCGCGATGCGGGCCGCGGCGAAGACGTCCTTGCCGCAGCTGAAGCAGTGGGCGAACAGGGCGTAGGCCTTGACCAGCCCCTCGGGCGCATCGAGGCGCGCGGCCAGCAGCTGGCCGTCGGCGCCCTTGAAGTGGACTGCTTCTCCTGCCATGGGACCCTCCAGGTGGTTTCGCGGCACGATAGCACGGGTGAAAGCCGGGCCGCCTCTGCCTTTGGACCATCAGTCCGCGCAGGCCGCGGCGATGGCGAAAAATGAGCGCATCAAACACATCACGTTTTAATATAATGTATAATGATGAATCGTTTTTAAAGGAACCTCTCATCCGTGCAAGGTCAAAATCATCTGGACCCGGCAGCCATGCAGCTTGCCGCGGCGCGCGCTTGCGCGCTGCTCAAGACGCTGGGCAATGCCGATCGCCTCCTGTTGCTTTGTCAATTGAGCCAGGACGAGCTTTGCGTCAGCGAACTCGAGTCGGTGCTGGGCATCCGGCAACCGACCCTGTCTCAGCAGCTCGGCGTCTTGCGCGAGGAGAAACTGGTCAGCACGCGGCGCGAGGGCAAGCAGGTGTATTACAAGCTTGCCAGCAAGGAGGCGATGGCGGTCATGCACGTCCTGTACCAGTTGTACTGCGCCAATGGAGAAAACGATGACGATTGACTGGATCCAGTTCACGCCCTGGCAATCCCTGGCCGGTGGCCTGCTGATCGGCCTGGCGGCCGCCGTCTTTATCCTGTTCAACGGCAGGATCGCCGGCATCAGCGGCATCCTGGGTGGACTGTTGCGGCCCGTCGGCGGCGATATCGGCTGGCGCGTCGCCTTCCTGTCCGGCCTGGTTGCCGCCCCGCTGGTGTATGCCATGGCGGCGCCGTTGCCCGTGGCGCATGTCGAGGCCGGCGATGCGGCGCTCGCCGCCGCCGGCCTGCTGGTCGGCATCGGCACCCGGTATGGCGCGGGCTGCACCAGCGGCCACGGCGTGTGCGGACTGTCGCGCCTGTCGCCGCGCTCGCTGGTAGCGACGGCCGCATTCATGCTGGCCGGCTTCGCCACCGTATTCGTGTCACGGCACGTGATCGGCTAGGAGAATAGCGATGGGAATCGTGACTGCATTCATCGCCGGCCTGGTGTTCGGGATCGGCCTGCTGCTGGGTGGCATGACGGATCCGGCCAAGGTCCTGGGCTTCCTCGACCTGGCGGGCAACTGGGATCCGTCGCTGGCCTTCGTCATGGGTGGCGCGGTCCTGGTGGGCCTGGTCGCCTTCCGTATCGCCGGCCGGCGCGAACGCTCGCTGCTGGGCGAAGCGATGCGCTTGCCGACCGCCACCCGTATCGATCGCCGCCTGGTGCTGGGCAGCATCGCCTTTGGCGTCGGCTGGGGAGTGGCAGGCTTCTGCCCGGGGCCGGCGCTGGCGTCGCTGGCCACCGGCGGCACCAGGGTGCTGCTCTTCACCGGCGCCATGCTGGCCGGGATGGCCGTCTTCGAACTGCTGGAGCGGATCCGCGCAGGATCGAAGCGGTCCACGGCCTGAGACGCCCTCGCTGGCCGCACGCCGGTCCGCAGGCAAACCAAGGGAGGCATTATGTATTTCAAGCAACTCTTCGAACCGCTGTCCAGTACCTATACGTATCTGCTGGGCGACGAACAGACCGGCCAGGCGATCCTGATCGATCCGGTCATCTCGAGCATGGAACGCGACCGGGCCGAACTGCATCGCCTGGGATTGACCCTGGCCTGGACGCTCGACACGCATATCCACGCCGACCACATCACCGCAGCGCTGGAGCTCAAGCGCGCCACCGGCAGCCGGATCGCCTCGTCCGGCATCGACCGCCTTCCCTGCGCGGACGCCTGGGTCGAGGAAGGCGTCCCGTTCACGGTTGCCGGCATCACGCTGCAGCCGCTGCATACGCCGGGCCATACGGATGGGCACTTCGCCTACCTGCTCGGCGAGCGCGTGTTCACCGGCGACGCGCTGCTGATCGACGGTTGCGGGCGTACCGATTTCCAGAACGGCGATGCCGGCGCCCTGTTCAGCAGCGTCACCGACAAGCTGTTCACCTTGCCCGGCGAGACCCTGGTCTACCCTGCCCACGACTACCAGGAGCGCCACGTGTCGTCGATCGCGCAGGAGCGCCAGCGCAATCCGCGGCTGGGCAAGGAGCGCACGCGCGAGGAGTTCATGGCCATCATGGCCGGGCTGAACCTTCCTTATCCAACCTTCATCGACCACGCCGTGCCCGGCAACCGCCAGTGCGGCGTCTGCCCGGCCGATCTTCCGGACCAGCTGGCGCGCTATTGCCAGCAGATGGGCCACAGCCGGCAAGGCTAGCGCCCGGACCGTCCGGCCGCGGCTCACGGGGCGAGCCCGTAATAGATTTCCTCCTCCTGGGCGAAGTGCAGGCGCAGGATGGCTTCGAGCGCGTACAGAGTGCGGCGCAGCTCCCGGATCGACGTTTCCTCGCCGCCCTCCGCGGGCGGCGCGTTCGACAGCCGCTCGAGCATGACGCAGAGCCGCTGGATTTCGCGATGCGTGCGGCTCATCGGCGCCAGCGGGTCCTCGCCGCCGATCATGCGCGCCACGCGCGGGTAGAGGACGGCGTCGTCGCTGGCCTCGTGGGGAAGAATCTGGCGGCGCAGCGCGTCGTTCAGCGATGCCAGCTCCTGGCGCACGGCGGCGGGCCTGCTGGCCGCCTGGTCCGCCAGCAGGCCAAGGCGGTCGATGACCGGCGCCAGCCGCGCGTGTTCGTCCCTGAGCCGGTCGAATTCCCGGGCCTGCATGCGTTCTGCCTGCGTCGCCGCGTCCAGGCGCAGCACGCGCAGCGCATTGGCGATCACCGCGACGTCGATCAGTTCCTGCAACAGTGCGCCGGCAACCGGCGGAAGGTAGCCGAACGCCGCGACGCCCATGGCGGCAATCGACAGCCCCATTCCTGCCGCCACGCCCTGCAGCGCGATGGCCTTGCTTCGCTGCGCGATGCGCACCGCGAACGCCAGCCGGTCGAGCCTGTCGACCAGCAGCACGACCTGGGCCGATTCGGCGGCGGCCGCCGCGCCGCGCGCGCCCATCGCCACGCCGATGTCGGCCGCGGCCAGGGCCGGCGCATCGTTGATGCCGTCGCCGACCATCATGGTCACGCCGCGCGTCCGCGCGTCCGCGATGGCGGCAAGCTTGGTGGCGGGCGTCTGGCCGGCCACCACGTCGTCGACCCCCAGGGCGGCGCCGACCGTGCCCGCCACGTCGGCGCGATCCCCGGTCAGCAGCACGATCCGCTCGACGCCCAGCGCGCGCAGCATGCGCAGGGTGCGCGGCGATTCGAGGCGAATCTCGTCCGCCATCTGCAGCACCGCGCACGGCGCGCCGTCCAGCGCGACATGCACCGCCGCGCCGCCTTCGGCGCCGATGCGCCGGACGATGTCCGCCGCCCATGCCGGCGGATCCGCGCCGCCCGTCACATAGTCCTGGCTGCCGATGCGGACCTGCCTGCCGTCGACCCGGCCGCACAATCCGGCGCCGGGCTGCTCGCTGACGTCGTCGGGAACGGCCAGGCGCATGCCGCGGTCGATGGCGGCGGCGACCACGGCTTGCGAGATGGCGTGGCCCGACATCTGCGCCAGCGACGCGGCCATGCGCAGGACGTCATCGTGCGGGGCGCCGGGCGCGGCGGCGATCGCGACCAGCTTCGCCCTGCCGCCGGTGAGCGTCCCGGTCTTGTCGAAGAACATGGTCTTGACCTGCGCCATGTTTTCGAGGGCGCCGCCGTGCTTGACCAGGACGCCGCGCCGGGCGCAACGCGACATCGCGCTGACGATGGCGACCGGGACCCCCAGGATCAAGGGACAGGGCGTGGCCACCACCACCACCGCCAGCGCCCGCGCCGGATCGCCACTCGACAACCAGGCAAGGCCGGCGATGCCCAGGGCCAGGGGAACGAACATCAGGGCGTAGCGGTCGGCCAGCCGCGCCGCCGGCGCCCTCGACGCCTGTGCGGCCTGGACCAGGCGGACGATATTGGAGAACGTGCTGTCGCCGGCCGTCCTGGTCGCCAGCATGTCGAATGCGTCGCCGGCATTGACGGCGCCGCTGCCGAGCAGCGTCCCGGGGCGGCAGGCGACGGGCATGGATTCGCCCGTCAGGCTCGATTCGTCCAGCGTGGCGGCCGAGACCAGCGTGCCGTCCACCGGCACCGTTTCGCCGGGCCGCACTGCCAGGCGGTCTCCCGGACGAATCGCCTCGAGCGGCACCTCGACCAGCCGGCCATGTTCGTACCGGCTGGCGCTGCGCGGGGCTTTCTGCAGCAGGGCCGACATGTCCTTGCGGGCGCGCCGCTCCGCATATCCCTCCAGGGCGCGGCCGCTGGCGAACATCAGGGCGATGATATCTGCGGTGAAATACTCCTGCAGCAGGATCGCGCCGGCGATGGAGACCAGTGCAACGAGGTCCAGTCCCAGGCGCTTGCGCCAGAGCGCGACGACGGTGTCGACCGCCAGCGCCAGCAGCACGACGGCGGCGCCGGCCAGCCAGATCCAGTCCCCGACCAGGTCCGCCCCGGCCAGATGGCATGCGCCGCCGGCCACCAGCGTGGCGATGCAGATCGCCAGCTGCGCCATGCTGGTTCGGTTGCTCGAATGCATACTGGCTCGCATGAACGCTGGAAGATGTGGCTGGCGCATGGCGCCAGGGGCATGGCCGTGCTTACAGCAGTCTAGCACCGCCGCAAGCGCTGTCCAGGCCTGCTGACCGGATGGCGCCGCGCCCGTCAGCCATGGATGGGCAGTGAACTGCCGGGCCGACCCGCAGGCCACCTCGATCGGCAGCGCACTTTGCCTGCAGGCACAGGCGCTTAGCCGAACAAGCCATGCAGGAACCAGCGCGGCGCCGCATCCTCGCCGGTGCCGTTGATGCGCTCGCGATAGATCCAGTACAGCGCGTTGTCTTGCCCTTCGGCGATGAAGTAGTCGCGCGTCTGCGTCTGGCTCCACCAGCCGGCCTCGATGCGTTCGGGATTGGACGCCACCCGCAGGGGCGAACCGTAGAACGGCCGGTGGTCGCGCATCAGGAGCGCGATCGGCTTGGCCAGCAGCCAGCTCGGGCGTGGCAGGCTCCGCACGTCGGGGGGCATCTGCGCCGCGCGCGCGGCGGCGCTCACCTTCTGCTCCACCGGCACCCAGGCGTTGGCCACTTCGGGCCGGTAATCGGCCACCGGCAGCGCCTGCAAGACATTGTCTGCCCCCAGGCGCGCCACCAGCAGCTCGATCATGCGCATCCGGTCTTCTTCGGTGCCGCCGGGATCGGGAAACAGCGAATCGGTCGGTGGCGCCATTGCCTGCAATTGCTGCGCTTCCAGGCCGATGCCGATCACGGGCGCTTCGAGTTCGAGCTTGGCCAGGCGCTCGCGCAGCAGGCGCAGCAGGTGCTCGTCGCGCCAGGTGGGTTCGGCCAGCGCCACCTCGACCAGGGTCGGTGGGCGCGCCATGCGGCCGCGCTCGTGGTCGAGCGACAGCCGGATGCGTTCGACCGCCAGCTGGCGCGCGCACAGCCAGCCCGTCATCTGCAGCACCAGGCGGTGGGCGCCGGCCAGCAGCAGGTCGGCCTGTTCGAGCCGGTCGAACAGTTCGAGCCGCGCATGGAAACGCTCCGGCGGCGCCACCCAATGGAACATTTCGGCGTTCAGGCCGTAGGCGGCGTCCAGCATGTCGAGCAGGGCCCGCCCGCAGCGCCGCTGCAGGCCAGGCCGCGGCAGGCGCCGCAGCTCGTCCAGGCGGCGGCAGCCGATGCCCTCGAACCACGTGGCGAACGGCCGCGCCGGCGGCAGCAGTCCCACCGGCAAGCGGTCGAGGCGCCGCACCAGCGAATCCATCGTGAGGGCGCGCCCCGCATTGCGGCGCGCCAGCAGCCACGCCCCGCGCGCGGTGGGGGCGCAGGCGATGCAGGCCGTGAAGCCGAGCGCCGCCAGATTGGCGCGCACCCGCTCGCACAGGCGCCGGATGCCGCCGAACAGGCGCAGGCTGGCGCCGATATCGAGCAGTAGCGTCGCTTCTTCGGCCAGCGCCACCTGCGGCGTGTACTGGAGCATGGTCATGGCTACCGCATCCATGGCCTCGGCTTCGCGCGCATGGCTGCGCAGTTCGATGCGCGCCTCGGGCATCAGCATCAGCACGCCGCCGCGGCGCATGCCGATCTGCACGCCGGCAGCGCGCGCCGCCGGCGACAGCGCCATTACCCGTTCCTGCTCGAGGATGACGCTGCCAGGGTCGGGGCCACCAGCAGCGTCGCCGGCTTCGCTCTCCGCCTCACTGAACCAGCGTGGGCTGAAGACCTCGAGCGGTAGCTGGGGCAAATACAGGCCGATCCAGAGGCGCATGGCGTTGCAGTAGTGAAGATCCAAGAGGAAGGAACAGCGGCGCCTCGCGCTGCGGTCCCCGACGTTTGACGAAGTCGATATGCATGCCGCCGGCCGCCGGCCGCAGCGCAAGACGCAAAGGCGCGGGAGATGCATCTTGCGCCGCCGCCAGCGGACGGAGCATGAAAAACAGCGTTTCGCCGCCTTGCGCCGCCAGGTGCAGGCGGCGCAGGCTGTCGTTACGCATATGGTTGGCCCAGAACAGCAAGGCGCCGCAACTACCGCTACGCAACACCTGCTCGGCCGCCCAGAGTGCATCCGCAGTGCGCGTCGTGCGCAGCCACAGCAACTGCGATGGCTCCAGGCCGAGCGCGGCAAGCGCCAGGGCCTGGGGTGGATGGGGCGGCTGCAGCAGCACGATGCGGCGTTCGGCGCAGGCGGCCAGGGCCGGCCGCAACAGGCGCATCTCGCCGATGCCGGGCTGCTGCAAGTGCAGGTCGACCAGGGTGCCGCCGGGCCAGCCCCCGCCGGGAAGCTGGCTCGAGAGCGTTGGGTGGCCGGTATCGATGCAGCGCGTATCGGCATGCGCCAACTGCGACGCGCGCCACAGCGATGGGTGCACTGCCTCGGGTGCGGCAAGGATGGCTGAGTGGTTCATGGATCAGGCTTATCAGACAAATACTGTATAAACATACAGTACTCGCTGGAGTCGTGTTTTGCAAGACCTATTCAATTTGGCTATACCAATCAGGTCACTGGTATTGACTAAAATTAAACGCCTTATGACTCAAACCGACAGCTCCGCAACGACCTTGACGCGCGCCAGCCTTCCAGCACCCACACGATGGCCCAGGCATACAGCGCGAGAACGACGAACAGGCTCATCCGCACCAGCGAAGCATGGCCGACGTCCTTCCCCACCACGCTATCCTCGATCGCCGGGCCCAGCAGGATCAGCATGGTCACCAGGGCATTGCTCCAGAACGGGGGCGGCAGCGCCGAGGCCTTGAGGCCAAAAATCCGGGCTCCGCTCCAGAGCGCGGCGGCGGCCATCCACGGCACCAGCATCCACAGGGTCGGCCACACCGCCAGGCCGGACCAGGCCACGACCGCCATGCCCGCGCCCGCCAGCGTCGAACCGACCAGCATCCGCCCCGCCGAGCGCGCGCCCGTGGCGCCGGCCTGCTGGCCCAGCAGCACCGACTTGATGATGGCGGACAGGTAGAAAGCCGGGTGGATCAACGCGCAGCAGTTCGCCGCTGAGCTGTTGTCCCTGCGGATAGCGCGTGCTGCCGGCGATCCCGAGTTCGGCGCGTGCCTCCATGATGCGCAGGCCGGCGGCGCGTACCGTCGGGTTCACGCGCTGGGCCTCGGCGATCAGCGCGTCGGGCACGGGATCGTCGAAGCCGCGCCACCATTGCTGGATCGATGCGCTTCCCTGCGCGCCGGCGCGCGTGTTCAGCGAGGCCAGCGAGCCGCCGTCCCAGCCGGCCAGCGCGGCCGGCATATCAGGACGTTCGAAGTCGGGCCCGGCCGCCGTACAGGCGCCCAGCAGCGCCGCGCCTGCCAGCGCCAGCGCATTCCCGCCTGACCGCCTGCCGGGCGCGGCGCACACGGCTACTCCGGCGCCGCCGGCACTGGCGCTGGCGCAGGCGGCGCCACGGCATCGGGGCTGTTCGCCACCCACCACATGAAGGCCTGGTAGCTCAGGGCAAGGAAGACCGCGCCCACGAACATGCCCACCAGGCCGGCGCTGGCCAGGCCGCCCAGGGCGCCGAGCAGGATCACCGGCATCGGGGCATTCACGCCGCGCCCCAGCAGCAGCGGCTTGAGCACATTGTCGAGCGAGCCGGCAAGCAACAGCAGCACGGAATACGTGATCGCCTGCGTGTTGCCGTAGTCGCCGCTGCTCCACATATAGATGATCACTGGCAGGGTCGCCAGGAGGGCCGGCACCTGCACCACGCCCAGCACCAGGACGAGCAGGGACAGCAGGCCGGCGAACGGCACGTCGGCGACGACGAACACCAGGCCGACCACGATGGCCTGGAGCAGGGCCACGCCCAGCACGCCCAGGGCCACCGCGCGGATGGTCGCCGTGCACAGCACGACGAACTCTTCGCCGCGCTCGATGCCCGCCATGCGCACGAAGATGGCCCGGATGCCGTTGGCGCTGGCCCGCCCCCAGGCCATGATGATGCCGGCGACAATGAACGAGAACAGCAACAGCAGCATCGCGCCGGCGATGCCGGCCACCGCCTGCAGCGCCCTCCTGGTCAGGTCGGCCACCTGCGCATGCCTGCTGCGCAGCAGCGCCGGCAGGTCGGCGGAAGCCTCCAGCCACACGTCGTGGATGCGCTTGCCGACCAGCGGCCAGTCGGCTACGCCGGGTGACGGCGCGGGCACCCTCAGGGTGCCCGCGCGGACGCTGTCGACGGCTTCCTGCAGCGATTGACCGAGCGAGGTCATCAGGATCGCCGTGGGCGCCCCGATCGCGACGACGACGACCAGCACCAGCAGCGTCGCCGCCAGTCCCTGCTTGCCCCGCAGGCGCTGGGCCAGCTTCTGGTGCGCCGGATACAAGGTCACCGCCAGGATCACCGACCAGGCCATCAGCGACAGGAAGGGGGAGAAGATGCGGTAGCTCAGCAGCGCCAGACCGAACACGATGCCGGCCCGGATGAACACATCCAGCAGCTTTCTCGACAGGCGTTCTTCGAGCCTGGTATCGAGCTCGTAGGGTGCGTTCACGTGGCGGCCCCCTTATATCGTGGTCCACGTCATGAACCACCCATGGCTCACGATCAGCGACTGGCCGGTGAGCGCATTGGAGAGGAATGCGGCGAAGAACAGCGCGACCCGGGCAACGTCCTGGACGGTCGTGAACTCGCCATCGACGGCTTCCCTGAGCATCACGTTCCGGATGACCTCGTCCTCGGAGATGCCCAGCTCGCGCGCCTGCTCCGGAATCTGCTTGTCGACCAGGGGCGTGCGCACGAAACCCGGCGCGATCGGGTTGGCGCGCACGCCATGCTTCGCGCTTTTCTTGGCCATGGCCCTGGTCAGGCCTCCAGCCCGTGCCTGGCCGTGACATGGGCCGACTTGCGCACCGACGCTACCTTCGAGTGCACGGAACCGATATAGATGATGCTGCCGCCGCGCCCGCCCGCGTACATATGCCGCACGCGGGCGCGTGTGGCGAGGAAGGCGCCGTCGAGGTGAATCGCCTGCGGCCGCCTCCGGGTCGAGGCCGGCGATGGCGACGCGCGCGCCTTCGCGCGCATAGGCGAGCGCGATTTCCTTGCCGATGCCGATGGTGGCGCCGGTGATGACGGCAACCTTTCCTTCGAGCTTCATGACATCTCCCTGGCATGCCTGTCAGATGCTCGACCGCTCGCAGAGTTCGGACAATTGGACCTTGGTCGCATGATCGGGACAGGACGGGCGCCGCGCCTTGATTATTGACGTACTGGCACCATCTGCATGGTTGCGCCCTTGTGGGGCGCACGACGACCACCGACACGGAGACGCCATGGATGACGACATTCTGGTCAGCAAGGCCGGCACCATCGAACGCTGCTGCCGGCGTGCCCGCGACGAGTATGAAAAAGACCCGAATACTTTCTCTGAAGACATCACGCGCCAGGATGCCGCTACCCTGAACGTGATCCGCGCCTGGGAAGCCGCGATCGAGATGGGCGATTATGTGATCGGCAACGCCCGCCTCGGCCTGCCGCAGGATGAACGCGAAGTCATCACCCTGCTGGCCGAACACGGCTGGATCGCACCCACCCTGGCCGAGGATCTCAAGCGCACCGGCGAGTTCTGCCGCGCCGAATGGGATCATCAAGCATCGCCGCTGCCAGCCCTGGTGACCATCGTCAAGCGCGGCCTGGACGATTTCACCGATTATTCGGCTGCCTTGCTGGGCGGCGCCCGTATCGTCGAATAAACTTTCCAGCCAGTTGTCAGCGCGAAAAACAGGCGCCAACTGGTATGATTCGCCTTTTTCCGGGGGTGGCTCTCCCATTGTCCGACATGACAACCAGCCATCCCGCACCTGATTACCAAGAAAAAATGAGCACACCTTCCAATCTGCCCGGTTTCTTCAGCCGCCTGTCGATCGCCTTCGGCGCCCTGTTCAAGTCGCTCGGCGACGCCGAGTTCGCCGCGCGCGTGCGCGATGACGGCGTCGGCCCGACCGCCGCGCCGGCGCCTGCCCCGGCTCCAGCCCCTGCCCCGGCCCCTGTCCCGAGTCCAGCGCCAGCCCCGGCGCCACTGCGCGCGCCCAGCCCGGATTCGGCCCTGCAACTGCTGAGCCTATTCCAGCGCGAAGCCCGCCTGATCGACTTCGCCCACGAAAACCTCTCCGCTTATTCGGACGCCGACATCGGCGCCGCCGCCCGCGTCGTGCACGAAGGCTGCGCGCGCGTGCTGCGCGAGCATTTCGCGATCGAGCCGGTGCGCCCTGAATCCGAAGGCAGCCGCGTCACCCTGAACGAAGGCTTCGACGCCGCCAGCGTGCGCCTGACCGGCAACGTGGTCGGCAAGGCGCCGTTCACCGGCACCTTGAGCCATCGCGGCTGGCGCGCGGCCAAGGTCACGCTGCCGCAACTGGCCGAGAGCCACGATGCGCGCGTGCTGGCCCCGGCGGAGGTGGAACTGTGAGCCAGCCCGACAACGCACGCTATGCCATCGGCATCGACCTGGGCACCACCCACAGCGCCCTCTCCTATGTCGACCTGCAGGCCAGCGATGGCGAGAAGGCCGTCGACGCGGTGCTGCCGATCCCGCAGCTGACCGCCCCCGGCACGATCGAGGCGCTGCCGCTGCTGCCGTCCTTCCTCTACCTGCCGCACCCGGACGAGATGCCGGCCGGCGAACGCGCCCTGCCCTGGAGCCAGTTTGATGAGACGGCCGTCGCCGGCGAAATGGCGCGCAGCCGCGGCGCCACCACGCCGATCCGCCTGGTGTCGTCGGCCAAGAGCTGGCTGTGCCACCCTGGCGTAGACCGCCGCGCCGCGATCCTGCCGCAGGACGCGCCTGAAGAAGTCACCAAGGTGTCGCCGCTGGCCGCTTCGACCCGCTACCTCGAACACCTGCGCCAGGCCTGGAACACGGCGCACCCGGAAGCGCCGTTCGACCAGCAATCGGTCACGGTCACCATCCCCGCCTCGTTCGACCCGGCCGCGCGCGAACTGACCGCTGAAGCGGCGCGCCAGGCCGGCTTCGCCCCCACCCTGCTGGAAGAGCCGCAGGCGGCCCTGTACAGCTGGATCCAGGGCAGTGGCGGCCGCTGGCGCAAGCAGGTAGCACCGGGCGACATCATCCTGGTGGTCGACGTCGGTGGCGGCACCAGCGACTTTTCGCTGATCGCGATCCTGGAACGCGACGGCAAGCTCGAACCGCACCGCGTGGCCGTGGGCGACCACATCCTGCTGGGCGGCGACAATATGGACCTGGCCCTGGCCCACTTCGTGGCGCGCAAGCTGGCCACCAATGGGACGCAACTGGACGCCTGGCAGATGCGCGCCCTCACCTATGGCTGCCGCAGCGCCAAGGAAGAACTGCTGGCCAATCCGAACGCCACCGCCCATCCGATCGTCGTGCCGAGCCGCGGCTCGAAGCTGATCGGCGGCTCGATTCGCACCGAACTCACGCGAGAAGAAGTCACCTCCTTCATCACCGACGGGTTCTTCCCGCGCGTGGAAGCGTCGGCGCGTCCTGCCGTGCGCGCCCGCGCCGGCCTGACCCAGCTCGGCCTGCCGTATGCGCAGGACGCCGCGATCACGCGCCACCTGGCCGCCTTCCTGGCGCGCCAGGCCGGCGCCACCGCCGAACTCGAAGGTTTCCCGGGCCGCGTGAATGCGGAGCACAGCTTCCTGCATCCGAGCGCGGTGCTGTTCAACGGCGGCGTGTTCAAGTCCGGCATCCTGGCACAGCGCGTGATGGACACCATCAACGACTGGCTGTACATGGAAGGCGCGGAACCGGCGCGCATGCTCGAAGGCGCCGACCTGGACCTGGCCGTCGCGCGCGGCGCGGCCTATTTCAGCTACGCGCGGCGTGGCGGCGGCGTGCGCATCCGCGGCGGCACGGCGCGTTCCTATTACGTCGGCGTCGAATCGTCGATGCCGGCGATTCCCGGCATGGAGCCGCCGCTGGAAGCCTTGTGCGTGGCGCCGTTCGGCATGGAAGAAGGCAGCGAGCTCGAACTCCCCGGCCAGGAATTCGGCCTGGTGATCGGCGAGCCGGTGACCTTCCGCTTCTTCGGCTCCACCGTGCGCCGCCAGGACCGCATCGGCGAGGTGCTGGAATTCTGGGGCCCGGACGAACTGCAGGAACTGAACGAGATCCAGGCCACCTTGCCGGCCGAGGGCCGTGTGGCCGGCGAAGTCGTGCAGGTCAAACTGCATGCGCTGGCGACTGACGCGGGCACGCTGGAACTGGCGGCTGTCGCCCGTGACGGCCAGCGCTGGAAGGTCGAATTCGACGTCCGTACCGCCTCCGACGTACAGTGACGTACCTGGTAGGCATCGACCTCGGCACCACAAATACGGTGCTGGCCTTTGCCCGTGACGGCAAGGGCGCGATCGAACTGTTCTCGATCGACCAGCTGGTGGCGCCCGGCGAAGTCGCCGGCGCGCCGCTGCTGCCGTCGATGCGCTACCACCCGGGCGCGGACGAACTCGCGCCCGGCGAACTGCAACTCCCCTGGAACATTCCCGATGTCGCCGGCGTCGAACAGGTCGCGCTCGGGCGCCTGGCGCGCGCGCTCGGCGCGGCCACGCCGGGGCGCCTGGTGGCCAGCGCCAAGAGCTGGCTGTCGCATCCCGGCGTCGACCGCATGGCGCCCATCCTGCCGTGGAGCCTTGATGCCGACGTGCCCAAGGTATCGCCGGTGGCTGCCAGCGCCAGCTACCTGGCCCACCTGCGCGCCGCATGGAACACGCGCTTCCCCAAGCAACCGCTGGAACGCCAGCAGATCGTGCTCACGGTGCCCGCCTCGTTCGACGAAGGCGCGCGTGCGCTGACGCTGGAGGCGGCGAAGCAGGCCGGCCTGCCGGACGTGCGGCTGCTGGAAGAACCGCAGGCCGCGCTGTACGACTGGCTGTACCGGCATCGCACCGACCTCGGTGCGCAGCTTTCCGATGCGCGCCTGGTGCTGGTGGCCGACGTGGGCGGCGGCACCACCGACTTCAGCCTGGTCAAGGTCGAAACCAGGGATGGAGAGCCGTCGCTCACCCGCATCGGCGTGGGCAACCACCTGATCCTGGGCGGCGACAATATGGACCTGGCGCTGGCCCACCTGGTCGAGTCACGCATGGCCGAACAGGCCGGCGAAGACGCCACGCGCACCCGCCTGTCGAGCGCGCGCCTGGCCCAGCTCACCGAACGCTGCCGCGCCGCGAAGGAACAGCTGCTGGCCGACGATGCGCCTGATGGCGTCACCGTCACCCTGCTCGGCGCCGGCAGCCGCCTGATCGGCGCCAGCCGCAAGGCCGACCTGCGGCGCGACGACATCGAGCGCATCGTGCTCGATGGCTTCTTCCCGCTCAATGCGGCGCAGGAAGACGCGAAACGCGCGCGCGCCGGCATCGTCGAATTCGGCCTGCCGTATGCGAGCGACCCGGCCATCACGCGCCACCTGGCGCTCTTCCTGCGCCAGCATGCGGCCGCCGCGCGCGAGGCGCTTGGCCTGCCTGACGATGGCGCGTTGCCGGTGCCCGACACGGTGCTGCTCAACGGCGGCGTGTTCAGGGGCGCGGCGCTGGCGCAGCGGCTGGTCGATACCTTGACGGCGTGGCGCGCCGCTCCGGTGCGCGTGCTGCACAACGAGAACCCCGACATCGCCGTCGCCCGCGGCGCCGTGGCCTATACGCTGGCGCGCCAGGGCCTGGCCCCGGCCATCGAAAGCGGCGCCGCGCGCAGCTATTACCTGCTGCTCGATGGCGAGTCACAAAAAGATAACCTGCGCACCGTCTGCCTGCTTCCGCGCGGCACACAGGCCGCGCTCGAGGTGGCGCTGGCGGACCGCAGCTTCGCGCTGCGCGTGGGCCGTCCGGTGCGCTTCCACCTGGTCTCGACCATCGCCGACGGCGGCGCGCCGCCGCAGCCGGGCGACCTGGTCGATCTCGATCCATCCGAGGTGGTGCGCCTGCCGGCGATCGCCACCGTGCTGCGCGCAGCGCGCGGCGCGCCCACCGAGATCCCGGTGCGGCTGGTGACGACGCTGAGCGAAGTCGGCACGCTCGACGTGCATTGCGTGGCCGAGGATGGCGGCCAGCGCTGGCAGCTCGCCTTCCAGCTGCGCGGCAATGAAGACGGCGACGGCGACACGCAGGAAGAAGCGCTGCCCCTGGAACTGGATGCGGCGATCGACAAGATCGAGCGCGTGTTCGGCGCCCGCTCGAAGCAGGTCGACCCGAAAGAAGTGAAACAGCTGCGCGCCGGCCTGGAACACCTGTTAGGGGCGCGCGAACGCTGGACCACGCCCCTGCTGCGGCGCCTGTTCGACGCACTGCTGGCGCGCGCAAAGGGCCGACGCCGCTCCGTCGAGCACGAGCGCGCCTGGCTGAATCTCGCCGGCTACAGCCTGCGTCCCGGCTTCGGCCATCCTCTCGACGAATGGCGCATGGAGCAGTTGTGGGCGATGTTCGACGGCGGCGTCCAGCACCACAAGGATAGTCAGACGCGCGCCGAATGGTGGACGCTGTGGCGCCGGGTGGCGGGCGGCCTGTCGACCGAATCCCAGCTGCGCGTGCTGGACGATTTCGCCTTCAACCTGCAGGCCGATGAATCCGAACGCGGACGGCGACCGGTCACCCTGGTCGACGGCAGCGAAGAAGACATGCTGCGCGTCGGCGCCTCGCTCGAACGCATCCCGTCGGCCTACAAGGCGGAAATCGGTGAGTGGCTGCTGGGCCAGATCGATGACATCCCGTCCGGCGGCAAGCTCGACGCCCGCGCCAGCGCGCGCTATGGGCGATACCTGTGGGCCCTGGGCCGGGTCGGCGCGCGCCAGTCGTTCCAGTCGAGCGCCCACGAGGTTGCGCCACCCGACGTCGCAGAAAGCTGGCTGGTAAAACTGCTGCAACTGGACTGGCGCAAGGTGGAGCCGGCCGGCTTCGCCGCCGCCCACATCGCGCGCATGACGGGCGACCGCTCGCGCGACATCGGCGAAGCGGTGCGGGAGGACGTGCTGCGCCGCCTGGCCGCCAGCGGCGCGCCGCCGATGTGGACGGCGATGGTGCGCGAGGTGGTGGAGCTGGACCAGGCCGTCGAGACGCGCCTGCTGGGCGATGCACTGCCGCCAGGGCTGAAGCTGCTGCGCTGACGCCGCCATACCCAAGCGTCGAGGTCGGGATACCTTGAAGAGCAAAACTTACTATGCTAAGTTTGGGTCATCGGGTAATCACGGAGTTGCTTCCTTGCATGTCCATGACCTCGCCCCCGCCACCTTCCGCGCCGGCCGAAGACTGGCATGCGATGCCGGCCGACGCCGTCCTGCGCCAGCTGGCCTCCACACCCGACGGGCTCGACCCGGCCGAAGCTGCGCGCCGCCTGATGCGGTACGGCCCCAATACCCTGCCCTCTCCACCGCGCACGCCCGCCCTCCTGCGCTTCCTGCTGCAATTCAATAACGCGCTGATCCTGTTCCTGCTCGCCGCCGCCGCGCTGGCCGCCGTGCTCGGGCACTGGGTCGACGCCGCCGTGATCGTCGGCGTGGTCACCGTGAACGCCATCGTCGGCTTCGTCCAGGAAGGCAAGGCGGAGCAGGCTCTCGGCACCCTTCAGGCCATGCTGGCGCCCACTGCGCGCGTGGTGCGCGCCGGCGCGCATGCGACCGTCCCGGTGGCCACGCTGGCGCCGGGCGACGTGGTGCTGCTGGAGGCCGGCGACCGCGTCCCGGCCGACCTGCGGCTGCTGCGCGCCCGCGCCCTGCTGATCGACGAAGCGATCCTCACCGGCGAATCGGTGGCCAGCGTCAAGACCGACCGCGCCGTCGATGCCGGCGAGGCGCTGGGCGACCGCGAAGGCATGGCGTATTCCGGCACCCTGGTCGCCGCCGGCCAGGGCCTCGGCCTGGTGGTCGGCACCGGCAGCCATACCGAGATCGGCCGCATCAGCACGATGCTCGGCAAGGTCGAGCCGCTCACCACGCCCCTGCTGCGCCAGATCAACGGCTTCGGGCGGCGTTTCACGGTGCTGTCGATCGCCGTCGCCGCGCTGCTGTTCGCCTATGCGGTCGGCCTGAAAGGAATGGACTGGGTCGAGGCGCTGATGATGGTGGTGGCGATCGCGGTGGCGCTGGTGCCGGAAGGATTGCCGGCGGTAATCACCATCACCCTCGCCATCGGCGTGCAGCGCATGGCCGCGCGCCACGCCATCGTGCGCCGCCTGCCGGCGGTGGAAACACTCGGCGCGACGACCGTGATCTGCTCCGACAAGACCGGCACCCTGACCCGCAACGAGATGACGGCCTGCCGCGTGGTGACGGAAACCGCCAGCATCGGCGTGAGCGGCGCCGGCTATGCGCCGCTGGGCACATTCGAACTGCCCGACGGCGGCGCCGGCCTGCCGGCCAACGCGCGCCACCTCGTCGAAGCCGGCCTGCTGTGCAACGACGCCCGCCTGCACCAGCATGCGGGCGGCTGGCGGGTCGATGGCGATCCGATGGAGGGCGCGCTGGTGGCGCTGGCGATGAAGGCCGGACTGGAGCCGCACGCCTTGCGCGCCGGCCATCCGCGCGCCGACGAGATCCCGTTCGACGCCCAGCACCGCTTCATGGCCACCCTGCACGGGCTGGCCGACGGCGGCGCCGAGCTGTTCGTCAAGGGCGCGCCGGAGCGCGTGCTGGCCATGAGCGGCAGCCAGCTCGATGCGGCCGGCGCACGGATGCCGCTGGACGCCGCCTGGTGGGAGGGCCAGATCGCCGCGGCGGCCTCCAGCGGCGAGCGTGTGCTGGGCTTCGCCCTGCGCCGCTTCACACATGCGCCGCCGCAGATGGACTTCGACGCCGTGGACGAACTCGTGTTCCTTGGCCTGGTGGGCTTCATCGACCCGCCGCGCCCCGAGGCGCTGGCCGCGATCGACGATTGCCGCAGCGCCGGCATCGCGGTCAAGATGATCACCGGCGACCATGGCGCGACCGCCGCCGCCATCGCCGCGCAACTTGGCCTCGCCGAACAGCCGGTGGTAGTCACCGGCCAGGACGTCGATGGCGTGTCCGACGCCGAGCTGCGGGTACTGGCGCACCGCACCCACGTCTTCGCCCGCACCAATCCCGGCCACAAGCTGCGCGTGGTGCGCGCGCTGCAGGCCGAGGGCGAGGTGGTGGCGATGACGGGCGACGGCGTCAACGACGCCCCGTCGCTCAAGCAGGCCAATGTCGGCATCGCCATGGGCAACAAGGGCACCGAGGCGGCCAAGGAAGCGGCGCAGATCGTGCTGGCCGACGACAACTTCGCCTCCATCGTGGCGGCCGTGAGCGAGGGCCGCACCGTCTACGACAACATCCGCAAGGTCATCGCCTGGACCCTGCCCACCAACGGCGGCGAGGTGCTGGCCATCGTCGCGGCGCTGGTGCTGGGCCTGACCCTGCCGATGACGCCACCGCAGATCCTGTGGATCAACATGATCCTGACCATCACGCTCGGCCTGGTGCTGGCCTTCGAGCCGGCCGAACCGGGCGTCATGGCGCGCCGCCCGCGCGACCCGCAGGCGCCGCTGCTGTCGCCCTTCATGCTGTGGCGGGTGGCTTTCGTGTCGGTGCTGTTCACCGCCGGCGTGTTCGCCGTGATGGCCTGGGCCGAACGCCGCGGCCTGGGTACGGAGGCGGCGCGCACGATGGTCGTCAATACGCTGTGCGTGCTGGAGATCTTCTACCTGTTCAACGTGCGCTACCTGCACATGCGCTCGTTCACCTGGCGCGGCGCGCGCGGCACGCCGGCGGTGCTGTGGGCGATCGCCGTCGTGGTGGTGGCGCAGCTCGCGTTCACCTACCTGCCGTGGATGCAGGCGCTGTTCGATACCCGCGCCGTGGCGCTGGTCGATGGCGTGGCGATCCTCGGCATCGGGCTGATGTTCATGGTGGTGCTGGAGGTCGAGAAGCTGCTGCTACGGCGCTGGAGGGTGTTCGCGGAAATCAGCTGACGCCGGCCAGGATCAGCGACACCGGCTTGCCTGTGCGCGGATGCAGCGGCTCGCGCATCTCGACCACGCGCAGGCCGTGCCGCTCGAACAGCGCGATCCAGCCCGAGATCGTGCGGAAGTACCAGGGCGGCGCGTCCTGGAAGTCGTCGCTGAAGCCAGCCCAGCGGCCCGCGCGCCAGCCGTCGGCATAGGGCGCGTCGCCGCAGGCCATCAAGGGGTGGACGGTCTGCACGATCAGTGTTCCACCGGCCCGCAGGTAAGTCGGCGCGGCAGCGAACAGGCCCTCGACCGCTTCATGTCCGATCAGCGAGAAGTTGGCGACGGCGATGTCGGCCGCCAGCGCCAGCTCGCCGGCCGCGATCTGTTCATACGAAAGCACGCGGAAGTCGCCGCCGCCGGCGGCACGCGCCTGCTCGACGAGACCGGCGATCGCATCCACGCCGACCATTTCCACCTCGGGCAGCGCGCGCACCAGCCAGCCTTCGCCGCAGCCGAGATCGACGCCGCTGCGCGGCGCACGCGCGCGCACCGCCTCGACGATGGCGGCATTGGTCACCAGGGTGCGGCTCTCGATCTCTCCGCTGCGCACGGCGCTGGTCCAGGGCGTCGCATTGCGCGACCAGGATGCGAGGATTGCTGCGTCGGTGTGATCAGTCATGGCGTCTCCTTTGGCGCTCATTATGCATGAGGTGGCCGGCCGCCCCCAGGCATGCGGCAGCCATCGCCATCATCCAGTAGACTGGCCGGGTTTCAACGCATCCATCCTGTCGTCCATGAAATCTCCGCAACGCCTGCCGCTCCTGCTCGTCGCCATCACGGCCGCCGCCATCATCTTCGCCTTCGTCAAGAAGCCGCCCGAGCAGGACGTGCTTCCGCCGCCGCTGGTCTCCCTGGAAAAGATGGGCCACCTGGTCTCGCTCAAGATGAATTACTCGGACGTCATCGAGTTCACGCAGCCGAATGCGGTCGACATCCCCTGGTCGCAATGGGAAGTAAGGCTGGGCAGCACCCGCGTGCTGCTCGTCGCGCGCGGCGATTGCACGATCGCAACCGACCTGCGCCAGGCGCGCTACGAAGACATCGACGAGCGCGCGCGCACCCTCAGCATCGTGCTGCCGCCGCCGACGCCGCTGCAGGCGCGCATCAGCCACGATGCGCGCAACCGGGGCGGCTCTTACTTCTATGCGGTCACCGAGCAGGGGCTGCAAGCCTTCATCCCTTCGGCCCAGACCCGCACCACGGCGATGAACAATGCGCTGGGCACGGCGCAGAAGGCGGTGCAGGCGGCCTGCAGCCAGCCTGCCGTGCTCAATACCGCCAAGGAAAACGCGGCCACCGTCATGCAGGCCACCCTCGCCGCCACCGGCTGGATGCCGACTGTCATCTGGGAACCGCTGTCTTCTGCAAGGCCCTGAACGGCGATCAGGATGCGGGCGTCGACTGAAGCAAGGCATCGCGCGCGTCCTTGTACTGCCGGGATCCCTTCAGGCGCTCCAGGTGACGGATTGGCCGCCGCTTGTCCATGCCGATGTCGTAATTGAGGCTGCCGCGCGCACCGCAATAGGCCTCGCAAGTACGCCCGGCATCGAAAGGCACCCGATCGGTCAATGTCAGCTTGCCGTTCTTCTCTCCGATCTTGAGCACGCACGGCGCATCGCCGGCGGTCGGCGGCTCTGGATCGCGATACACGAACATGCCATCCTCGAAGCGCGCCATGCCGTAGATGCCGCAGGTGTGGCCATTAAAGAAATCGAGGTGCACGCGCACGTAGACATGATCGCTGTCGTAAGGGACGATCTCGACGATGTCTTCGGCCTGGTAGGACTCTGTTTCATCCTTGCCGGGCACGATGAATGCGCTCATGAAACGGTGCTTGTACACGCCAGCAAGACGCTCCATCGACTGCACTGCCGGCGAGGCCGGGGTAGCGGCAATGGCTGCGCCGGCGAGGATGGTGACGGCCAGGAAAAAGCCTGTATATTTCATTTCCAGCCTTGGATCGTAAGTACACGCAACAGTTTACAGGACAACGAAAGGCGCACGTACTACTACGTACGCAATCGGCATAGGCATTCGTGTAAAATCGTTTCAGCAGGTTATCGAATAATCGCGAAATAATTCAACTATATAGGTGACAAAACCATGCGAGTCTTCCCGTCCAAAGGAAAATCCCTCGTCTTCGCCCTGGCAGCAACCGTCCTCTCCGCCAGCGCCTTCGCCCAGAACTGGCCGACCGGCACCGTGACCGTGGTCGTGCCATGGCCGGCCGGCGGCCCGTCCGACATCGCGGCGCGTCCGCTGGCGAAAGGCCTCACCGAAGGCCTGAAACAATCGTTCGTGATCGATAACCGCGGCGGCGGCGGCGGCAATATCGGCTCCGCGGCCGTGACCCGCTCGAAGCCGGACGGCCAGACCCTCCTGATCACGTCGAGCGCGCCGATCGTGATCAACCCGAGCCTGTACAAGAAGATGGCCTTCGATCCGGCCAAGGACCTGATTCCTGTCACCAACCTGCTGCGCGCGCCGCTGGTGCTGGTCGCCCACCCATCAGTGCCGGCCAAGAACGTCAAGGAACTGCTGGCCCACATCCAGTCGAAGAAAGGCCAGTTATCGTACGCGTCGGCCGGCAACGGCACCCCGCAGCACCTGACCGGTGAACTGTTCCGCGGCGTGACCAAGCTCGACATGGTGCACGTGCCGTACAAGGGTTCGGCGCCGGCGATTTCCGACCTGCTAGGCGGCCACATCCCGATCATGTTCGACTCGACCATCGCGATCATGCCGCACATCAAGAGCGGCAAGGTGAAGCCGATCGCCGTCTCGGGCAACAAGCGCTCGCCACTGCTGCCGGACGTGCCGACCTTCGCAGAAGCGGGCCTGAATATCGAGTCCTACGCCTGGTACGGCATGTTCGTGCCGGCCAAGACCCCGAAAGCCATCGTCGACAAGATCAACGCCGAATCGCAGAAAGTCATGAAGCAGCCAGACTTCCAGCGCGTGCTGGCCGACACCGGCACCGAGTACGTGGGCGATACGCCGGAGAACTTCGCCAAGTTCGTGCAGGCCGAAAGCGCGAAATGGTCGAAGATCGTGAAGGACAGCGGCGCGACCGTCGACTGATTCGAACGACCCTGCAACACCGCCTGAAACGGGTGACGCGGCAATGCCGGGTCACCCGTTTTTTATGGCGCTGTCATCCTTATCTGTTGATGACCTTGAATGCGATACGCAGCAATTGCTCGACGGAAGTGACCCTCCCACCATCGATCGCCCAATGCCAGCCAAGGTAGTTGGGTAGCCAGCGCGACGCCACGCCATGGAAGCGCGCCAGCCATTCCTTGAAGCGCCGATGATAAGCGTTTACATGTTGAATATGGATCGCGCCCTCGACGCCGCTGCGCACCCGTTCGCCGGCGCCGAGATTGACGGCCTGGTGCGCAATGCCATGGGCTTGGGCGAAGGCGCGATAGGCGGCGTTGGCGTCGGTGACCAGCAGCGCTTGCGAATTGAGTTTCGGCAGCAGGTGCTTGATCAGTTGGGCCACCTTCAAGGCGCCGCGGCCGGTGACGGCATCGATCGTCTGTCCGCTGCGGTCGCGCGCTACCAGGATGCAGTCGAGGTGACGTGAAATGCCGCGCAGGGCGGCCCTGCCACCGCGTTTGCGCGGAGGGCGATCGAGCTTGCGCGCCCCCTTCTGCGATTCGAGCAGGAACATCTCGTCGGCCTCGACGATGCCGGCCAGGCGCTCGGGCCGGTCGTCCTTGACCCGGTCGAGGAAGCGGTGGCGCCAGCGAAACGTCGTGTTCGGGTGCACGCCTACCCGCTTGGCCGCAGAGCGGACCGTGCGGGAATCGAGCATCGTGTCCAGGTAATCGAGCCACTTGTCCTTGTGCCTCAGCCGCGCCAGCGGCGTGCCGGTCAGGTCGTTGAAGGTGCGGCCGCACGCGCGGCAGCGAAAGCGTTGCAGGCCGTTGGCCCGGCCATGGCGGTGACAACGGTCGCAGCCGCAATCCGGGCAGCAGCGCTCCTTTGACCGGATCTCGCCGATGAGGGCGATCACTCGGTCGAGCCCGGCTGCCGGATGCAGGACGGCGAGCACCTGCTGCCGCTGCCGCTGGTTCAGCAGCGGCAGCCCGTTGAACAGCTTCGCAAACTCCGGCGCTTTCATTGCGCGCTCCCGATCGATGACAACCGGGGTTGGACCGCGGGTCAGCTCAGCAGTTCAATGCTCATCCATATCTAACGGGTACAGCGCCTTTTTTATTGGCCGCCCGTTTTACACGGTTGCGTGAACGGCCCCGTCCATCCTGCCGGTATCTTTCCGACAAGCTACCGTGTTCCGTGTCTTTTCGATAACGACTAACATCTTCGTCACTACCTGGCTGCATTGGCGGCCCCACCCCATCGAGGAGCAAGCATGAGTTCGGAAGACAAGAAGCCAGAAGGCGTGACGCCGTCGCGCCGCCGTTTTGTCAGCACCGTTGCCGCGGGCGTGGCCGCCTCGGCCGCCGCAGTCCCGGCCCTGGCCCAGCAAGCGGCCGGCGGCAACCAGCCGGCGCCGGGCGCGGCGCGCGAAGCGGCCAAGCGCTATCCGCGTCCGCCCTTCCCCAAGCAGGACCAGCCGTGGCCAGCCCTGGCCAGCAAGATGACGCCGCGCCCCGACCACGGCGAAACCACGTATCGCGGCAGCGGCCGCCTGGCGGGACGCAAGGCCCTGATCACAGGCGGCGACTCGGGCATCGGCCGCGCCGCCGCGATCGCCTATGCGCGCGAAGGCGCCGACGTCGCCATCGGCTACCTGCCGGCCGAGGAACCGGATGCGCGCGAAGTCATGCAGCTGATCCGCGACGCCGGCCGCAAGGCGGTCGCCATCCCGGGCGACATCCGCGACGAAGCATTCTGCAAGAAGCTGGTGGAGACGGCGGTGCGCGAACTGGGCGGCCTGGACATCCTGGTCAACAATGCCGCGCGCCAGCAGAACAATGCCTCCATCCTCGACATCACCAGCGAGCAGTTCGACTGGACCATCAAGACCAATGTCTACGCGGTGTTCTGGATCACCAAGGCCGCCATTGCGCACATGTCGGCCGGCAGCGTCATCATCAACACCTCGTCGCAGACGGCGTACGATCCGCCGGAAAAGCTGCTCGACTATGCGGCGACCAAGGCCTTCGAGGTGGCGTTCACGAAGTCGCTGGCCAAGCAGATGGCATCGAAGGGAATCCGCGTGAACGCGGTGGCGCCGGGGCCGGTGTGGACGCCGCTGCAACTGGCGGGCGGCAATTCGCCGGAGGGACGCGAACAGTTTGGCGGCGACACGCCGATGAAGCGGCCTGGACAGCCGGCCGAGCTGGCGACGATCTACGTCACGCTGGCCTCGGACGAGGCAAGCTATACCACCGGCCACGTGTATGGTGCGGCGGGTGGCGGCGGACAGCCGTAAGAACCTGCGGGGACAGGTTCCAAGTACCTACTTCGATCCGTCCGGCGCCGCCGGGCTGGTGTCGATTACATCAGCCGCGGCGCAGCAGACGCGCCAGCAGCGAGGCAAAGGAACGGGTACGGATCAGTTGGCCCAGGGGGCCGGCGTTGGTGCAGCGCGAAATGACGGTCATCTCTTATTCCTCCTGGACATAACTTGGCAGATTAGCCATGCCGAGCGTACTCATCTGTGCGCTGCCTCGCATAAGGCCCCAGCCTGTTCGGCTCTGGCGCGCGCGCCCCGATCCATTGGCGTCCTATCATGAACCCTTCGTAGGGCGAGGGTCTGCTCCAATCGGAGTGACCGTCGTATTGTTCGCAACGTCAATAGACAAGGAGGAACATATGGGTTACGCAGACCGCGATAAATACGGTATCTACAAGGACCGCAACGATATAGGTCCGGGACCGTCCCTGATGGGCGCCGACACCTTGATCGGCGACAGCGTCGTCAACGCCGCCGAGGAAGACCTGGGCGACATCAAGGAAATCATGCTCGACATGCAGACCGGCCAGGTCGCCTACGCCGTGTTGGCCTTCGGCGGCTTTTTGGGCATGGGAGAAAAACTGTTCGCCGTGCCGTGGCAGGCGCTGCACCTGGACACGGTCAACAAGCGCTTCGTGCTCAACGTCGACAAGGACCGCCTCAAGACCGCACCGGGCTTCGACAAGGATGCCTGGCCGGACATGAGCGAGCTCAGCTGGGCCAGCGGCATCCATAGCTTCTATGGCACCGACCCGAACCGTTCGGGGGCGCCAACCATGGGGCCGGGCGTGCCGATGGGCGGCATGGTCGGCGGCGCGGGCACCGGCAGCGCCACCTACGCGGGCGGCGCGATGGGCTCGAGCGTGGGCGCCGGACACGCCGGTTCCAGCAGCCTGGGCGGCGCGGGCGCCGGCATGGGCGATGCGCGGGCCAACCAGGGTCCCGGGCACAGCACCGACCCACGCTCGGGCAACCTGGGCGACGACAAGGATCTGAGCCGTATCCGCGGCAGCAATATCGGCTAAGGCCGCACGAGGGGCGGCGGCGTGGCCGCCGTCCTTCGTGTCATCATCCCGCAATCCACTTCTCAGCAGAACACGAAATCCTCATTCGACCGGGGAACCCGGCGCAGCACGTCGCGCACCACATACCCTGCCAGTCCGGCCAGGGACACCACCACTAACCACCATCCAGACATGATCGACTCCTTGTGCACAGTCCGCTTTCGCACGGGTGTGCGAAATTAGTTCAAAAAAAGGGAGGACAATGCCCTCCCCGGCCCGCCTCATTCGAGGTCGCTGAAACTCCTGTAAGTGGAAATGAGGCGGTTGAACGCCCGCTGCGCCCGCCTGGGGGCGTCTGCGTCATGCAGGAAGCGCGCGTCGTGCATCACGCCGATCACGAGGCTGTAGATCTCGAACACCAGCTGCTCGGGTTCGGTGTCGGGGCGCAGATGCCCTGCTTCCATCGCCTGCAGCACCGTCTTGCGCAGGGTAGCGCGCCAGCGCAGCACGCCTGCCTCGATGCGCTCGCGCAGCGGATGCGGCATGGGAATGTCGTCGAATTCGAAAGCGCCGGCGGTATACAGGCAAGAGCCGCGCGTGGTTTCGCCGGCGATCTTCTTGAGCCACAGGTTGACCATCGTGGACAGGCGCGGCAAGCCGCGCGACGCGGCCAGCGCCGGCCAGAAGATCTCTTCGGAAAAGCGGCGATCGTACTCGTCCAGCACGGCCGACTGCAAGGCCTCGAGCGAGCCGACGCGCGAGAACACGCCGCTCTTGCTGATGCCGGTGCGCTTGGACAGCTCGCCCAGCGACAGCTGGCCGATGCCCTCGGCCGACGCCATACCGAACGCCGCATCGAGGATGGTGGCGTAGGTGGCTTCGCTTTTGGCCGTGATATTCATGGGAGCACTTTAGCACAGGCGTGCGAAAGAACAAGCGGTATTTGCCGGACCGGCCCTGAACGCGTCCGGTCCGGCCAGCCATCAGCGCAACATCGACTCCCATACCTTCTGCAAGCGCTTGGCCGACACCGGCATCGGCGTCCTCAGCTCCTGCGCGAACAGCGACACCCGCAGCTCTTCCAGCATCCACCTGAACTCGACCATGCGCGGATCGTTGTTCTTGCCCGCCATGTTCTTGAGCGTGCGCTGGAACTGGCTCGCTGCCGTGTGCCACTCGGCCATCAGCTGCGCATCGCGCGACGGATTGCCGCGCAACTTCTCGAGGCGGACGTTGATCGCCTTCAGGTAGCGCGGGAAGTGCGCCAGCTGGCTGTACTCGTTCTCAAGGATGAAGCGCTTGTGCACCAGCGCCTGCAGCTGCGCCATGATGTCCGACGACACCGCCGAAGGCAGGGCCTGCACGCGCTTGGGCAGGCCGTGATACTCGCCCAGGATCTGCCCCGCCAGGCGCGCCACCTCGTTGATGAGCAGGCCAATGCGGCCCTTGCCCTGGTCACGGCGTTGGTTGAACGAAGCCGCGTCGACCGGCAGCGGATCCTGCAGGCAGGCGATGTCGATCGCCTTGGCCACGATCTGGTCGCGCAAGTCTTCCTGCGAGCCGATGTTCATGAACTGCATGCCCATGCCCTGCAGGCCGGGAATGTTCTTCTCGGCGAACTTGAGCTGCTCCTTGAACTGCAGCGCGAACAGGCGGCGCAGGCCCACGCGGTGGGTGCGCGCGGCCACGTTCGGATCGTCGAAGACCTCCAGGTCGCAATGCGTGCCCTTGTCGACCAGCGCCGGGAAGCCGATCAGCGTCAGCTTGCCCTGGTTGATCTCCAGCAGTTCGGGCAGCTCGCCGAAGGTCCAGCTGGTGAGACCCGTGTGCTGGCGTCCCGATGCCGATTGCTGCGCAGGGGCGGTAGCCGGCGCGGTCTGCGGCGCGTTGCCCTTCCCTTTGCCGGCCGATGGAGCGGGCACGCTCGGCGCCGCCGCCACCGGCCGCGCCGCCTGCGCACGCGCATTGGCGGCGCTTGGCGTCGCTTCGGCCATCTTCTGGAAGCTCTGGCGCGCCTGGCCACCCAGTTCGGCCTGGAGCGTCGCCAGGTTGCGCCCCATCTCCAGCTGGCGGCCATGCTCGTCGATGACCTTGAAGTTCATGAACATGTGCGCCGGCAGCGTCTCGAGCTTGAAGTCGGCGGTCTTCACCGCCACGCCCGTCTGCGCGCGCACATCCATGATCAGCACGTCGACCAGGTCGCCGCGCCCGAAGGCGCTCGCCGCATGGATGCGGTCCACGAAACGCGCCGCGTATTCCGGCAGCGGCACGCAGTGGCGGCGCAGCTTCTGCGGCAGCGATTTCAGCAGCAGATGCACCTTTTCCTTGATCATGCCCGGCACCAGCCAGGCGGGACGCTCTTGCGGAATCTGGTTCAGCGCGAACAGCGGCACCGACAAGGTCACGCCATCGCGCACGCTGCCCGGCTCGAAGTGATACGTCAGGCCCATCTCGATGCCGGTGACGACCATCGCCTTCGGGAACAGCTCGGTGGTGACGCCGGCCGCCTCGTGCCGCATCAGTTCTTCGCGGTTCAGGTAGAGCAGCTTCGGATTGTCGCGCGCCTCGTCCTTGTACCACTTCTCGAAACCGGCGCCGTTCACGACGTCGAGCGGGATCTCCTTGTCGTAGAAGGCCGCGATCAGCTGGTCGTCGACCAGCACGTCCTGGCGGCGCGACTTGTGCTCGAGGTTCTCGATGTCCTTCACCAGCTTGTGGTTGTGGATGTAGAACGGCAGGCGCGTCTCGTAGTCGCCGGCCACCAGCGCGTCACGGATGAAGATCTCGCGCGCTTCGCTTGGCGCGCGCTGGCCGTAGTTGATGCGCCGGCCGCCATAGATGACGAGGCCGTACAGGGTCGCGCGCTCGAGCGCCGTGACTTGCGCCTGCTTCTTTTCCCAGCGCGGCTCGCCCCAGGATTTCTTCAGCAGGTGGCCGCCGATCTTCTCGACCCACTCGGGCTGGATCTGGGCGATGGTGCGCGCGTACAGGCGCGTGGTCTCGACCAGCTCGGCCGCCATGACCCAGCGTCCCGCCTTCTTGCCGAGCGTCGAGCCGGGCCAGATATGGAACTTGATGCCGCGCGCGCCAAGGTAGACGCCGCCCTGCTCGTCCTCGGACTTGAAACCGATATTGCCGAGCAAACCTGTGAGCAGCGCCAGGTGCAGCTGTTCATAGGTGGCCGGCGATTCGTTCAGGCGCCAGCCCTGCTCGCGCACGATGGTGAGCAGCTGCGAATGCACGTCGCGCCACTCGCGCAGGCGCAGCTGAGACAGGAAGTTGGCGCGGCAGTTGTCCTGCAACTGGCGGTTGGTCTTCTTGTGCGCGATCGCGTCCTCGAACCAGGCCCAGATCTTCAGGTAGCTCAGGAATTCGGACTTCTCGTCCGCGAACTTCTTGTGCTTCTCGTCGGCCTGCTGCTGGTATTCGATCGGCCGGTCGCGCGGGTCTTGCGTCGACAGGGCCGAGGCCACGATCAGCATCTCGGTCAGGCAGTGGTTGTCCAGGGCGGCCAGGATCATGCGGCCCACGCGCGGATCGAGCGGCAGCTTGGCCAGCTTGCGGCCCAGCGGGGTCAGCTCGTTGTTGTCGTCGACCGCGCCGACTTCCTGCAGCAGCTGGTAGCCGTCGGCGATCGCGCGGCCCTGCGGCGCCTCGATGAAGGGGAAGGTCTCGACGTCGGCCAGGCGCAGGGATTTCATGCGCAGGATGACGGCCGCCAGCGACGAACGCAGGATCTCCGGTTCGGTGAACCTGGGGCGCTTGAGGAAATCGTCTTCCTCGAACAGGCGGATGCAGACGCCGTCGGCCACGCGGCCGCAACGGCCGGCGCGCTGGTTGGCCGCCGATTGCGCGATCGGCTCGACCTGCAACTGCTCGACCTTGTTCCTGAAGCTGTAGCGCTTGACGCGCGCCAGGCCCGTGTCGACCACGTAGCGGATGCCCGGCACGGTCAGCGAGGTCTCGGCCACGTTGGTGGCCAGGACGATGCGGCGCGCGTTGCCGCTCGGACGGAACACGCGGTCCTGCTCTTCCACCGACAGGCGGGCGAACAGCGGCAGGATGTCGACGTGCGGCGGATGGTGCTTGCGCAGCGCCTCGGCGCAGTCGCGGATCTCGCGTTCGCCCGGCAGGAACACCAGCACGTCGCCCGAGCCGATCCGGCACAGCTCATCGACGGCGTCGACCACGCCATCCATCAGGTCGCGCTTCTCGCGCGCGGCCTGGGCTTTCGGCAGCGGCTTGGTCGGGTCGACGGCAGCGGCGCCCGGGACCGGGTCGCGGTCGATCGGACGATAGCGCACCTCGACTTGGTACAGGCGGCCCGAGACCTCGATCACCGGCGCCGGCTTGTCGTTGGCGGCGAAGTGGCGCGCGAAGCGCTCGGCGTCGATCGTCGCCGAGGTGATGATCACTTTCAGATCCGGACGGCGCGGCAGCAGCTGCTTCAGGTAGCCGAGCAGGAAGTCGATGTTCAGGCTGCGCTCGTGCGCCTCGTCGATGATGATCGTGTCGTAGTTGCGCAGCAGCGGATCGGTTTGCGTTTCCGCCAGCAGGATACCGTCGGTCATCAGCTTGACCGAGGCGCCTTTTTGCAAGGTGTCGTTGAAGCGCACCTTGAAGCCGACGTGCTCGCCCAGCGGCGAGCCGAGTTCCTGCGCGATGCGCTTGGCGGTCGACGACGCCGCGATCCGGCGCGGCTGGGTGTGGCCGATCAGCCCCTTGCCGCCGCGGCCCAGTTCCAGGCAGATCTTCGGCAGCTGGGTGGTCTTGCCCGAACCGGTCTCGCCCGAGACGATGACCACCTGGTTCTCGAGAATGGCTTTCGCGATCTCGGCGCGCCGGCCCGAGACCGGCAGGTCTTCGGGGAAGGTAATCGGCGGCAGAGGATTGCGCACCACGGGAGCTTCTTCACGCGGCGGGCGCTCCGGGCGTGGACGCGACTCGCCGCGCTCGCCCGGCGTACGACGGGGACGGCGTTCGACCGAGGTGGCATTGGCGGTGGCGCTCGCTTCGCGCGCCTGCTGTGGCGAAGGCTTGTTACTCTGTTCAGACATTGATTTTTACAAGGATTTGGTGCGCACAACGCGCAGCGAATTATAATGCGGCAAATGGAAACTCCTACCCAATTCGTCCAGTGGCTGCGCTCGGTCGCGCCGTATATTCATGCCTTCGGTGGCAAGACCTTCGTGGTCGCCTTCCCGGGCGAACTGGTCGCCGCCGGCGCCCTGCCGGTGCTGGCGCAGGACTTGTCGCTGCTGGTCGGCCTCGGCATCCGCATCGTGCTGGTGCACGGTTCGCGGCCGCAGGTGGCCGAGCAGCTGGCGCTGCGCAACGTCGAGGGCCGCTTCCACAACGGCGTGCGCATCACCGACACCGCCGCGCTCGAATGCGCCAAGGAAGCCGCCGGCGAGCTGCGCCTGGATATCGAGGCCGCCTTCAGCCAGGGCCTGCCCAATACGCCGATGTCGAACGCCCAGATCAGCATCGTCTCGGGCAACTTCGTGGTGGCGCGCCCGCTGGGCGTGATCGACGGCGTCGACTTCGAGCTCACCGGCGTCACCCGCAAGATCGCCGCCGAGAAGATCCATCCGATCCTGCAGACCGAGGACAACCTGGTGCTGCTGTCGCCGCTGGGCTTCTCGCCGACCGGCGAGATCTTCAACCTGACCATGGAAGACGTGGCCGCGTCGGCCGCGATCGCCCTGCACGCCGACAAGCTGATCTTCATCACCGAATCGCCGATGATGGTGGATGCCGGCGGCGCCGAGCTGCGCGAATTGTCGTCGCACATGGCCGAAGCCGTGCTGCAGGCGGGCTTCCTGTCCGATTCCGCCGCTTTCTACCTGCAGCACGCGATCAAGGCCTGCAATGCCGGCGTCGACCGCGCCCACATCATCCCCTACGAGATGGACGGTTCGGCCCTGCTCGAGGTGTTCACCCACGACGGCGTGGGCACCATGATCAGCCACGAGAACCTGGAAAGCCTGCGCCAGGCCACAATTGAGGACGTCGGCGGAATTATCAAGCTCATCGAGCCACTGGAAGCCGATGGCACCCTGGTCTACCGCGGCCGCGAGCTGATCGAGCGCGAGATCGACCAGTTCTCGGTGATCGACCACGACGGCGTGATCTTCGGCTGCGCGGCGCTGTACCCGTTCCCCGAGTCGAAGATGGGCGAGATGGCCTGCCTGACGGTGAGCCCCGATGCGCAGACCCAGGGCGACGGCGAGCGCATCCTGAAGCACATGGAAAACCGCGCCCGCGCCGCCGGCCTCACGAAACTGTTCGTGCTGACCACGCGCACCTCGCACTGGTTCAAGAAGCGCGGCTTCATGCCGGCCACCGTGGACGATCTGCCAAAAGACCGGCAACACATGTACAACTGGCAGCGCCGGTCACAGGTGCTGATCAAGACCTTATAATAGCGGTCTTACCCGGAAAACGCACAACAGGAGTACACGATGGCCCGCACCGTCCACTGCATCAAACTGAACAAGGGAGCCGAAGGCCTGGACTTCCCGCCGGTCCCAGGCGAGATGGGCAAGAAGCTGTATCTGTCGGTCTCGAAAGAGGCATGGCAGGGATGGCTGAAGCATCAAACGATGCTGATCAACGAAAACCGCCTGAACCTGGCCGACGATCGCGCGCGCAAATACCTGGCGACGCAGATGGAGAAGCATTTCTTCGGCGAAGGCGCCGACCAGGCGATGGGTTACGTGCCGCCGACGGCCTGATCGAAGCGCATCTTCCACGAAAAATCCTGCTCGCGGCGCCAGCCGTCAGCAGGATTTTTTTACATCTTGCGGCACTGGCGCAATTCGCAGCGCGCCATGAACACCTTGCCATCCTGGCACTGCATCCGATAGACCTCGATCGGCCCCGGCTCCGTGATCAGGCCGGCACCCTGCTCGCTGGCGCAGGCCTGCGCCCTGGCCAGCTGCTCGACCGTGGTCGACGACACGCCGACCTTGAACGGCACGCGCTGGATCTGGACGACGTCGGGCGATGCGATCACCGTCGGCTGCGACACATCCACCCCACTGCCAACGACCGAGCACCCGCCCAGCAGGACGGCCGCAAGCATTGGCGCCAGCGCGTATTTCATGGCTGGTCTCCCGATCAGAGCGACAGGGTCTTGACGCCTTCCGCCGTGCCCAGCAGGCAGACGTCGGCGCCGGCCTTGGCGAACAGGCCCACGGCGATCACGCCGGTGATCTGGTTGATTTCTTCTTCCAGCGCCACCGGATCGGTGATCGACAGGCCCGCCACGTCGATCAGCTCACCGCCGTTGTCGGTGATGAAAGGCTGGTCGGTGCCTGGCTTGAGGCGCAGCTTCGGCTGGCCGCCAAGCAGCGCGAGCTTGCGCATCACGACGGCGCGCGCCATCGGGATCACTTCCACCGGCAGCGGGAATTTACCCAGCGTGTCGACCAGCTTCGAGCCGTCGGCGATGCAGACGAACTTCTTCGACACCGACGCCACGATCTTTTCGCGCGTCAGCGCCGCGCCGCCACCCTTGATCATCGCGCCTTGCGCGTCGATCTCGTCGGCGCCGTCGATGTAGACGGCCATCGATTCGACCTCGTTCAGGTCGAACACCGGGATGCCGTGGCCGCGCAGACGGGCCGCGGTGGCTTCGGACGAGGCCACGGTGCCCTTGATGCGGTCCTTGATCCTGGCCAGTTCGTCGATGAAAAAGTTGGCGGTCGAGCCGGTGCCGACGCCGATGATTTCACCGTCGACAACGTAATCGATGGCGGCGCGCGCCACTGCTTGTTTCAATTCGTCTTGAGTCATGATGCGGTTGGTAAGTAGAAAGGAATACGCCATTCTAGCGGATCGCCACGATCTTCCTTCCGAAAAACTGCGGCGCTTCCTGGCATATGCACGCCACGATCATGCAATCTGCATTTGCTAATCTTTTACCAAGGCATCACACTCGATGCTTTACTTGCCGTTCGTTTGCCTGGAACCAATGAAAATCTTTACCAAGAAACGCATCGTCATCGCCACCATCGTTCTCGTCGCCGTCGCGGCAGGCGCGGTACTGCTCAAGCCCAGGGACAACGTCGTCCCGCCGTCGAAATACCGCAGCACCGCGGTCGACCGCGGCGCCATCAACCAGACCGTGACCGCCACCGGCACCATCAACCCGGTGGCACTGATCAACGTCGGCTCGCAGGTCTCGGGCACCGTGGCCGAGCTGCACGCCGACTTCAACGACCGCGTCAAGAAGGGCCAGGTGCTGCTCAAGCTCGAGCCCACCATCTTCAACGCCCAGGTGGGCCAGGCCGAAGCCAGCATCGCCTCGGCGCGCGCCAGCCTCCAGCTGGCCCGGGCCACCTACAAGCGCAACGAGCAGCTGGTGGCGCAGAACTTCGTCTCCAGCCTGGCGCTCGACCAGTCGCGGCGCGAGATGGACGTGGCCGCCGCCAATCTCAAGCTGGCCCAGGCCCAGCTCGACCGTGCGCGGGCGGACCTCAACAACAGCGTGATCCGCTCGCCGATCGACGGCGTGGTGATCAAGCGCACCATCGACCTGGGCCAGACCGTGGCGGCCTCGTTCAACACGCCGAACCTGTTCCAGATCGCGAACGACCTGACCAAGATGCAGATCGACACCAGCGTGTCGGAAGCCGACGTCGGCCTGCTCAAGGACGGCTTGCCGGCGCGCTTCGTGGTCGACGCCTATCCCGACCGCGAATTCAACGCCACCATGCGCCAGTTCCGCCTGGCGCCGAACGTGGTCCAGAACGTCGTCACCTATAACGTCGTGCTCGACGTCGACAACACCGACGAACTGCTCAAGCCCGGCATGACGGCGCAGGTAAGGCTGGTGGTGGCGAACCGGCCCGACGTGCTGCGCATCCCGACCACGGCGCTGCGCTTCCGCCTGTCCGAAGAAGAGCAGGCGGCAGAGCGCAAGCGCGACAAGGACAAGGAGAACGACGTCCAGCAGGTGGCCGCGCAGCCGGCCAAGCCCGCCGCGCAGGAAGACGACGTCGCCTTCCGCAGCGCCAGCGAGACCGCGCGCATGTTCAAGATTTATAAACTCGACGCGATGAACCAGCCGCAGCCGGTCGACATTCGGGCGGGGCTTTCCAACTTCCGCTACACCGAAGTGCTGTCGGGCGACCTGAAGCCAGGCGACCGCGTGGTGACCCGCGCGCTGGCCCAGCCGGAGAACCAATGACCGGGCCGCTGATCGCCATCCGCGGCGTCACCAAGACCTACGTCAGCGGCAGCGTCGAGACGCCGGTGCTGCACGGCGTCGACATGACGGTGGAGCGCGGCGACTTCGTGTCCATCATGGGCGCGTCAGGCTCCGGCAAGTCGACCCTGATGAACATCCTCGGCTGCCTGGACCAGGCCACCGGCGGGACTTACCTGCTCGACGGCGTCGACACCCGCCAGCTTTCACGGCCCGCGCTGGCCGACATCCGCAACCGCAAGATCGGCTTCGTGTTCCAGAGCTTTAACCTCATCAAGCGCATGTCGCTGGCGGAAAACGTCGCCCTGCCCCTGATCTACGGCGGCGTGGGGCGCGCCAGGGCGCGTGCGCGGGCCGTGGCCGAACTGGAACGGGTCGGCCTGGGCGAACTCGCCGGACGCACGCCGAACCAGCTCTCCGGCGGCCAGCAGCAGCGCGTCGCGATCGCGCGCGCACTCGCCACCGACCCGCCGCTGCTGCTGGCCGACGAGCCGACCGGGAACCTCGACACCCAGACCAGCGACATCATCATGCACAGCTTCCAGCAACTGAACCGCGAGCGCGGCATCACCATCGTGCTGGTGACGCACGAAGCCGACGTCGCCGCCTACAGCAAGCGCCTGGTGCGCCTGAAGGACGGGCAGGTGATCTACGACGGCCCGGCCGCCGAAGGGCTGCGCCAGTTCGCGACCGCCGCGGCGGGAGTCGCGCCATGAACCTGATCCAGGTCTTGATCGAATCCCTGCGCTCGATGGCGGCCAACCGCCTGCGCACGGCGCTGACGATGCTCGGCATCGTGATCGGCATCGCCTCGGTGGTGCTGCTGCTGGCCCTCGGCGACAGCATGCAGCGCTTCATCGGCAAGCAGCTGCAGATGCTGGGCACGAACATGGTCTACATCATGCCGGGCGGCGACCGCACGGAAGCGCAGCGCGCCCGCGAAGGCAAGGTGGCGGTGCTGACCCAGGTTGACGCCGAGGCGCTCAATGCCCTGCCCAGCCTGACCGGCGCCGCGCCTGCCCTGCAGGGCAGCTTCAAGGTCAGCGCCGGCAACGAGAACCTGAGCAGCACCGTGATGGGCGTGACCCCGGACATGTTCACGATCCGCAACTGGAAGGTCGACCAGGGCACCCTGTTCGGCGAAGCCGACGTGCGGGCCAGCGCGCGGCTGGCGGTGATCGGCCAGAAGGTGGCCGACCAGTTCTTCTACCGCGCCGATCCGCTCGGGCGCTACCTGCGCATCGAGAACGTGTCGTTCCAGGTGATCGGCGTGCTGGCCGGCGAAGGCCGCCAGCCCGACGGCACCGACCTGGCGGAACAGATCGTGGTGCCGATCACGGCGGCCAGCGCCCACCTGGTCAAGTCGCCGTTCCCGCAGAACGTCCACTACATCAACGCCCAGGGCCGGCCGGACGGGTCGATGAACGAGGCCATCGAGGACATCAAGGAAGTGTTGCGCGACCGGCACCGGATCCGGCTCGACGACCCGGACGATTTCCGCATCCAGAACCTGAACACGATCGCCGACACGGCCAACAAGATCAGCGCCGGCGTCGCCCTGCTGCTCGGCCTGATCGGCGCGATCTCGCTGCTGGTGGGCGGGATCGGCATCATGAACATCATGCTGGTGTCGGTGACCGAAAGGACGCGCGAGATCGGCATCCGGATGGCGATCGGCGCGCGCCCGAACGCCGTGCTGCTGCAGTTCCTGGCCGAGGCGGTGGTGATCTGCCTGGCCGGTGGCCTGGTCGGGATCGCGATCGCGGCGGGCGGCGCGGCGCTCATCACGAAGTTTGCGGACTTCGAGGTCTACCTGACCCTGTCGGGGGTGCTGGTGGCGTGCGGGTTCGCGACGGCGGTCGGGATGTTCTTCGGTTTTTATCCGGCGCGCAGGGCGTCGAGGCTGCTGCCTGTTGATTGCTTACGTTACGAGTGAATATTATGACGATAAAATTTTTATTGCAGAGCCCGGATCACAACGAGACAACCCAGGAATTTCAAACTCTGCTTGCTTCGGCAAAAGATGGAAGACTTTATATTCTGACCGGCAGCGTTTCATCGTATGACGGCGTGGCATCGGAACTTGCCAGTGCGATTTCCTGGGCCGCCAATCAGGCAAACCGCGAAATTGTTCTGCTAATAGGAATTTTTGCGGATACCAAGGGAAAATACACGGCCTCTCTGGATCAAGTGGTCACAAAGGTCGGGAATCTCTTCGTCAAAACCATCAATGCCTTACGCAGTAACAGCAATACCGGTATCGCGATCAACGTCCAATTTGTCGCTGTTCGAAAATGGCACGCCAAAGCCATCGGGCTCTCCGGTCGCGGAAAGGACTTCCTGAATACCGACTTCTCCATCTTTGGAAGCACCAATTTCACCGAGCCGGCCAGACATGGGGATAATTGCGAGTTCGACACCTGTATCATCAACGATGACCAGGATGGAGCAGGACCGCTCATTCGCATGTTTGCGACCAAGCTCAGAACACTGATTCATCACGGATTCCAGCACAACCGCGAGCCTGCTTTTGCACACCGGGTGGTCCAGATAATCACACAGAATCTTTCCAATGTAACGATCTCCCCCCAGACCGGACAATCCTGTTACCAGCTCGGGTTCTGACGGTGTCTACCGTTCCAGACCGTTTCCCGTAACCGGCAGGCCCTCCCACACAGGGCGCTGACAAAGCCCCTCAGTCCTGGCTGTTTGCGGCCTTGCGCCTGGGTGGCTTGGCCGGCGCCCGTTCCACCTGTCCGTCCGGGGACCCGAGCGTGTGGGCGTGCGTATGCGTCGACATCATCGACTGCATCTGCTCCTCGTCCGCACTCGACATCACGGTCAGCACCTCGGCCTCGTCGCAGCCTTCGGGCGTCAGGTAGGCATGCCCCATGCTCGAGTCGAAATAGATCGACTGCCCCTCCTTGAGCACCACCGGATCGTAGAACTCGCTGTGTAGCACCACCGCGCCCTTGAGCACGTAGGTGAACTCTTCTCCCGAGTGATGCACCAGTTGCCCGAACTCCCTGACCGACTTGGCGCGGATGCGCGCGATCACCGGGATCATGCGCTTGCGCCTCAGCTCGGCGCACAGGTAGTGGTAGTCGTAGTTGGGCGTCTCCACCCGCACCGCCGACTGCAGGTCGCCCAGGCTGCGGCGCGCCGTGACCGCCGGCTCGGCCTCGGGTTCTTCGGCAAACAGCTCCGACATGCGCATGCCGAGCTTCTGGCTCAGCTGGTACAGCTTGTCGTAGGTCAGCGTCAGCTGGCCGTGCTCCACCTTCGACAAGGTGGACACAGGGATGCCGCTTTTCACGCTCATTTCCTTCAGCGTCCAGCCCTGGCGGCTGCGCAGGCTGCGGATCAATGCGCCGAGTGTTGGGGATTCAGATGCCATAGAAGAATTTTTTATATGTTGACATAGTCTCTGATTAGGAAGATATTTCTCTAATCAGAGAAAAATAACTCGGATCAAGCTTTATTTTATAGGCTGACCCGGTGGTCCGCAATCAACCGAACGAACAGGGAGAAGGGAGACTCGATGAGATTTCTGAAGATTCTGCTGCTGAGCATGCTGTGCTGGAACGGCGCCGGGCTGGCCCAGCAGGCGCCGCGAGCGCCGACGCTGCCGCCGGCGCCGATCGCGCCGGGTCCGGTCGCCAAGACCCCTACGGATACGGCGCAAACGGCCGTCCAGTCCCCCGCTGCCGCCGGCGGACGTGCCCTCGACAAGACCGATCTCGACGCCTGGCTCGACGGCTACATGCCGTTCGCGCTCAATACCAGCGATATCCCGGGCGCGGTGGTGGTGGTGGTCAAGGATGGCCAGGTCCTGAGTGCGCGCGGCTTCGGCTATGCCGACGTCGACAAGCGCACGCCGGTCGATGGCGAGCGCACCCTGTTCCGTCCCGGCTCGGTATCGAAGCTGGTGACCTGGACCGCCGTCATGCAGATGGTGGAGCAGGGCAAGATCGACCTCGACGCCGACGTCAACACCTACCTCGACTTCAAGATCCCCGCGCGCGCCGGCAAGCCGGTGACGATGCGCGAGATCATGACCCATACCGCCGGCTTCGAAGAGTCGGTGAAATACCTGATCGTCTACGACAAGGGCAAGGCCAGGCCGCTGGGAGAACTGCTCAAGGCATGGGTCCCCGAGCGCATCTTCGACGCCGGCACCGCGCCGGCCTACTCGAACTACGCCACCTCGCTGGCCGGCTACGTGGTCGAGCGTGTATCGGGGCTGCCGTTCAACGACTATGTCGAACAGCGGATCTTCGCGCCGCTGAACATGCGCACCGCCACCTTCCGCCAGCCGCTGCCGCCAGCGCTCGAGCCGCTGATGGCCAAGGGCTACAGCAAGCCCGGCGAACCATCGCTCGGCTTCGAGATCGTCAACCCGGCGCCGGCCGGGGCGCTCTCGGCCAGCGGCCAGGACATGGCCAACTTCATGATCGCCCACCTCGCGGGCGGAGAATTCAACGGCCAGCGCATCCTGTCCGCCGCCACCGCGAAAATGATGCACGATAGCCCGCTCGACAAGATCGCCAGGTCGACGCTGCTGCCGCCGCTCAATCGCATGGAGCTCGGCTTCTTCGAGACCAACGTCAACGGCCGCGACGTGATCGCCCACCTGGGCGACACCGAAGGCTTCCACACCTCGCTGCACCTGTACATGGACGACGGCGTCGGCCTGTACCTGTCGGTCAACAGCGGTGGCCGCGACGGCGCGTCCAACACGCTGCGCAGCGCCCTGTTCCAGGATTTCTCCGACCGCTACTTCCCCACCACCCTCCCGCCCGATGGCCGCGTTCCCGAGGCCGAAGCGCAGCGCCATGCCGCGATGATGGCCGGTTCCTGGGAAAGCACGCGCCGCTCCGAATCAAACTTCTTCGCCGTGTTCAACCTGCTGGGCCAGGTGAAGGTCACGCTCGACGACAAGGGCAACCTGGTGGTGCCGGCCCTGCTCGGGCCGAATGGCCGGCCGCGCGAATGGGTGGAAATCGCGCCCTTCGTGTGGCGCGACAAGAATGGCGAAGACCGCCTCGCGGCCCAGCTGGTGAACGGTCAAGTCGTGCGCTGGAGCATGGACTTCATGTCGCCGTTCATGGTGTTCGACCGTGTCCCGGCCGGCAAGAACGGCGCCTGGCTGATCCCGGCTGCCTGCGCCGCCGTTTGCGTGCTGCTGCTCGCCGTGCTGGCCATGCCGGCCGGCTGGATCGTGCGCCGCCGCTACAAGCTGCAGCACACGCTGGACAAGCCGGCGCGCCAGGCCGCGCTGGCCACGCGCGTTTGCGCGCTGGCCATCCTGGCGGTGCTGGCCGGATGGGCCGGCATCGTGGCGGCCTTCGAGGCGACGCTGGAAAACGCGACCTCCCCGCTCGACCCGTGGCTGTGGCTCCTGCAGATCGGCGGCCTGCTCGCCTTCGTGGCGGCGCTGGTGGCCGGCGCGCGCAACCTGCAGCTGGCGTTCAGGGAAAGCGGCCGCCTGCGCAAGTTCTGGAGCGTGCTGTATCTGCTGTCGGTGCTGCTGCTGGCCTACGTCGCCCTGCGCTTCGGCCTGCTTTCGATGACGGTGAACTACTGATGGCCCGCCTCACGATCTCGGTCGCGACCGAAAAACTGCGCCTGGCGAAACCGTTCCGCATCTCGGGCCATGTGTTCGAGGCCTTCGAGGTGGTCGTCGTCACCCTGGGCGACGGCCGCCACCAGGGCCGCGGCGAAGCCTGCGGCGTCTACTACCTGGGCGACGACGCGGCCCACATGCTGGCCGCGCTCGATGGCGCCAGCGCCGCCATCGCCGCCGGTCCCACGCGCGAAGAGCTGCGCGCCATCCTGCCGCCGGGCGGCGCGCGCAATGCGGTCGACTGCGCGCTGTGGGAACTGGAAGCGAAGCGCGCCGGCGTGCCGGTGTGGCAGCTGGCCGGCAAGCCGGCGCCCAGGCCGCTGCTCACCACCTTCACGCTCGGCGCCGACGCGCCCGAGGCCATGGCGGAGACGGCGCGCGGCTACGCCCAGGCCCACTCGATCAAGATCAAGCTCACCGGCGACCTCGATCTCGACCTGGCGCGCGTGGCGGCGGTGCGCGCCGCGCGGCCCGACGCCTGGCTCGGCGTGGACGGCAACCAGGGCTTCGTGGCCGGCCAGCTCGACGCCCTGATCGCCGGCCTGCTGGCCCAGGACGTCGGCCTGCTCGAGCAGCCGCTGGCGCGCGGCCACGAAGCCGAGCTGGAAGGCTTGCGCTCGCCGATCCCGCTGGCGGGCGACGAAAGCATCCTGTCCCTCGGCGACGTGGCCTGCGCCGTCGGCCGCTACGATGTCGTCAACATCAAGCTCGACAAATGCGGCGGGCTGACCGAGGGCCTGCTCATGGCCCAGGAAGCGCGGCGCCTGGGCCTCAGGGTCATGGTCGGCAATATGGGCGGCTCGAGCCTGTCCATGGGGCCGAGCTTCGTGCTGGGCCAGGAATGCGACATCGTCGACCTCGATGGCCCGATCTTCCTGGCCAACGACCGCCGTCCCGGCGTCGAGTACGCCGACGGAAAGGTCTGGTCCGGGCCCGCGGTCTGGGGCGGCGCCGGAAAGACTCCCGCATGAGCGGCGCAAGGAGTGATGCAATGCGCGCGCAGCCGACCTGGTTCGGCCATCCGCGCGGGCTGACGGTCCTGTTCCTGACCAATATGTGGGAACAGTTCTCGTACTACGGCATGCGCGCGCTGCTGGTCTACTTCATGACCAAGGAACTGCTGCTGGCGCAGACCCAGGCCTCGTTCATCTACGGCGCCTATACGGCGGCGGCCTACTTCACGCCGATCCTGGGCGGCGTGCTGGCCGACCGCTGGCTCGGCAAGCGGCGCGCCATCGTCATCGGCGCCTCGATCATGGCTGCCGGGCACTTCATGATGGCCTTCGACGCTTTCTTCTACCTGGCGCTGGCCACCATCGCCCTCGGCAACGGCCTGTTCCTGCCGTCGCTGCCGAGCCAGGTCGGCGACCTGTATGCGCGCAGCGATGCGCGGCGCGGCTGGGCGTTCAACGTCTATTACGTGGGCATCAATATCGGCGGCTTCCTGGCGCCCTTGATCTGCGGCACGGTGGGCGAGCTGTATGGCTGGCACTACGGCTTCGGCCTGGCCGGCGTCGGCATGCTGCTGGGCCTCGCGATCTACGTCGCCGGACAGCGCTACCTGCCGCCGGAAACCTTGCGCACGCCGGCGCCCTTGCACGACGGCGCGCCGCGCGCCCTGGGCCGCGAGACCGTGCTGGTCCTGGCCGGCATCGGCCTGGCGGTGACGGTATTTCGCGCCGCCTACGAGCAGGTCGGCAATACGGTGGCGTTGTGGGCCGACAGCGGCGTCGACCGCACCGTGGGCGACTGGACCATCCCGATGACCTGGTTCCAGTCGCTGAACCCGCTGTTCGTGATGCTGCTCACGCCGCCGCTGCTGGCGTACTGGCATCGCCGCGCCGCGGCAGGCGTCGACCAGGCGCCGCTGCGGCGCATGGCCTGCGGGGCGCTGATCGTGGCCGGCGCCTACCTGCTGCTGGCCACCATCGGCTGGAGCGCCGGCGGCGCGGCCACCGGCTGGTTCTGGCTGGTGTCGTTCTTCCTGGTGCTGACGATCGGCGAGCTGTTCATCCTGCCCACCGGCCTGGGGCTGTTCGCCCGGCTGGCGCCGCGCCACCTGGGCAGCACCACGGTCGCCGCCTGGTTCCTGGTCACCTTCGCCGGCAGCCTGTCGGCCGGCCTGGTAGGCGGCCTGTGGAGCCGCTTCGAACCCGGCGCCTTCTTCGCCCTGCTGGCGGCATTGGCGGCGCTCGCCGCCGGCCTGCTGTGGCGCCTCGACGGTCCGATGCGGCACGCGGACCGGCAGCATGCCGGCGGCATTGCCGCCGGCGCCAACGCTTGATGTCCCTGAAACGATAACGAGAAACAGGAGAGAACCACATGGCATTTCCCACGCCAAAAGCAGCAGGCAGCATCGTCCTGACATCCATGGCGCTCGCGGTAACGGGCGCGTTTTCAAACGCTCATGCGGCCGGACAGGAACAACAGCGCGACGATGTCCAGCAGGTGGTCGTGACCGCCCAGAAGCGCGCACAGACGATGGTCGACGTGCCGCAATCGATGTCGGTGGTCGGCGGCGACGCGCTGGAAAAACACCAGGCCACCGGCTTTGCCGACTACCTCAAGCTGGTGCCGAGCCTGCAGCTGGTGCAGAGCACCCCGGGCGAAGGCCGTCTGGTGCTGCGCGGTCTCGATACCGGCGGCGTGGCCTCCACCGTCGCCGTGTACCTGGACGAAACGCCGTTCGGCTCCAGCAGCGGCCTGGCCAACGGCGCCATCCTGGCCGGCGACTTCGATACCTTCGACCTGGCGCGGGTCGAGGTGCTGCGCGGCCCGCAGGGCGCGCTGTACGGCGCCAGCTCGCTCGGCGGCCTGGTGAAATTCGTGACCAATGCGCCGGACATGGACGGCTTCGCCATGCGCGCCCGGATCGGCGCCGCATCGGTCGACGGCGGCGGCGTGTCGTACCGGACGAACCTGGTGGTCAATACCCCGATTAGCGAGACGCTCGCCGCCCGCGCCTCGGTCTCGTACCAGAAGGAGCCCGGCTTCATCGATTCGATCGGCACCGCCGGCTCGGACGTGGCCAGGGACATCAACAAGGCCGAGAACTACGGCGGCCGCGCCTCGCTGCTGTACAAGCCGCACAAGGACTTCGACCTGCGCCTGACGGCGGTCGCGCAGAACATCGCCACCGACGCGCCGAGTGTCGTCGAAAGCGACCCGAACTCGCTCGAGACGCTGTACGGCCGCCCGACCCAGTCGCAGTTCGTCCCGCAGATGCGCGACATCCACTACCGCGTCTTCAACGGCACCGCCAACTGGAACCTGGGCAGCGCCAGCCTGACCTCGTCGACCAGCTACAGCACCCAGAAGCAGTACGCGCGCGAGGACATCACCTACAACCTGAGCGGCTTCATCGAAGAAAACCTGGGCGTGCCGAACGACCTGTTCATGGGCATGGAACTCGAGGTCAAGAAGTTCACGCAGGAGCTGCGCCTGAGTTCGAACGGCGGCGGGCGGGTCGACTGGCTGGGCGGCCTGTACTACACCGACGAGGATGCCAAACTTGCCCAGCACTACAAGGCGCTGGTGCCGGGGTCGACGACGCCCGCCACCGGCCTGCCGCTGCTGGCCGAGATTGGCCTGGGCTCCAACTATCGCGAGGTCGCGGCCTTCGCCAACACCACGATCCACCTGAATCCCGTGTACGACCTCGATATCGGTGGGCGCTACAGCCACAACAAGCAGGATGCGCGCCAGGTCGGCGAAGGCGCTCTGGCCGGCGCGCCGGTCGACAACCGCGCCGAATCGTCCGAAGACGTGTTCACCTATGCGGTCTCGCTCAAACGAAAATTCAGCGAGCGCACCGCCGTCTATGCGCGCGCGGCCAAGGGCTTCCGTCCGGGCGGCCCCAACGTCCTGCCGCCGGAAGCGCCGCCCGGCACCCCGGCCACCTACGATTCGGACAGCGTGATGAGCTACGAGGCCGGCCTCAAGACCCAGACCGCCGACGGACGCTGGTCGCTCGACCTGTCGGCCTTCCACATCAAGTGGAAGGACATCCAGCTGCTGGCCGAGGTGAACGACTACGGCGTCAACACCAACGGCGCAGGCGCCACCGCCGACGGCGTCGAGATCACCGCCGGCTGGCGTCCGCTGCGGGGCCTGCGCCTGTCGGCCAACGGCGCATGGAACAAGGCGCGCCTGGACAACGACACCAGCCCGCTGGTGGGCGGCTTCAAGGGCGACCGGCTGCCGTTCTCCCCGAAGTACACGGCGGCGCTGATGGCCGACTACCGCTGGACCATCGGCGACACCACGCCCGCCTTCGTCGGCGCCTCGGCGCGGCGCATGGCGGGCCAGTACGGCAACTTCGACCTCGACTACCGCACGGCCAACGGCCGCCAGCGCGAGATCCCGTCGTACAACGTGGTCGACGCCTATGCCGGCCTCGAGCTCGGCAACTGGACGGTCGAGGTATTCGGCAAGAACCTCGGCAACAGCGATGGCCGGCTATCGACGACGTCGACCATGGCGAACGGCATGTTCGTTTCTCCGAACGGCGCGATGCTCACCGGCGTGATCGCGCCGCGCACCGTCGGCTTCACCCTGACCCGGGAGTATTGATGCCTTCATCACTGGACAACCGCAGCGTCGGCCGCTGCCTGCTGTTCCTCGGCGACGTCACCGAACCGGGCTTCGCCAAGACCGCCTTCGGCCTGCGCGACTGGGCCGGCGAGCGCTGCGTGGGTGAGCTGCGCCTGCCGCAAGCCACCGTCTCGGCCGGCCTGCCGCCACTCACTTGCGAGCAGGCGGTGGCGCAAGGCGCGAGCGCGCTGGTGATCGGCGTGGCGGCGCCGGGCGGCGGCATTCCGGACGCCTGGGTGCCGGCCCTCGCCGCCGCGCTCGACGCCGGCCTGGACATCGTCTCGGGCATGCACGTGCGGCTCGGCGCGCTGCCCGCCCTGCGCGAAGCCGCACAGCGCAGCGGCCGGCGCCTGGTCGACGTGCGCACGCCACCGGCCGACATCCCGATCGCGACCGGCCTGCCGCGCAGCGGACGCCGCATCCTGACGGTCGGCACCGACTGCGCGCTGGGCAAGAAGTACACGGCGCTGGCCATCAGCCGCGGCCTGGCCGCGCGCGGCGCCGACGTGAGTTTTCGCGCCACCGGCCAGACCGGCATCATGATCGCCGGCGGCGGCATGCCGATCGACGCCGTCGTCTCGGACTTCGTGGCCGGCGCCGCCGAGATCCTCAGCCCCGCCGCGGCGCCCGGCCACGTCGACGTGATCGAGGGCCAGGGCTCGCTGTTCCACCCGGCCTTCGCCGGCGTCTCGCTGGGCCTCTTGCATGGCAGCCAGCCCGATATGTTCGTGGTCTGCCACGATCCGCGGCGCGACCACCTGCTCGGCTATCCCGCCTCGCCGCTGCCGTCGATCGACACCGTGATCGAACTGACCATCGCGCTGGGCCGGGTGACCAATACCGCGATCCGCTGCGTGGGGGTGGCCCTGAACACCGGCGGCATGGACGCACGGGCAGCCGAGGCCGAAATTGCCGCATATGCCGCGCGCTTGCCGTATCCTGTCGCCGATCCGATGCGCGGCGGCCCCGCCTTCGAACGCCTGCTCGACGCCTGCCAGGAGACACCATGAAGATCACGCTTTCCCTGCTGCTCGCCTTCACCTTCGCCTGCGCACCCGCGCTGGCGGCGCCCCCGACTGACTTCGAAGCCCGCGCCGAGCTGCTCCGCCAGCGCATCGGCGTGCCGGGCCTGGCGATCGCCATCGTCGAAGACGGCAAGACGACGCTGGCGCGCGGCTTCGGCGTGCGCCAGCTGGGCGCGCCGGCGGCGGTCGACGGCGACACCCTGTTCCCGACCGGCTCCACCGGCAAGGCGATCACGGTGGCGGCGCTGGCCACGCTGGTCGATGCCGGCAAAATCGAGTGGGACGACAAGGTGACCGATCACCTGCCGGGCTTCCAGATGTACGACCCGTGGGTGACGCGCGAGATCACGATCCGCGACCTGCTGACCCATCGCAGCGGCCTTGGCTATGGCGCCGGCGACCTGCTGTTCGTCCCGCGCAGCAAGCTCTCGCGCGCCGAGACCGTGCACCGCGTGCGGTTCCTGGAACCGGCGACCAGCTTTCGCAGCACCTATGCCTATTCGAACCTGATGTACGTGGTGGCTGGCCAGCTGATCGAGCAGGTCAGCGGCAAGACCTGGGAAGAATACACCCGCGAGCACGTCCTGCGTCCCGCCGGCATGACGGTGTCGACCACCCACAACGAAGACAATTTCGCCACCGCGAACCGCGCCTATCCGCATGCCCGCATCGGTGGGATCAAGAGCGGCGGCCTGCGCGGCGCCGGCGAGCAGGTGCGGCTCGACGAGCGCGACGACCTGGGACGCAACGCGGCCCCGGCCGGCGGCATCGCCAGCAGCGCCAACGACCTGGCGCACTGGCTCCACACGCTGCTCGGCGCCGGCGTGGCGCAGGACGGCAAGCGCGTGTTCAGCGCCGCGACCCACGAGCAGATGTGGACGCCGTCGATGCCGATGCCCACCGGCCCCATGCCGCCCGAGCTGAAGCTGCTCGAGTCGAAGCTGTCGAGTTATGGCCTGGGCTGGGACCTGATGGACTACCGCGGCGCGCGCATGATCTGGCACGGCGGCGCGGTGTTCGGCTTCGGCACCGCCGTGGTGCTGCTGCCCGAGCAGAACGTGGGCTTCGCCATCGCCATCAACAGCGAAGATGGAGAACTGGTGCGCGGCCTGATGTACGAGCTGGCCGACCACTACCTGGGTAAACCACAGGCGGACTGGCCGGCGACCTTCCAGGCCTACAAGGCGAAGAAGGTGAAACAGGGGCTGGAATTGCTCAAGGCCAAGCAGGCCAGGCCGGTGAAATCGACGCCGTCGCTGCCGCCGGCGAGCCTGGTGGGGATCTATGCCGATCCCTGGTACGGCAAGCTCGCGATCACGCAAGAGAAGAATGGCCTGCGGGTCGACTTCACCTCGACCCAGCGCATGGCGGGCCGGCTCGAGCACTGGCAGTACGATACCTGGATCACGCGCTTCGACGACCCTGCGCTGGAACCGGCCTACCTCAGCTTCGCCTTCGACAAGGACGGCAAGGTGCAGGGCATCAAGCTCGCGCCGGTGTCGCCGATCGCCGATTTCAGCTGGGATTACGCGGACCTGAACTTCACCCCGATCAAGACGACCGAATGAAAAAGACCACGACTGCCAGCCTCGCCCTCGCTTCCCTGTTAGCGCTCGCCGGCTGCGCCGCTCCCGGCGGCGCGCCGATGGACGACAAGGTCGATAACAACCATCGCCGCCTGCTCACGCTCGACGCCCATCTCGACACGCCGGTGCACTTCGGCCGCGCAGGCTGGGACTTTGGCGAGCGCCACGATCCCGCCGTCGAAGTGGCCCAGGTCGATCTGGGGCGCATGGTTGAGGGCAGCCTCGATGGCGGCTTCTTCGCCATCTTCACCGACCAGGGACCGTTGACGCCCGAGGGCTATGCGGCGGCGCGCGAACATGCGCTGGTGCGTTCGCAGTTGATCGACACGACGCTGGCGCGCCATGCCGACCGCATCGGCATCGCCACCACCGCTGCCGAGGCGCGCCGCCTCGACGCCGCCGGCAAGCTGGTGGCGTTCAAGAGCATCGAGAACAGCTATCCGCTGGGCGACGGCGCGGCGGCGATGGCGGCGCTGGCCCAGTTCCAGCGCCAGGGCGTGCGCCTGGTCGGCATCGTCCACGGCAAGAACAACCAGTTCGCCGATTCGTCGACCGACAAGCCCACCTGGAATGGCCTGTCGCCGCTGGGGCGCGACTGGGTGCGCGAGATGAACCGGCTGGGCATGGTGATCGACGCCAGCCATGCCTCGGACGCCACGGTCGACCAGATGCTGGCCTTGTCCGCTACTCCGCTGCTGCTGTCGCACTCGAACTCGCGCACCAGCTACGACCACCCGCGCAATATCGACGACGCCCGCATCCGGCGGATCGCGGCCGGCGGCGGCGCGATCTGCGCCTCCACCATCTACCTGAGCGAACTGACAATGGGCCCGCAACGCGCGGCGCTGTTCGACCGGCTCGAACACATCGGCACGCTGGCGCCGCTTGACCAAGCCGCGTTGAGCCGCGAGTGGCTGGCGCTCGATGCGGTGGAACCGTTGTGGCAGACCAGCTTCGAGCAGTACATCGCCTCGCTCAAGCACCTGATCGCGGTGGCTGGCATCGACCACGTGTGCATGGGCGCCGATTTCGACGGCGGCGGCGGCCTGGCAGGACTGGACAACGTGGCGCACCTGCCGCGCATTACCGAGCGCCTGAAGGCCGACGGCATGTCGGACGCCGACCTGGCGAAGCTTTGGAGCGGCAACCTTCTGCGGGTACTGGAGGCGGCGGAAAAACGCGCTTCGTTGTAAGCAATTGTCGAAAATTTGTTAAAAATCAATATGAGCCATATATATGATGGCGATATAAATCTATACCGAAATTATATTGATTATTAAATAACTCTAATATGTAAGTGATATTGACTCGTAACATCCAGTCATTATTTCGTTTCCAGACAGCAACATCGAGAGCATAAACTGTCATTATGGGTTTCCTCTGCCGAGCTACAACGTGTACTTTTGACCGGATGAGATAACGCTCTCCTAACGTTACATCCTGCGATTTTACAAGTCACAAGGCCCTCTCGTCCTCGGAACTGGAAACCATGAAAATCAAAGATCTGAATATCGGCGTTCGCCTCGGCGGCGCCTTCGCCGTCATCCTCGCCATGATGGTCGTCATGCTGGGCACCGCCCTCTGGCAGCTGAACCATATCACCACCGCCAAGGAAGAGATGGCGTCGGCCACCGAGAAGGCCAAGCTGGCCCAGGAAATGCGCGCCGGCATCACCACCAACGCCGTCAGCACGGTGGCGAAAATCCGGGCCATCGACCCGGCCGACGAGAAGTCCTACGAAGAAGGCATGAAGGCGATCAGCAAGCGCGCCGGCGAGCTGCAGAAAATCTTCGAGGAAGTGATCGTCAGCGCCGACGGCAAGGTGCTGCTGACCGCGCTGGTCGAACAGCGCGCCAAGTACAGCGCGGTGCGCAACCAGGCCTACAAGATGAAGACCGAACTCGGCGCCGGTAATCCGGAGCTGCTGGCCTTCCTCGACACCAAGGTCATGCCCGAGATGCGCGCCTATACCGAAGCCGCCGGCAAGCTGGCCGACTTCCAGGAAAAGCTGGCCGCTGACGCCAATGCCAGCATCGACGCCATCAGCGTCTCGGTGCAGCGCAGCCTGACCGTGATCGGCGTCGCCGCGGTCGCCATCGGCGCCCTGTTCGGCTGGCTGCTCACCCGCAGCATTACCCAGCCGCTGGCGCGCGCCGTCGGCCTGGCCCAGCAAGTGGCCTCGGGCGACCTGACCGCCGACATCCACGTCGATTCGCGCGACGAAGTCGGCACCCTGACGGCCGCGCTCAAGACCATGAACGAAAGCCTGCTCAAGACCGTCACCGCGGTGCGCGCCGGCACCGAGAATATCGTCACCGCATCGCAGGAGATCGCCTCGGGCAACCTGGACCTGTCGGCGCGCACCGAGCAGCAGGCCGGCTCGCTGGAAGAAACGGCTTCGTCGATGGAAGAACTGACCGGCACCGTGCGCCAGAACGCCGACAACGCGCGCCAGGCGAATGTCCTGGCCAAGAACGCGTCGCAGATCGCCTCGCACGGCGGCGAAGTGGTGTCGCAGGTGGTGTCGACCATGGCCTCGATCAACGAGTCGTCGAAGAAGATCGGCGACATCATCGCCGTCATCGACGGCATCGCCTTCCAGACCAACATCCTGGCGCTCAACGCCGCCGTCGAGGCGGCGCGCGCCGGCGAGCAGGGCCGCGGCTTCGCCGTGGTGGCGAGCGAAGTACGCAGCCTGGCGCAGCGCTCGGCCGGTGCGGCCAAGGAGATCCGCGGCCTGATCACCGACTCGGTGGCCAAGGTCGACGCCGGCGGCCGCCTGGTCGACCAGGCCGGCACGACGATGCAGGAAATCGTCGAAGGCATCACCCGCGTGACCGACATCATGTCCGAGATCGCCTCGGCCAGCGCCGAGCAGACCGTCGGCATCGAGCAGGTCAACGAAGCCATCACCCAGATGGACAGCGTGACCCAGCAGAATGCCGCGCTGGTGGAAGAAGCGGCCGCCGCCGCCGGCTCGCTGCAGGAACAGGCGGCAGCGCTGGCGCAGATCGTGAGCGTGTTCAAGGTCGGCGACGAGAATGCGGTCCGCGGCGCCCGCCGCGCACCAGGCGGCCACGCGCTGGTGGTGCGCACGCCGGCCCCGCGCCGCGTCGAGCGCGCCATGCGGGAAGAAGTGGAAGAAGACGCGGTCGTCTGACCCGCCTCGGACTGTCGCGACTGTCGCGGCGACGCGCTATCCGTGGTCGCCGCGCAAATAAGCGATATCAATTGCTTACCGCCTCATATCTTTCTGCTATTTTTCTGTTCCCTGTCAGCAACAAGCGTGGAAATTTGTGGACTCCTGGTAGTCCACGCCCCGCGATCCATGCTTATCCTTGACGTAGAGCAATGAAATCTCACGAAATGTCACATCCGTGACCTCGTATGGGATGGTCGGCCACCTCGTCATTCGAACAGGAGACAACAATGAAAATCAGCGACCTCAAGATCGGAATCCGCCTTGGCGGCGCATTCGCCGCCGTCCTCGCCCTCGTGGCCGTCATGCTCGTCAGCGCGCTGTGGCAACTCAACCGCATCGCCGAGGCCAAGACCGTGATGGCGGACGCTGCGCTCAGCGTCAACCTTGCCCAGCAGTGGCTGCGCGGCATCGAGGGCAATGCCGTGCGCACCCGCGCCAAGGCCGCCAGCGCCGATGCGGCCGAGGAGGCGCACTACGATGCCGAAATGAAGAAGACCAGCGCCGGCGTCAGCGCCACCCAGAAGCGGCTCGAGGCAATGGTCGGCACCGGCCAGGGCAAGGCGCTGATGGAAGCCGTCGCCAGCCAGCGCAGCCGCTACATCGGCTTGCGCGACGAGGGTTTCAAGCGCAAGGCGGCGCTGGGCGCCGGGCATCCGGACGTCCAGTCCTTCTTCCGCGACCAGGTGATGCCCGAAGTCGGCAAATACGTCGCGTCGGTCCAGGCGGTCGTCGCCTATGAAGAGTCGCTGTCGGCCGAGGCGCAAGCCAATATCGACGCACTCAATGCCTCGGCCAGGCAGGTCCTGACGGCGCTCGGCGTGAGCGCGCTCGCGATCGGCGCCGTGTTCGGCTGGCTGCTCACCCGCAGCATCACGGTGCCGCTGGGCCACGCGGTAGGGCTGGCCCGGCAGGTCGCGGCGGGCGACCTGACCGCCCGCATCGACGTGGCTTCGCGCGATGAGGTCGGCCAACTCCTCGCGGCGCTCAAGACCATGAACGACAGCCTGCTCAAGACCGTCAGCGCGGTGCGCGCCGGCACCGAGACCATCGTCACGGCCTCGCAGCAGATCGCCACCGGCAACCTCGACCTGTCGTCGCGCACCGAGGAGCAGGCCAGTTCGCTGGAAGAAACGGCTTCGTCGATGGAAGAACTGACCGGCACCGTGCGCCAGAACGCCGACAACGCGCGCCAGGCCAACGTGCTGGCCAGGAACGCGTCGCAGATCGCCTCGCACGGCGGCGAAGTGGTGTCGCAGGTGGTGTCGACCATGGCCTCGATCAACGAATCGTCGAAGAAGATCGGCGACATCATCGCCGTCATCGACGGCATCGCCTTCCAGACCAATATCCTGGCGCTCAACGCGGCCGTCGAGGCGGCGCGCGCCGGCGAGCAGGGCCGCGGCTTCGCCGTGGTGGCGAGCGAAGTGCGCAGCCTGGCGCAGCGCTCGGCCGGTGCGGCCAAGGAGATCCGCGGCCTGATCACCGATTCGGTGGCCAAGGTCGACGCCGGCGGCCGCCTGGTCGACCAGGCCGGCACGACGATGCAGGAAATCGTCGAAGGCATCACCCGCGTGACCGACATCATGTCCGAGATCGCCTCGGCCAGCACCGAGCAGACCGTCGGCATCGAGCAGATCAACGAAGCCATCGCCCAGATGGACAGCGTGACCCAGCAGAACGCGGCACTGGTGGAAGAAGCCGCGGCGGCCGCCGCCTCGCTCGAAGACCAGGCGGCCACGCTGGCGCGCCTGGTGAGCGCGTTCAAGGTTGACGGCGCCCAGCGCCATGCTGCACGGAGCGCAGCGCCGGCGGCGGTGGGCCAGGCGCTGGCGGTGCGCGGGTCATCCGGTCACGCCAGGCCAGGATTCCACCGAACGAAAGATAACGAAACCATCGAATCCGTTCTTACTTAACATTGTTTATTACGTAGTTCGCTAAATATCCTTTCGAAAGTTGATTCGAAACACAGAAACAGGTTGATTCAACGACTTCCGGTGATTAGTATTTACGCACCTTCACTCACCGGAGACACCTTTGAAACACTTCGAAGCCTTCCTCAAAATGACGGCCCCCGCTGCCGCCGCCTGCCTGCTGGTCTCGACGCAACTGGCGCATGCCGCCGTCATCACCGTTGCGCCGGGCCAGTCGATCCAGACCGCGGTCAATGCCGCCGTCGCCGGCGATACGGTACGTGTGCTGCCGGGTACCTACACGCAGAAAGTCCTGGTTTCAGGAAAGTCCGGCACTGCCGGCGCCCCCATCCTGATCAAGGCCGATCCGGGCGTCGTCCTGCGCGGCGGCAGCGGAGTGACACCTTCGGGTCGCCAGGGCCTGATCACGATCCGCAACTCGAATTACGTGCGCGTCGAAGGCTTCGAGGTCACCGCGTTCACGACCGGCAGCGCGAGCGCGTCGCCGGTCGGCATCCTGGTCGAAGGGAACGGGAGCAACCTGCAGATCGTCAATAACAAGATCCATGGCATCAAGCATACGAGCACCTGCACGGAGGACGATGGGGAAGCATGCTGGGTCGGCGCCCATGGCCTGGCCGTGTTCGGCACCAACGCCACCGGCATCACCGACCTGCTCGTGCAAGGCAACGAGGTCTATCAGAACGTGCTGCAGTCCAGCGAGGCGCTGGTACTCAACGGGAATATCGACCGTTTCGAAGTCCTGGATAACTACGTGCACGACAATAACAATATCGGACTCGATTTCATCGGCTTCGAGGGCGAGTGCGATTGCGGCGACAAGGACCGCGCGCGCAACGGCATCGTGAAGAACAACCGCGCGGTGAACAACTCGAGCAAGACCAATCCCTGGTATATGGGCGTGGGCTCGGCAGCCGGCTTCTACGTCGATGGCGGCCGCTACATCGTCTTCGACGGCAACATCTCGACCGGCAACGATCTCGGTTTCGAGTTCGCCAGCGAACACGCCGGCAAGGCGACCGAGGACATCGTGATGTCGAATAACGTCGTCTACAAGAACCGCGAAGTGGGGCTGACGGTCGGCGGCTACGATGCGAGCGTCGGCGCGGCACTCCGCATCCATGTGCACAATAACTCGTTCTACAAGAACCAGGGCTGGGGCACCGAGATCGTGTTCCAGCACAAGGTCATCGACTCGCGCTTCAGCAACAACGTCTTCTTTGGGACGGGCCCCGCGGCCGGCAACTATGCGAATTACGGCAGCGGCCATAGCGGCAACGTGTGGGGAACCAACCTGTGGTGGGGCACGAACGCCAGCGGCGGCAGCCTGCCGGGCGTGCGCGTGCTTGCCGATCCGCGCTTCATCGCGCCGGACAGCGGCAACCTGAACCTGCAGGCGACCTCGCCCGCCATCGGTGTCGGCGCAACGAGCGTGGCACTGACGACCTGGACCTCGCCGCTGTGGAGCCGCTACTATGCCGGCGGCGCCATTCCCGTCAACGGCGTCACCGACATCAACGGGCAGGCCCGCATCGAAGGCACGATCGACCTCGGCGCCGACGAATACGGCTCCGCGCCGGCGGCGAAAAAGTAGTGGGCCCTGGGGGCGGCCAGCGCGCCGCCTCCTGAACCACCGGATTCCACTTCACAGCCAGGCCGGCCTCGTTCTTGCCGCCAGCCAGCGCGCCGGCCCACGGTGCAAGCTGGCCGGGTCCCGGGGATCGGCCAGGAACGCGGACAGCACCCGCTCGAACAGGCCGAGGCTGTCGCAATAGCGCTGCTGGCGCATGGCGCATGGCTTCTTGAGGAATTTCAGGACGAAGTAGTCGGCCAGCAGGTCGCCCTGGGCTTCCATATTGTAGTCGGCCAGGGTGGCGTCTTCGTGCAGGGTGTAGCCGTAGGACAGGCCGATGCGGAAGGCCCCGCGCAACCGTACCGGATAGCCCAGCTGGTGCTGCCAGACATGCACCATCTCGTGCATGAACCAGTGGATCGCGGGCGGATCGCCGCGCGCGTAGTCGGGCAGGAAGCAGGAACGGTGAAAATACATGCTGCCGTTCGGCGTCATCGCGCAGTTGCGCGGCTGGAACGGCATGTAGCGCCGGTTGTACACGCGTACCCGGCGGTAGTCGATGGCGTCGCCGAACAGCAGCGACGCCATCGCCGTCTCGCCCTCGCTCAGGGGGCGAAAACGGGAAGAAAGGCGCGATCGCAGCATGCGATCCTTCTCTCCTTAACCAGCGCGCAGCGCCGCCGCGGCCTTGGCCAGCTCGGTGATGTGCGCCCAGTCGCCTGCGGCGATGGCGTCCTTCGGGGTCAGCCACGAGCCGCCCACGCAGGCCACGTTCTTGCAGGCCAGGAATTTCGGCGCGCTCTCGATCGAGATGCCGCCGGTCGGGCAGAAGGTCACGTCCGGCAGCGGACCGCCGATGGCGTTGAGCATGCCGACGCCACCCGCCGGCACCGCCGGGAACAGCTTCAGCTGCCTGAATCCCTGCTCGCGCGCCGCCATCACTTCGGATGGCGTCATCACGCCCGGCAGCAGCGGCAGGCCGCTCGACTTGGCCGCGTCGATCAGCGCCTGGGTCAGGCCCGGCGAGACGCCGAACACGGCGCCGGCGTCGCGCGAGGCGGCGAATTCTTCCGGCTGGGTGAGCGTGCCGACGCCGACGATAGCGCCTTCAACCTGGCTCATGGCGCGGATCGCGCCCAGGCCGTGCTCGGTGCGCAGGGTCACTTCCAGCACGCGGATGCCGCCTGCAACGAGAGCTCGGGCAAGTGGCACGGCATGGTCGGGGTCGTCGATGGCGATGACGGGGATGACGCTCGCCGAGCGCATGATTTCAAGTAGTGTCATTGATTGGCTCACTTGTTCGTCCTGAAAAGATGGTCTTCGTCGGAGCCGGGGATGATCTCGCCGGCGTCAATGCCGTCGTGCAGCGGCACGACGGTCTGTTTCGGCGACGGCAGCGGGAAGGTGGCGGCACCCTCCTCCGCCGCGCTGATCGAGTTGCGGAACATGGAGAACAGTTCGCGGCCCATGCCGATGTGGCTCGAGGTCAGGTCTGCAGTGGCCTGTTTACGCTGGGCCCAGACGTCCGCCGGCACCAGTGCTTCCATGATGCCGGTATTGGCGTCGACACGGATCATGTCGCCGTCACGCACCAGGCCCAGCGGGCCGCCGGCCAGGATCTCGGGCGACACGTGGATCGCCGCCGGCACCTTGCCGGACGCGCCCGACATGCGGCCGTCGGTGACCATCGCCACCTTGTAGCCGGCATCCTGCAGATTGGCCAGCGCCGGGGTCAGCGCGTGCAGTTCCGGCATGCCGTTGGCGCGCGGGCCCTGGAAGCGGACCACGGCCACGAAGTCGCGGTTCAGCTTGCCGTCTTTGTAGGCGTGCATGAAGTCTTCCTGCGAATCGAAAGTCAGCGCCGGCGCTTCCACCGCGTAGTGTTCTTTCTTGACCGCCGAGACCTTCATCACCGCGCGGCCCAGGTTGCCTTTCACCAGCACCATGCCGCCGTTGTTGTTGAACGGGTTGGTGGCCGGACGCAGCACGTTCTCGTCGCCGCTCACTGCGGTGGCGTCGCGGAACACGACCTTGCCGTCTTCGCCCAGGAACGGCTCCTTGCAGTGGTTGCGCAAGCCGCGGCCGAGGATGGTGTTGACGTCGTCATGCGCCAGGCCGGCGTCGAGCAGTTCGCGGATCACGAAGCCCGGGCCGCCCGCGGCCTGGAAGTGATTGACGTCGGCATCGCCGTTCGGATAGATGCGGGTCAGCAGCGGCACCACTTTCGACATCTCGTCGAAATCGTTCCAGTCGATCACGATGCCGGCCGCGCGCGCGATCGCCACCAGGTGCAGCGTGTGGTTGGTCGAGCCGCCGGTGGCGTGCAGCGCGGCGATGGCGTTGACGATGCTTTTCTCGTCGACGATGTGGCCTATCGGCATGTAGTCGCCGCCCTGCTGCGAGATCGCGACCGCGCGATGGGCCGCGGCGGCGGTGAGCGCGTCGCGCAGCGGCGTGCCCGGCGTGATGAAGGCCGAGCCCGGCAGGTGCAGGCCCATGACTTCCATCAGCATCTGGTTGCTGTTGGCGGTGCCGTAGAAGGTACAGGTGCCGGCGCCGTGGTACGAAGCCGACTCGCCTTCGAGCAGTTCTTCGCGGGTGGCCTCGCCCTTGGCGTAGCGCTGGCGGATCGCGGCTTTCTCCTTGTTGGAGATGCCGGTGGTCATCGGGCCGCCCGGCACGAAGATGCCCGGGATGTGGCCGAAGTGCAGCGCGCCGATGAGCAGGCCCGGCACGATCTTGTCGCAGATGCCCAGGTACAGGGCCGCGTCGAACATATTGTGCGACAGGCCGACCGCGGTCGCCATGGCGATGGCGTCGCGCGAGAACAGCGACAGTTCCATGCCCGGCTGGCCCTGCGTCACGCCATCGCACATGGCCGGCACGCCGCTGGCGAACTGGGCCACGGCGCCGACTTCGCGCACGGCTTCCTTGATCACTTTCGGGAAATATTCGAACGGCTGGTGTGCCGACAGCATGTCGTTATAGGAAGAAACGATGGCGACCGACGGTTCCTTGTATTCGCGCAGTTTCAGCTTGTCGTTGGCCGGGAAGGCGGCGAAGCCGTGGGCCAGATTGGTGCACGACAGGGCGCCGCGCTGGACGCCCTTGATGCGCGCCGCCTCGAGATGTTCGAGATAGGCTGCGCGCGAGCGCTTGCTGCGCGCGATGATGCGGTTGGTGACCTGTTCTACTACGGGGTGGAGCGCCATGTTCGTTCCTTCCTGAATTTAGTATCTGAAATTTTACTACAGATCGGTACGCCGCGCGCATTTCCGACCTGCTTCGCTATGAGGAGGGAACCGTCGGGCGGCGCCGGATGGTGGGGGAAAGCATCCACCCAGTTGGGCGTACGCCATTTTTTGTAGTGAATTTACGCGCAGATGCTTGTATTATTCGATAATCCATTATTGCCAACATTGTGCCACGCACCCCGACCCCATGCGCCAGCCTCCTTTGACCAGTACCGCCAGCTTCCAAGCCCTCGCCCAACACGCCGACGTCGCCAAGTCGTGGCAGATGCGCGACCTGTTTGCCGAGGATCCCGACCGCTTCGAGCGCTTCTCCGACGAGGCCGCAGGCCTGTTCCTAGACTATTCAAAAAATCGCCTCGACGGGCGCACGCTTGAACTGCTCGTCGGGCTGGCGCGCGAGCGCGGCCTCGAGGCGCGCCGCGATGCGATGTTTGCCGGCGAAAAGATCAACAACACCGAGAACCGCGCGGTGCTGCACACCGCCCTGCGCGCGCCGCGCGGCGCGACCCTGGTGGTCGACGGCCAGGAAGTCAATGCCGACATCCACGCCGTGCTCGACCGTGTGAAAACCTTCACCGACGCCGTGCGCAGCGGCGACTGGCTGGGCCATACCGGCAAGCCGATCACGGATATCGTGAACATCGGCATCGGCGGCTCGGACCTCGGCCCCAAGATGGTCGTGCTGGCCCTGCGCCACTACGCCCATCCGCGCCTGCGCATGCACTTCGTGTCGAACGTCGACGGCCACGACATGGATGCGGCGCTGGCCCAGGTCGATCCCGAAACCACGCTGTTCATCGTGGCTTCCAAGACCTTCACCACGGCCGAAACCATGATGAACGCGCAGACCGCGCGCGCCTGGTTCCTGCAGCATGCGCCTGCTCAGTTGGCAGAACAGGCTCTGGCCAGGCACTTCGTCGCCGTCTCGACGAATACCGAAGCAATCAAGACCTTCGGCATCGACCCGGCGAACATGTTCCCGTTCTGGGACTGGGTCGGCGGCCGCTATTCGGTGTGGTCGGCGATCGGCCTGCCGGTCGCGCTGGCCGTGGGTTTTGGCTACTTCAAGGACTTCCTGGCCGGCGCGCACGAGCTGGATGAACACTTCTGCAGCGCCCCGCTCGAGCAGAACCTGCCGACGCTGCTGGCCCTGGTCGGCTTCTGGAACCGCCAGTTCCTCGACTGCGCCTCGGTGTCGATCGCGCCTTACCACCAGGACCTGAACCGCTTCCCGGCCTACCTGCAGCAGCTCGACATGGAAAGCAACGGCAAGCGCGTGACCCGCGACGGCCAGCCGGTCGACACCCCAACCTGCCCGGCGATCTGGGGCGAGTGCGGCACCAATGGCCAGCACGCTTATTTCCAGCTGCTGCACCAGGGCACCGACGTGACGCCGATGGATTTCATCGCCGCCCTGCGTCCGGCCCACGAGATGGACAACCACCACACCGCCCTGCTGGCCAATTGCTTCGCCCAGTCCGAAGCCTTCATGAAGGGCAAGACGGCGGACGAGGTGCGCGCCGACCTGCAGGCGCAAGGCCTGGCGGCGGAAGAAATCGACCGTCTCACGCCGCACAAGACCTTCCCGGGCAACCGTCCAAGCAACACCATCCTGATGGAGCGCCTGACGCCATCGACGCTGGGCGCCCTGATCGCGCTGTACGAGCACAAGACCTTCGTGCAGGGCGTGCTGTGGGATGTCAACAGCTTCGACCAGTGGGGCGTTGAGTTGGGTAAAGTGCTGGCGAAGAAAATCGAAGCCGAGCTGGCGGGCGAGCCGGCGCCTGGCCAGCACGACAGCTCCACGAACGGCCTGATCGCCCGCGCCAGGGCGGCCTTCTGAACCCTTCATCATCACACTATGGCAACGGAAAAATTTGAAGTAGTACACGATGCGCCGATGCTGGTCGGCGAGTCCGCGATCTGGCACGAAGTCGAATCGGCGCTCTACTGGGTCGACATCGAAGGCTTGACCGTCAACCGCCTGCACGCGGCGAGCGGCAAGTTCACCTCGTGGAAGATGGGGTCGAACCCCTCGGCGCTGGCGATCGACGACAACAACTTCCTGGTCGTGGCCACCCGCCACGGCCTGCTGCGCCTGAACACCACCGACGGTTCGGAACAGCCGATCGCCGACGCGCCCTACGATCCCTCCAGGGTGCGCTTCAACGACGGCCGGGTCGATCCACAGGGCCGGTTCTGGATCGGCACCATGTACGAGCCGCGCGACCAGCCGGCCGCCGAGATGTACGTGCTGGACAAGGATCGATTGCGGCGCGCCTGGAGCGGCGGCATGACCAACTCGAACGGCCTGGCCTGGAGCCTGGACGGCCGCACGATGTACCACGCCGACACCACCACGCACCGCATCGACTGCTACGACTTCGACCCGGCCCTTGGTGAGCAGAGCAACCGCCGCACCATCGTGACCTTCCCGAGCGACAAGTCGGCCGCGGACTACGGCGGCCGTCCTGACGGCGCCACGATGGATTCCGAGGGCATGTACTGGGTGGCGATGTTCGAAGGTGCGCGCATCCTGCGCATCGCGCCAAATGGCGAGATCGTGCGCGAGATCAAGCTACCGGTGAAGTGCCCGACCTCGGTCGCCTTCGGCGGGCCGGATCTGCGCACCCTGTACATCACCAGCGCCAGCCATGGCAGGTCGAAGGAAGAACTGGAACAGTATCCGCTCAGCGGCAAGGTGCTGTGCCTCAAGATGGACGTGGCGGGACGCGAAGAGCCGGAATACCGCGCCTAGTTGCGGGTGGCGTGAGCCAGCGCACCGAAGAAGTCCGCCTCCGCGGTTATATTGCACTGCAACATAACCGCGGAGGCGGCAGTGGCAAAATCTACCCCGACTACCCGCTTGCTGCGCGACCTGACGCGCGCCGCCGGATCGCAACGCAAGCTGGTTGCCAAGCTCTTCGATATCTATGGCGCGACGCCGAGCGCGCGGGCCAATGCCAGGCCACCCAGGCCGGCGCGGCAGAAAACGGCGCCCCAGGCACAAGCGCGCCTGCCAGCTGCGTCGGGACGATGGTTCGAGGGGCATCACCTACTCCCGTACTGGCTGTATCTTCCGCGACGAACTCCCGAGCACGCCGCCCAAGCCGGCTGGCCGCTGGTCGTCATGCTGCACGGCTGCCATCAAACCGCGTCTGAATTCGCGCAAGGCACGCGCATGAACCGGCTGGCGCAGGCCAAGGGTTACGCAGTGCTGTATCCACAACAACCGGTGAGCGCGCAGGCGCAGCGCTGCTGGCGCTGGTTCAACCGAGCCGCCCAGGAAGGCCGCGGCGAGACCGGCGCGCTGGCGGCGCTCATCGACCACGTGTGCGCACAGCACCGCATCGACCGCCACCGCATCTATGCGTGCGGCCTGTCGGCCGGCGCCGGCATGGCCGCCGTGCTGGCCCTGAACCATCCCGAACTGATCGCGGCCATCGGCATGCATTCCGGGCCCATGTTCGGCGCGTGTCACACGCAGCTCGGCGCCTTGCACGTGATGCATCGCGGCGCCGGGGCGCAGGCCGATGCAGCCATCCACACCCTGCTCGATCGCCACGCCCTGGGGTCGCCCGGGACACCGGGCAGGTCGCTGCCACCGATGCCGGCGCTGCTGATCCACGGCGAAGACGACCCGGTGGTCAATCACGTCAACCAGCAGCAGCTGGCGCGCCAGTGGCTGCGCCTGAATGGCATTCCTCTCGCCACGGCCAGCCGCGTCACCGTGAAACCGGCAGGACGCGGCGGCGCCAGCAATGCGCACGAGATCCACGATTTCACGGTGCGCCGCAAGGTCATGGTGCGCGTGGTGCGCATTGCCGGCCTGCGGCATGCATGGAGCGGCGGCGATCCGGCGCTCAGGTTCAATGCCAGGGCCAGGCCGGATGCGAGCCGCATGATGCTGGCGTTCTTCGGCGCGCACCGGCGCTGATACCGGAAGCTTACTTCCCCCTTGCCATCTGGCTGAACACCCCGTCGCGCCTCACCCACGCATGGAACAGCGCCGCGCCAAGATGGGCGAGTATGGTGAAGAACAACATATAGGCCAGCACACCGTGCAACGGACGCAGGAAGCCGTACATGACCGGACTATGCGGCAGGATCGGTGGCAGGTTGACACCAGCGAACAACTCGACCGGATAGGCGCCGGCCGACAGCATGGCCCAGCCGACGATCGGCATCGCGAACATCAGCGCATACAGCAGCCAGTGCGAGGCCTTGGCCGCCCATGCCTGGAGGCGCGGCAGGTCCGGCGGCAACGGCGGTGGCGGATGACGCAGCCGGTTGACCAGGCGCACGATCGCCAGCAGCAGGATCGCCAGCCCGAGCGGACGATGCAGGTCGAGCAGCGCCTCGCGGTAACGCAGCGACACCACCATGGCGGCGCCGATGAACAGCATGGCGAGGATCGCGGCGGCCATTGACCAGTGCAGCACGCGGGCCAGCAGGTTGAAGTGAGGTGGACGATTCATTGCGCGCTCCCGTTGTCGGCGTGGGCCTGGCCGCTGCTGATTTCACGTTCGCGGCGGTTGAACGAGACCGAATAGACCGCCGAACGCGCATGCAGGACCGGATCATTCGTCGCCACGATCCCCGTCGGCAGGATCAGCGGATCGAAGTTCAGGTCGAAACACGGTCCACCGGCCTGCGCTTCGGCGCGCACCAGGGTCAGGGTGCCGACCGTGGTCTCGGGCCGGGTATCGGGCCAGGCTTGCGAGGGGTCCTCGATCGGGTCGCCCGGCGCCGCGAACTGCATCACCAGATCCCATTGCAGGGGGCCCGCCGCCAGGCGCCGGTCGAGATCCTCGCCCAGGAAATCGCGGCTGGCGCTCTTGAGCCGCTCCGGGTCGCTTGCCACGAACGGTGCATGCGGCCGCATCGACCAGCGCACGGCGCGCTCCCTGCCCTCGGCGTCGACCAGGCGGAAGGCGTTGACGCCATTGAAGCGCGTGTTGGCCAGGCTGTCCGGGGTCGGCGCGCTCTTCGACCATTCCATGAATTTGGCGATCTCGGGATGTTTCGCCAGCACCGCCTTCATCTTTTCCGGGTCCGGCTTGCCGGTGGCCGGGTCGGGCAGGCGCGCGACGTTCAGCGCCTGGAAGCCTTCCGGCGTGGACGATGCGAAGAACGGGAAGCTGTTCATCGCCATGCGCCACTCCTGCCCGTCATCCGTCTTGAGCTGCAGCGCCATGCCGCGCACGGCTGCCTTGCTGTCGTGCGCGTGCGGATCGTTGCCTGGATTGGAAAAACGGCCCAGCACCGGCGTCGATGGCTGCGAGAAAACGCGCGCCGTCGACAGCTTGGCCGCGGCCGGCGCCGGGACAAAAGCCCCGGCGACGCAGATGCCCTTGCTGTGGGCGCGGCGGAAACCCGGCTGCGGGGAACCGGATGCTTCGGCCGTGTCGGCCATGGCCTGGGGGGTCACGCCCCGACCTCCAAACCAGCCTCCGGCCCAGGCGAACGCCAGCGCCAGGAGCGCGACGACAAGGAGAATCGGGAGCAGCAGGAGCGCAGAGCCCCGGCGCGGATCGGGTGTGGACATCGGATTGCCTTTTCGTTAGCAGGTGTTGAAGACGTCGTGCCTTGGCACGCGGCCGTATTGTCGCATGATGAGCAGGGGTGACGCAGCGCGAAACGCGCGTGCGGATTAATAAAATTGCTACAATTCAGGCATGAGAAAAAAAGTTCTCCTCATTGATGATCAAGTGCTGGACGTCGCATTGACCAGGCAGGCGCTGCACGACTGCAGCATCGAGCATGAGATCATTGCCGCTTTCGATGGCTTCGAGGGCCTGACGCAACTCGGGTCGCAACGCTTCGACGTGGTGATCCTCGACCTCAAGATGCCCAGGGTCGACGGCTTCGAAGTCCTGGCGCAGATGCGCCTGCAATCCGGCTTGTCGGACACGCCGGTGATCGTTGTCTCCAATTCAGGACTCGTGGCCGACCGCGATCGCGCCGCAACCCTGGGAGCGGTCGAATACGTGCAAAAATCCCTGGACTACACGGAGTTCAGGAACGACATCAAGGACGCGCTCGGCCGGCACGGGTTCTGCTGACGTCGGCGTCCGGTGCGCCCGGTGCGCCCATCATCCGCGCCGAGTCATAACCGATCCGCACGGCGCCCCAGTGCTTGCCCTGGAATACGATCGGCATCGACAGGTCATTGATCACTTCCCCCGTATCGCGCAGATAGGTCTGCAGCAGGAAAGGCTCGCGGTTCCTGGCAAGCCGGATCCCCACCGGATCGTCGAAGATCCGTTTATTGCGGCAATACACGAGGTCATGCTCGCGCAGCCCGGTGGACGGCCGCGAGAACCTGGTGTTGTGGGTCGGCGCGTAGCCCCGGTTGTCGACCGCCAGCGCGTACGCCGCGCCCGGCAGGTCGGTCAGCACGCGGTCGAACAGCTGCTGCAGGTCGCGCTCCACCGCGCGGTCGTACGAGGTCGTGAAACGCGGCGGATCGGACTGCGGGATCATGCAATACTGCTGGTCGAAGATGTTCACGCCGCTGGCCGCGTGCGCCTCGAGGCAGGCGCTCACCTGGTCGCGCAGCGCGGTGGTGGCGTCCACCAGCGCATCGAAGGCCGTGCCGCCGGTACGGAAGCCCGCCAGCACGCCCTGCAACTCTTCGGTGGCCACCCGCACCTCGTCCACCCGGCGCGAAGCATCCTGCATCGTGGCTTCGGCGCTGGAGGCGTTCTGCGCCACCTCTTCCACCTTCGCATTGATCTGCTGGTTGACGCCGTCGAGCGACTGCATCGCCGCCGCCATCTGCTCGACGGTGGCGGTCATGCGCTCGAAATCGGCGACGAAAGCCGTCAGGTGACTGGCCGCGCTGCCGGCCTCGCGCGCCGACACGTTCACGCCGTCGAGGATGCCGGCGGTGGCGCCGGAGGTCGCGCTCACCAGCTCGCGCATCGCGCCGCTGGCGGTCGCGATCTTGACCGCCTCGGCATTGACCACCTGCGACAGGCGCCGCACTTCGGAGGCGACCACCGCGAAGCCGCGCCCGGCCGGGCCGGCGCGCGCCGCCTCGATCGCGGCATTGATCGCCAGCAGATTGGTCTGGTTGGCCACGTTCTCGATCACGGTGCCGAACTCGCCGATCTCGCGCAGGTGGCCAACCAGCAAGGTCACGGTGTCGGAGAACCCCTGCACCTGTTCCTCGATGTGGCGCATGCGCCGCTCGAGGCTCGCCAGTTCTTCCATCGATTCGCGCGCCGCCGCCAGATTGCGCTGGGCGGTGTCGGCGATGCGCACCGTGCCGGCATTGACGTCGGCCGACAGCTCGGCCACTTCACGCGCGCTGGCCGCCAGCGCATCGGCCGCCCCGTGCTGGCGCGCCGCCTGGGCCTGCGCCTGGTCGACTTCCTTGCGCAGGCGCGCGGCATTGATCGCCGTGCGGATGCTGCCGTCGCGCGCCGAGACCACCAGCGTGCGCACGCTCCCCGTTACGCCATGCCCGGCGGCCGGCACCATGGCCCGCACCCTGCGCAACAGCGTTTTCATCCAGATCTTCATGTCTCCTCCGTCGCCATTGTCGTGATGGTGAGTATTTATCTATGGAAACTATAGGCGGAATCCCTCACGATGTCATTCAGACCTTACACCTGACACACTTTTCGTCGCTTTCGCACCACCGATTCCCCGCCGTGCCGAAATAAATTCACAGGCAACCTTGTTTGGAAATATAGAATTCCTGGATTTTTCTTCGAAACCTTAACGATATGCTACACATCAAGGTCAGCAATCACGACGGCCATATGCTTTGCCGGCATGAATGAGGAACTTGATCGATGAGTATCGATAATTATATTTTCTTTTAAAAACATATACTTAAATATATAAATAAAGAAAATTCACACTCCGGAATTTTTTTCCACTGAAATCCCTCCGAATATCCGATTAATTTTCCGAAGACTGTTATGATGACTTGACCGATGCTCGCGGTTTTCGCGAAAAACGACAACCAGGGCCCAAAATGACAAATCATCGGTTGAGCGAATTTATTCGCAGTAATATGGAACAAATTCTGCAAACGTGGGAAGACTTTGCACGGACCATCGAGCCGCCCGCCTTGACCATGGATGACGTCGAGCTCCGCGACCATGCCAGTCAAATGCTGCACGTAATCGCCGACAACCTGGCCACGACGCAGACGGACGAAGAACGGACTGCCAAATCGCAGGGCCTGGGCAAGCGCGAACGTCCGGATACGGCCGCCGAAACGCATGCCGAGGCGCGCTTGCTGTCGGGTTACACCGTCGTACAACTGGTTTCCGAGTACCGCGCGCTCAGGTCGAGTGTCCTTAGCCTCTGGATCGGCGACGAGCGGAGGGAATATGCAACAGACGTGGGCGATATCACCCGGTTCAACGAGGCGATCGACCAGGCGCTCGCGGAGTCCGTCGCACGTTACGAGTCCATGGTGAAACGATCGCAAAATATGTTCCTGGCCATCCTCGGACACGACCTGAGGAACCCGCTGAGTACGGTCGTCACCGGTTCACAATTCGTCATGGCCGCAGTCGATATTCCGCCAAGGTACATCCTGGCGGCGACCCGCATGTACAACAGCGCCAATCGCATGAGCAAGTTGATCAGTGACCTGATCGACTTCACGCGGACGCACCTGGGTCCGGGAATTCCGATTCACGTGCGGCAGGGCGACCTGGTCAAGGTGTGCGAGGAAGTCGCCAACGAATTGCGCACCTCGCAGCCAGAAATGCAGATTGATTTCCTTGCACCGGACCGCATCGAGGCGATCTTCGACGGTGCGCGGATCGGGCAGATGCTGTCCAACCTGGCGGGCAACGCCATTCAGTATGGCAATGCAGACAAGCCGATCACAATCAGGCTGCAACGCGACGCCGATCATGTCGTCATCTCCGTCAACAACCATGGCGCGCCGATCGACGCCGACAAACTGGCGCACATCTTCGATCCCCTGGTGCGCATTGCCGCGGCTTCCGGCGCCGATGAACACACCAGTCTCGGCATTGGTTTGTTCATTTCCCGCGAGATCGTCCAGGCCCATTCCGGCCGCATCGAGGTGACCTCCAGCGCGCAGGCGGGGACGACCTTCTCGGTCACCATGCCGCGTCTTCCCGCCGGTTTCACCTCTCCCGGAATCGAGCGTGACCGCACCGGCGAAAGAGCCGCGTGGTAAGGGCCGCCGCCGACCCGGGCAACGGGCTGCCACGCAAGGTGCTCGTCGTCGACGACGAGCCCGACCTGGTCGAACTGGCGCGTGTCCTGCTGGGCTACTACGGCATGGACGTGTGCGTCGCCCACGGTGGCGTCGAAGCGCTGGAGATGCTGGCAGGCGATCCCGACATCGATGCCCTGTTTTCCGACGTAATGATGCCCGGAATGAACGGGCTGGAACTGGCAGACGCCACCTACCTGCGTTATCCGCACATCCATATCCTTCTCACATCGGGCTACACGGCACCCGAACTGGCCGGTCCATACCGCCGGCGCTACGCGTACATCCCGAAACCGTACCGGATCGAGGACGTGATCGCGCGCCTGCGCCGCTGAGCCACAGCGGCATCGACCACCGTGAAAACGCTGCCGCCGCGCCGGCGGACGGTCGGAACCCGCAAGCTCTGCGCCCCAGGGATGACGGGTTATGGCACACTGGCCCCAGGATGCACGTGTAGTAGATTTACTTGATCGATAATAAATTATGTAGTAAATTTACATTACGATCCGATTGTCCTGTTACTAGCGCAGACCTATTCCTTATGGCTATTTCTGATTTCGACCTCGTTTTCTTTGGCGGCAGCGGCGACCTGGCGATGCGCAAGCTGCTGCCCGCGATGTACGCGCGCGACGTCTGCAGCGACCTGCCGGAGAGCAGCCGCATCATCTGCGTCGGCCGTGACGATGCCACGCAGGAGGAATTCCTGCGCATGGTCGAGAACAACTCGAAGCCGCACATCAAGGACACGGTCCACGAGCCGAGCTGGACGCGCTTCCTGCAGCGCATCACCTACGTGGCGCTGAACGCGACCGACGTCTCGACCTACCAGGCGCTGGTCGAGGCGCTGCGCGACGACCCCTCGCTCACCCGCGTCTACTACCTGGCCACGCCGCCGCAGCTGTTCGCCAAGATCTGCGACAACCTGGCCGCCACCGGCCTGGCGACGCCGAACTCGCGCGTGGTGCTGGAGAAACCGCTGGGCCGCGACCTGGCCTCGGCCAAGCAGATCAACCTCGACGTCGGCAAGGTGTTCGCCGAATCGCAGATCTACCGCATCGATCACTACCTGGGCAAGGAGACCGTGCAGAACCTGCTGGCGCTGCGCTTCGGGAACATCCTGTTCGAGCCGCTGTGGCGGCGCGAATGGATCTCGGACGTGCAGATCACGATCGCCGAAAAGATCGGGGTCGGCAACCGCCTGGGCTACTACGACAATTCCGGCGCGCTGCGCGACATGCTGCAGAACCACCTGCTGCAACTGCTGTGCATCGTGGCGATGGAACCGCCGACCTCGATCGCGCCGGACGCCGTGCGCGACGCCAAGCTGCAGGTATTGCGGTCGTTAAAACGCTTTACCCCGACCACGCTGTCGCAGAACATCATCCGCGGCCAGTACCGCGCCGGCTACATCGACGGCCAGCAGGTGCCCGGCTACCGCGATGAGCCCGACGCGCCCAAGAGCTCGCGCACCGAGACCTTCGTGGCCATGAAGGCCGAGATCGACACCTGGCGCTGGGCCGGCGTGCCGTTCTACCTGCGCACCGGCAAGCGCATGGCCGACCGTCTGGCCGAGATCGTGGTCCGCTTCAAGCCGATCCCGCACTCGATCTTCAACCAGCCGACGTCGAGCTTCCAGCCCAACAGCCTGGTGATCCGCCTGCAGCCGGACGAAGGCCTGTCGATGAACCTGATGGCCAAGACCCCGGGCGACTCGATGCGCCTGAAACAGGCCGAGCTCGAACTCGACTTCCGCGAGCAGTTCAAGGCGCCACGCATGGAGGCCTATGAACGCTTGCTGCTCGACGTGCTGCGCGGCCAGCTGACCCTGTTCATGCGCGGTGACGAGCTGGAAGCGGCGTGGGAATGGGTCGAGCCGATCCTCGAGCACTGGGAACAGGACGACAGCGCGCCGGCGCCATACACCTCGGGCACCTGGGGCCCGGCCGCCGCCAGCGCCCTGATCGGCCGCGACGGCCTGCAATGGCGCGAAGAATCGCTGCCGGAAGACTGACGCCCGAAACCTGCCATGCTGCTCGACTCGATCCGCACCCAACTCGACACGCTCTCCAAATCGGAGCGCAAGGTCGCGCTCGCGGTACTGGCCGCGCCTTCCGCAACCGTGAGCCAGAACATCACCGCCCTGGCGCGCAGCGCCGGCGTGTCGGAACCGACCGTGGTGCGCTTTTGCCGCACGCTCGGCTACGACGGCTGGCACGAGTTCAAGCTCAAGCTGGCGCAAGGCCTGGCGCTGGCGCTGCCCGGCGCCAGCGAGGCGCCGCACCAGGACGACCTGGCGTCGGACCTGATCAACAAGATCTGCAGCCGCTCGATCAACACCCTGCTCGACCTGCGCAACAACCTCAAGCCGGAACTGGTCCAGCAGGCGCTCGAGATCCTGGCGCGCGCCAACAAGATCGAGTTCTACGGCCAGGGCACGTCCGGCTTCGTGGCGGCCGACGCACAGCACAAGTTCTTCCGCTCGGGCGTGCCGACGGTGGCCTACACCGACCCGGCCATCCACTCGATCGCGGCGGCCCTGCTGCGCGAAGGCGATGCGGTGGTGGCGATCTCGCAGCGCGGCAACAACCCGGCGCTGACCCGTTCGGCCAAGCTGGCCAAGGCCGGCGGCGCCGACGTGATCGTGCTGGCGCCGTCCGGCACGCCGCTGGCCGAGATGGCCACCCTGCTGATCCCGATCGACCTGGTGTTCGCCACCGACCCGTACACGCCGATCTCGGCGCGGCTGGCCTACCTGGTGGTGATCGACGTGCTGGCCGTGGGCCTGGCGCTGCGCCGCGGGCCGGAATTCCGCAAGAAGATGCAGAACGCGCAAAAAGCGCTGCAGGAGTTCGACATGCAGTTCGATTCGTTCATCGGCTGAATCCGCGCTGACGGCCGCGCGCGCATTTGGTCTAGAATGGGCGCTTCCTGACGCTCGCCGATTTACCCATGGTCTTCGATTTCTCTCTGGCTGATCGGTCCTGACCAGCCAATGCCGACGTTCTACAAGCTTCTTCTATCGGCTCTTGTTGCAGCCGCCGCCCTGACGATGTGCATGGCCAAGTCCGAGCTGCGGCTGCCCGCTCCCATCGTGAAGCGCAGCGTGAGCGGCGTCGAGGGGATCGAATTGCGCCACATCGGCTTCGACCAGCCCGGCGCGGGCCCGTTCCAGCCGCTGTTCGGCCTTGACGACGCATTGCTGGCCAACTATCCGTTCGTGCTGCATCTCGACCAGGTCTATCGCCGCGCCGGTCCGGGCAGCTTCGTCGTGCATCCCCGCGGCGACGCGCGCGCGCGCTACGTGGTCGAGGAACACGCGGACCGGTCCGACGAAGGGCCGGATCGCATCACCAGCCTGTCCATCAGCGACCGCGACAGTCAGGAACTGCTCGGCCGGCAATTCCTGCGCGCCCGGCAAGGCGAAGCAGGACGCGGCCGCGTTGGCGAAGATGCCACGGCCTTCGTGCGCAGGGTGCTGGGCACTGCGGCCCCGGCCGGCAGCCGGCGCGACGAGCCGCCGTATGGCGCAGCACCCGTCACGCACGCGCCGCTGCGGGCCGGCCGCGTCGACCCTCCCATCCAGGGAGGCGATGGCTGTCCGCCTTCCTACGACATCGACACGACGGCGTCGCCCAGGCGGTTCGACGCTGGCGGGTGGTCGTTCCGGCCCTGGTCCGACGTCGACAGCTTTGCCTGCACCGGCAACTTCATCCTGGTGGCGTCGGGCGACGGCGCGCGCCTGCTGCTCGACCTGCTGGACCCGACCGGCAAGCACCTGTTCCAGACCGGGGTCGCGATGCCGCTCGACGCGCGCGCCGACGCGACGGTGCAGCGCCTGCGGGTCAACGGCGAGCGCCTGCAGATCGACGTGCATTATCACCCTGGCAAGCTCCCCGACGGCAAGCCGAGGCTGCGCCAGCGATTCCGGCTGGTCATTTCGATGACGCCGCCGGACGCTGGAGCGCCTGAGGCTGCGGTGGCTGTAAAATAGCGGTTTTCGACCAGCATTTTCGCCCGACATGCACATCAATCCCGAACGCAGCGACCGTCCCGACTATGACCTGCTGGTGCGCCAAGTGACCAGCGTCCTCGAGGGCGAGCGCGACCTGACCGCCAATGCATCCCAGTTCTCGGCACTGGTCTACGATACGATCTCCGACCTCAACTGGGCCGGCTTCTACTTCACGGTTGCCTCGAAAAAAGGCGAAGGCCAGGACTTGCTGGTCGGCCCGTTCCAGGGCAAGCCCGCCTGTGCCCGCATCCCGTTCGGCCGCGGCGTCTGCGGCACGACGGCTGTCGAACGCAAGACCATCGTGGTGCCGGACGTGCATGCCTTCCCGGGCCACATCGCCTGCGATTCGGCGTCGGCCTCGGAAATCGTCATTCCCGTGATCAAGGACGACAGGCTGATTGGCGTGTTCGATATCGACAGCCCGAAGCCGGACCGTTTTTCGGAAGAAGACCGCGCTGGCCTGGAAGCCATGCTCGCGGCATTCATTGCCGCCACCGATTTCTAATTGCGCCACACCATCCAGAGACCCACATGAACCAACTCGAACAGCTCAAGCAGTACACCACCGTGGTCGCCGACACCGGCGACTTCCAGTCGATCAAGGCCTATGCCCCGCAGGACGCGACCACCAACCCGTCGCTGATCCTGAAGGCCGTGCAGAAGCCCGAATACCGCCCGCTGCTGGAAAAAGCGATCGCGGACGCCCCTGACGCGTCGGTAGAAGCGATTGTCGACAGCCTCCTGATCGCCTTCGGCGTCGAAATCCTCAAGTATGTGCCGGGCCGCGTCTCGACCGAGATCGATGCCGCGCTGTCGTTCGACACCGAAGCCACGGTCGCCAAGGGCCGCGAGCTGATCGCCCTGTATGAAAAGAACGGCGTGTCGCGCGAGCGCGTACTGATCAAGATCGCCTCGACCTGGGAAGGTATCCGCGCCGCCGAGATCCTGGAAAAAGACGGCATCCACTGCAACCTGACCCTGCTGTTCTCGCTGTGCCAGGCAGTGGCCTGCGCCGAAGCCGGCGTCAAGCTGATCTCGCCGTTCGTCGGCCGCATCTACGACTGGTACAAGAAGTCGACCGGCACCGATTATCAAGGCGCCGACGATCCGGGCGTGCAGTCGGTCAAGCGCATCTACCAGTACTATCGCAAGTTCGGCTACGACACCGAAGTGATGGGCGCGAGCTTCCGCAACACGTCGCAGATCCTGGAGCTGGCCGGTTGCGACCTCCTGACCATCTCGCCCGACCTGCTGCAAAAGCTGGCCGACAGCGACGCGCCGGTCGAGCGCAAGCTGGTCAAGGACGACGGCGCCGACATCGAGAAGATCGCGATCGACGAAAAGACCTTCCGCTTCATGCTGAACGAAGACGCGATGGGCACCGAGAAGCTGGCCGAAGGCATCCGCGCCTTCGTCGCCGATTCGATCAAGCTCAAGCAGATGATCGAAGGCATGCGTTAAACGCCACGGCGTGATCGACGAGAACCCGGCCGTGGCCGGGTTTTTTATTGGAAATGCGCCGTCAGCGCGCCTTCAATCCCGCCAGGAAGGTATCGATCACCTCCCCACCAAGGACCATCAGGTCGAACGATTCCAGGTCGAACAGCCAGTTGCGCAGCAAGCCATCGACGATGACCCACATGCAGGTCGCGGCGTTGTGCGGATCCACGCTGGTCGGCAGCTGGCCCTTGGCGCGCGCCTCGGCCAGGTTGGCTTCCATGCGCGCGCGCCACTCGGCCACCGCTTCGCGCTTGCGCACGCGGGCCGAGTCCACGTCTTCGGTGAACTCGGTCTTGAGGGTGGCGATCTCGAACACCCGGCGCGCCTTCTCGTCGTTGACGACGATGTGCAGCACCGCCATCAGCTCGTCGCGCAGGCGCTGCAGCGGGTCGGCCACCTCGCGCTCGCCCAGTTGCTGGATGGCCGTGTCCATCGGCATCGTGGCGCGATCCATCATCGCGCTGAACAGTGCGCCCTTGTCGACAAAATGCCAATCAATCGCGCCGCGCGTCACTCCCGCCGCGGTCGCGATATGCTGTAATGTCGTTCGTGAAACACCCTGTTTAGCGAACAAGATTTCTGCTGCATCAAGAATGCTGTCGCGGGTCGCCGCTGCTTCTTCCTTCGTCCTGCGAACCATTTCTTTTGAGTAACCCTCGAATTAAAAGGTGCTTAAAACATTTTACATACAGTCGTGATAGTATATAAAACTATTCGCAAAAGCCAGTGTTGATCTCGCATCCCATGCATATGTTGTTGACCGGGGTGTGACATCGACAAGTATTTCTAACTAGAAGGATGCACACGTAATGCGCTCTGCCAACTCCTCATCGATGTCCCTCACCCGGGTCGCAGCGGCCACCATGGCTGCGGTGGTCCTGCTGTCCGCCTGCGGCAAGAAAGACGAAGCGGCCAAGGCCGGCGCTCCCGCCGGCCAGCAGATGCCGGCCCCCGCAGTCGGCGTCGTCACCGCCGCCTTCCAGACCGTCGCGCTGCAGAACGAACTGCCGGCGCGCGTGGAACCGATCCGCACCGCCCAGGTTCGTGCCCGCGTCGACGGCGTGGTGCTCAAGCGCTCGTTCACCGAGGGCAGCATCGTCAAGCAGGGCCAGTCGCTGTTCACCATCGATCCGGCGCCTTACCAGGCCCAGCTCGCCGCAGCGCGCGCCGACGTCGCGCGCGCCGAAGCCAACCTGGTGGCGTCGCGCGCCATCGCCGAGCGCTACAAGCCGCTGGTCGAGGCCAACGCCGTCAGTAAACAGGAATTCGACAACGCCGTCGCCGCCCAGAAGCAAGGTGAGGCCGAAGTCGCCGCAGCCAAGGCCCAATTGCGCGTCGCGCAGATTAATCTCGGTTACACGAATGTGAACGCTCCCATCAGCGGCCGCATCGGCCGCGCGCTGGTGACCGAAGGCGCCCTGGTGTCGGCGACCCAGTCGACCGAGCTGGCGCTGATCCAGCAGACCGACAGCATGTACCTCAACATCACCCAGTCGGCCACCGAGCTGCAGCGCCTCAAGAAGCAGGGCGGCGGCGCCGACAACGTGCCCGTGACCGTGCTGCTGGAAGACGGCACCGAACTGGCGCAGCGCGGCAAGCTGCTGTTCTCGGACGTGACGGTCGACCAGGGCACCGGCCAGGTCACGCTGCGCGCCACCGTGCCGAACCCGGACAACGCCCTGCTACCGGGCCAGTACGTGCGCGTGCGCGTTGCGCAGGCCACGCTGCCGAACGGCATCCTGATTCCCCAGCAGGCAGTCACCCGCGGCGGCCAGAACGGCGACACCGTCACCGTGATCGGCGCCGACAACAAGCCGGTTCCACGCCAGGTCAAGATCGCCTCGCAGCAGGACGAGAGCTGGGTCGTCACCGGCGGCCTGAAGGAAGGCGAAAAAGTGATGGTCGACGGCTTCCAGAAGCTGCAGATGCTGCCGCCAGGCACCCCGGTCAAGCCCGTGCAATGGACGCCGGCGGGCGCGCAGCAGGCTCCGGCCCAGGCGGGCGCACCGGCGGCCCAGCCGAATGCCGCCGGCGCCAAGGCAGCCGCCGGCACCGAGGCGCCGGGCGCGCGCACCCCGAACGCCGGTTCTCCGGCCGCGGGCGCGACCACGCCAGCCGACAGCAGCCGCTAAGAACAACGATAGGACTTTCCAATGGCACGTTTTTTTATTGACCGCCCAATTTTTGCATGGGTGATCGCGCTATTCATCATGGTGCTCGGTGGCGTCGCCATCAAGCAACTGCCGATCGCGCAGTACCCGACCGTCGCGCCTCCCTCGATCGTCATCAACGTCGCCTACCCGGGCGCATCGGCGCAGACCCTCGAAGACTCCGTCATCTCGATCATCGAACGCGAGATGAACGGCGCCCAAGGCATGATCTACATGGAATCGACCAGCCAGGCCAACGGCAGCGGCTCGATCACCATCTCGTTCGAAACCGGCACCGACCCGAACCTGGCGCAAGTCGACGTCCAGAACCGGCTGTCGCGCGCCACCCCGCGCCTGCCGCCGGCCGTGACCCAGCAGGGCGTGCGCGTCGACCAGGCGCGCTCGAACTTCCTGCTGTTTACGATCCTGTCGTCGGATGACCCGAACATCACCAATATCGAACTGGGCGACTATGCCTCGCGCAACGTGCTGCCGGAAATCCAGCGGATCACCGGCGTTGGCCAGGCCCAGCTGTTCGGCACCGAGAAGGCGATGCGCGTCTGGATCGACCCGACCAAGCTGGTCGGCCTGAACCTGTCGCCGGCCGACGTCACCGCCGCGATCTCGCAGCAGAATGCCCAGGTCGCTTCCGGCACCATCGGCGACCTGCCGGTGGCCAAGGGCCAGCAGATCAGCGCCACCGTGATCGTCACCGGCCAGCTGTCGAACGTCGAACAGTTCGGCAACATCGTGCTGCGCGCGAATCCGGACGGCTCGACCGTGCGCCTGAAGGACGTGGCGCGCATCGAGATCGGCGGCCAGGCCTATGCCACCACCGCCCGCCTGAACGGCAAGCCGTCGGCCGGTATCGGCGTGCAGCTGGCGCCGTCGGGCAATGCGCTCCAGACTGCCGAGCTGATCAAGGCCCGCATGGCCGAGCTGCAGAAGTACTTCCCGAAAGGCATGAAGTACTCGATTCCTTACGACTCGACCACCTTCATCGACATCTCGATCGAACAAGTGGTGCACACCCTGGTCGAAGCGATCGTGCTGGTGTTCCTGGTGATGTACCTGTTCCTGCAGAACATCCGCTATACGCTGATCCCGACCATCGTGGTGCCGATCGCCCTGCTGGGCTCGTTCGCCTGCCTGCTGGCGCTGGGCTTCTCGATCAACGTGCTGACCATGTTCGGCATGGTGCTGGTGATCGGTATCGTGGTCGACGATGCCATCGTGGTGGTGGAAAACGTCGAGCGCATCATGAGCGAGGAAGGTTTGCCGCCGCTGGAAGCCACGCGCAAGGCGATGGGCCAGATCTCGGGCGCCATCATCGGCGTGACCGTGGTGCTGATCGCGGTGTTCGTGCCGCTGGCCTTCTTCGCCGGCGCGGTCGGCAACATCTACCGCCAGTTCTCGGTGGTGATGGTGACCTCGATCGGCTTCTCGGCCTTCCTGGCGCTGACCCTGACCCCGGCGCTGTGCGCGCACCTGCTCAAGCCCGTCGAAGCCGGCCATCACATGGACAAGAAGGGCTTCTTCGGCTGGTTCAACCGCAACTTCACCGCCGGCGCCAAGAAATATGAAGGCTTCGTCGGTGCGATCCTGAAACGCGCCGGCCGCTGGATGGTCGTGTTCGCGGTGCTGGTCGCCGTGGTCGCCCTGATGTTCACCCGCATGCCGAACGCCTTCCTGCCGAACGAAGACCAGGGCTATGTGATCGCCAACATCCAGCTGCCGCCAGGCGCCACCGCCGAGCGTACCGGCGCCGTGCTGCGTTCGCTGGAAGAGTTCGTGATGAAGCAGCCCGAGACCGCCAACATCGTGGCCGTGACCGGCTTCTCGTTCTCGGGCCAGGGCCAGAACATGGGCCTGGCGTTCATCCCGATGAAGCCATGGGACGACCGCAAGGGAGACGGCCAGGACGCGCAATCGTTCGCAGGCCGCATCACCGGCCACATGGGCGCGGTGCGCGACTCCTTCATCTTCGTGGTGAGCCCGCCGCCGATCCCCGAACTGGGTACCGGCACCGGCTTCTCGTTCCGCCTGCAGGACCGTGGCGGCAATGGCCACAACGCCCTGCTGGCCGCACGTAACCAGCTGCTGGGCATGGCCATGCAGAGCAAGGTCCTGACCGGCATGCGTCCGGAAGGCCTGGAAGACGCGCCGCAGCTCAAGCTGAACATCGACCGCGACAAGGCGCAAGCCCTGGGCGTGACGTTCGGCGCGATCAATACCGCACTGTCGACCTCGCTGGGTTCGTCGTATGTGAACGACTTCCCGAACGCCGGCCGCCTGCAGCGCGTGATCGTGCAGGCCGATGCGCCGCAGCGCATGCAGCCGGACGACCTGCTGCGCATCAATGCACTGAATACCCAGGGCCAGCCGGTGCCGCTGTCGTCGTTCGCGAGCACCGAGTGGACCACCGGCCCGATGCAGACCAACCGCTACAATGGCTATCCGGCGATGAAGCTCACCGGCGAACCGGCCCCGGGTTACTCGAGCGGCGATGCGCTGGAAGAAATGCAGCGCCTGGCGGGCCAGTTGCCGGCCGGCTTCGCCTTCGAATGGACCGGCCAGTCGCGCGAGGAAATCCTGTCCGGCTCGACCGCGGGCATCCTGATCGCCTTCTCGCTGCTGGCGGTGTTCCTGGCCCTGGCCGCGCTGTATGAAAGCTGGACGATTCCGGTTTCCGTGATGCTGGTGGTGCCGCTGGGCGTGCTCGGCTCGCTGATCGCGGCCAATATGCGCGGCCTGCCGAACGATGTCTACTTCAAGGTCGGCCTGATCACCATCATCGGCCTGGCGGCGAAAAATGCGATCCTGATCGTCGAATTCGCCAAGGACCTGCAGGCCGAGGGCAAGACGCCGTACGAGGCGGCGCTGGAAGCGGCCCATCTGCGCTTCCGTCCGATCATCATGACCTCGCTGGCCTTCATCCTCGGCGTGCTGCCGCTGGTGATCGCGGGCGGCGCCGGTTCGGCATCGCAGCGCGCCATCGGTACCGGGGTGATGGGCGGCATGATCACCGCGACCGTGCTGGGCGTGATCTTCGTGCCGGTCTTCTTCGTGGTGGTCCGCACGCTCTTCAAGGGCAGCGACCGCCAGCAGAAGATGTATGCGACTCAACATCAGAAGCACGTAGAAGAAGGAAGCTAACCATGATCAAGCACATCAAATTCTTGACGCCGCTGGCGCTGGCGATGACGCTGGCCGGCTGCATCTCGCTGGCCCCGGACTATGAACGTCCGGCGGCCCCGGTGGCCGCCGCCTTCCCGGAAACCCCGAAGGCGGCCAGCGAGTCGACCAGCCCGGTGCTGGCCGCGGCGCCGAGCACGGTCGCCTGGCAGTCGTTCTTCGCCGATGCGCGCCTGCGCTCGCTGATCGACGCCGCGCTGGTCAACAACCGCGACCTGCGCGTGGCGATCGCCAATATCGAGCAGGCGCGTGCGCAATACCGCATCACCCGCGCCGACCGCCTGCCGTCGGTGGGCCTGGGCGTGAGCGGCAACCGCCGCACCGTGGGTGAAGACGCGCCGATCGAGAGCACCTATCAGGCCGGCCTGCAGGTGTCGGCCTTCGAGCTGGACCTGTTCGGCCGGGTGCGCAACCTGTCCGACGCGGCGCTGGCGCAATACCTGGCGACCGAAGAGGCGCGCAAGGCCACGCAGATCAGCCTGATCTCGTCGGTGGCCAGCGCCTGGCTGCAACTACTGGCCGATGAAGAGCTGCTGCGCATCACGCAAGACACGCTGAACACCCGCCTGGAATCGGACAAGCTGTTCCAGCTGCGCTTCGAGAACGGCGTGGCGTCGCGCCTGGAACTGCAGCAATCGCGCTCGCTGGTCGAGACGGCCCGCGCCACCCTGGCCCAGCAGCAGCGCCTGCGGGCCCAGGACATCAACCTGCTGACCCTGCTGGTCGGCGGCCCGCTGCCGGCCGACGTGAGCGCCGGCGCCACCCTGGCCAAGACCGAGCTGCCGGACATCCCGGCCGGCCTGCCGTCCGACCTGCTGGCCAACCGTCCGGACATCCGTTCGGCCGAGCAGCAGCTGATCGCGGCCAACGCCAACATCGGCGCGGCGCGCGCGAACTTCTTCCCGCGCATCACGCTGACCGGCAGCGCCGGCAGCGCCAGCACCGAGCTGTCGGGCCTGTTCGACAGCGGCACCTGGGGCTGGACCTTCGCGCCGCAGGCGCTCCTGCCGATCTTCGACTACGGCCGCAACAGCGCCACGCTGGGCAGCGCCCGCGCACAGCGCGACATCGCGGTGGCGCAGTACGAGCAGTCGATCCAGACCGCGTTCCGCGAAGTGGCGGACGCCCTGGCCGGCCAGGCGACCTACAGCGAACAGCTGCGCGCGCAAGCCGCGGTGACCGAGGCCGAAGCCGACCGCTTCAACCTGTCCGACCTGCGTTACCGCAGCGGCGCGGCCAGCCAGCTCGACCTGCTCGATGCGCAGCGTTCGCTGTTCCAGTCGCAGCAGTTGTCGGTGCAGGCGAATCTGCTGAGGTTGCAGAATCAGGTGGTGTTGTACCGCGTGCTGGGTGGGGGGTGGATTGAGCCTGCCACGCCGGCGGACGGCGCTACGCCGGTGGCGGCCCGCTAGGCACATCACCTGTCGTGATCCGGAACCGGGCCCGCGTGGCCCGGTTTTTTTATGGCGCGCCCGACTCTCCCAGGATCTCGTGCAGCCTGGCCGAGCAAGTCTTGTCCAAGTTGTAACGCGGAATTGCCGGCGCTGCGGCGCAGACGGCCGGCGATTTGGATACACTGGGTTCACCGACTGCTGCCAATGCGCCCCGCGGCGCAGTGTGACGCCATGCGCAATTTTTTCAACTCACACTGGAAAGTCATCCTCGCGATCCTGCTGGCCATCGTGCTGGCGATGTTCACCATGGACACGAGTTCGAGCGTGCCGCCGCTGGCGGCGCGCCTGCACGCGCACACGCAGGCGCTGGCCTCGGCTTCACCGGGCGCCTCGAATGACACACGACATGGCGCGCTGCGCCATGTGGAAACCTCCCTGCGACGTTATGGCTATTCCCCTCGTGTCCGGCAAGGTGGCGACACGGCGCATCCAGGCCGCAGCATCGAGGTGACGGTGTCAAGGCTGGCGCCCGGCGAGCGCCCCAGCCGCACTTTCATCGTCGGGGCCCACCTCGGCCGCGACGCCGCTGCGGGCAGCGCGGGCGCCGCCGCCGTGCTCGAACTGGCGCGCGCGGCCAAAGCGCTGCGTCCCGCCTACGGCACCGAGATCCGCTTCGTCTTTTTCGTGAACGATGAACCCTCCGCAAGCGCGGAGCGGCGCGCAATCGCCGGCCGCCGCGATGGCGGCAACTTCATGGCTTTCATTGGAACGCGTGAATCGTCGGCGCAGGTGCGCCAGGCGCTGGCCGCCCTGCGCAGCGATCCGATGCTGGCCCGCGGCGGGTTGGCGGCGCCGGCCCATGTGATGGGGCTTACCCTGTCGGGACACGGGAGCGGGCCGCGAGACGGGCCTGCGCTGGTGATCACCGACGCCGGCTTCCTGCGCTTTCCCTACTTCCACGCCGAAACGCCACCCGGCCAGGCGCAGGACCGCAACGACTACAACGGCATGGCGCGCATCGTCGGCGGATTGTCCCGCACCCTGGCTGCGCTGGCCGGCGTGGTCGAAGCGTAGGCTTCAGCCTGCCAGGAACATCTCCTGCAGGTCGTTCAGGAAGCGCTGCCCCAGTTCGGTCGGCTTGATCAGCTGGTGGTCGCGGTAGATCAGCCCTTTCGCTTCAGCGTCGTTCAGCGCCTTGGTGATCGCGCTGATGTTCATGCCGGTGCGCTCGCCGAACAGGTTCGGGTCGAAGCCGCCGGTCAGGCGCAGCGCGTTGAGCATGAATTCGAAGCCCATGTCGGCGCGGCCGATCTCGTGTTCTTCCTGCACCGGGTTGCCGCGCCTGGCGGCCTCGATGAAGGACGCCGGCTGCTTGAAGCGCGCCTGGCGCAGCACGCGGTGCGGGAACGAGAGCTTCGAGTGGGCGCCGGCGCCGATGCCGAGGTAGTCGCCGAACTTCCAGTAGTTCAGGTTGTGGCGCGCGCGCCGCCCCGGCTGGGCATAGGCCGACACCTCGTAGTGCTCGTAGCCCTTTGCTCCCGTCACCTCGGCGATCATGTCCTGCATGTCGGCGGAGAGGTCGTCGTCCGGCAGCGCCGGCGGATACTTGGCGAATACCGTGTTCGGTTCCATCGTCAGGTGGTACAGCGACAGGTGCGGCGGCGCGAACGACAGCGCCGTCTCCAGGTCGCGGCGTGCCTCTTCCAATGTCTGCGACGGCAGCGCATACATCAGGTCGAGGTTGAAGTTCTCGAAGGTGTTCTTCGCGATCTCGACCGCGCGCAGCGCGTCAATGCCATCATGGATGCGGCCCAGCGCCTTCAGATGCGCCGGGTTGAAGCTCTGGATGCCGATCGACAGCCGGTTGATGCCGCTCGCGCGGTAGCTCTTGAAGCGCCCGGCCTCGAAGGTGCCGGGATTGGCTTCCATCGTGATCTCGGCGTCCAGTTCCAGCGGCAGCAGGGTGCGCAGGTCGGACATCAGGCGATCCAGGCCGGCGGCCGACATCAGGCTCGGCGTGCCGCCGCCGATGAAGACGGTGTGGATCTTGCGGCCCCAGATCAGCGGCAGCGACTGTTCGAGGTCGAGGCGCAGCGCGTCCAGGTAGGCCTGCTCGGGCAGCTCGCCCTTCGCCTCGTGCGAATTGAAGTCGCAGTACGGGCATTTGCGCACGCACCAGGGCCAGTGCACGTATAGCGACAGCGGCGGCAAGGCGGCGAGGTTGAGCGCGCCCGGCTGCAGATACTGCAGCGCGGCGCTGGCCGGCGAACGCGGCTCGCTCGGCCCGGGGGCGGCGACTTTAATCGGGATCATGTCAGGCGGACTTCAGTTTCTCGACCAGCGCGCGCAGCGCCTGGCCGCGGTGGGACAGTGCGTTCTTTTCCTCCGGCGCCAGCTCGGCGGTGGTCTTGCCGAGCGACGGGATCAGGAAATGCGGATCGTAGCCGAAGCCGTTCTCGCCGCGCGGACTGGCGATGATCTCGCCAGGCCAAAGGCCGTCGGCGATCACCGGCTGCGGATCGTCCGGATGGCGCACGTAGACCAGCACGCAATAGTAATAGGCCGATTTGTCGGCGAGCCCCGCCAGGTCGGCGACGAGCTTCTGGTTGTTGCGGGCGTCCGATTTGGGTTCACCGGCAAATCGCGCCGAATACACGCCGGGCGCGCCGCCGAGCGCATTCACGCACACGCCCGAATCGTCGGCCAGCGCCGGCAGGCCGGTCAGGCGCGACGCGTGGCGCGCCTTGGCCAGCGCGTTCTCGACGAAGGTGCCGAACGGCTCTTCCGCCTCCGGCACGTCGAATTCGCCCTGCGGATGCAGCTCGAAACCGATGGGGCCGAGCAGCTGGGCGAACTCCTTCAGCTTGCCGGCATTGTTGGAGGCGAGGATCAGGCGTTGGGTCATGGTTATGCGGGTTGGATTGAATGAGCCGGCTATTTTACCGGCTTCGATTACGCAACGCAGGCTACAGCAGCTGCAAGGCCTGCTTCTGCAGCTGGATCAGGTCGGCGATGCCCTGCTGCGCCAGGTCCAGCAGGCGGTTCATGCCGGCGCGGTCGAAGGCCGCGCCCTCGGCCGTGCCCTGCACTTCGATGAAGTGGCCGGCCTCGGTCATCACCACGTTCATGTCGGTATCGCAATCCGAATCTTCCGGATAGTCGAGGTCGAGCACCGGCATGCCGCGATACACGCCCACCGAAACGGCGGCCACGAAATGGCGCACCGGGATCGCCGGGATCAGGCCGGCCGCCACCAGCTTGCCGAAGGCGTCATGCGCCGCCACCATGGCGCCCGTGATGGCTGCGGTGCGGGTGCCGCCGTCGGCCTGGATCACGTCGCAATCGAGGTGCAGGGTACGCTCGCCGAAGGCTTCCAGGTCGAAGGCGGCGCGCAGCGAGCGGCCGATCAGGCGCTGGATCTCCTGGGTGCGGCCGCTCTGCTTGCCGCGCGCGGCTTCGCGGTCCATGCGGCTGTGGGTCGAACGCGGCAGCATCCCGTATTCGGCGGTCAGCCAGCCCTGGCCCTTCCCTTTCAAAAAGCCCGGCACCTTCTCTTCGATGCTGGCGGTGCAGATCACCTTGGTGTCGCCGAACCCGATCAGCACCGAGCCTTCGGCGTGACGCGTGTAATTGCGCGTGATGGTAATCGGACGCAGCTGATCGACCGCGCGGCCGCTGGGGCGCTGTTCAAATGTCATGGTAGTGCTTTCTTATTTGATGACTTGGGATGACTTTTCGATCGCCGCACGAATCTCGGCGATCGCTTTCTCGATATCGTCGTCGCCGAAGGCGTCCGCGTCGCCCGGAGCGGCATCGGCACGGGCGATGGTCGACCTGACCATGTCCTCGCCCAGCAGCTGGGTCGAGATGACATTGGGCAGGTCCGCATGCGCGGTGTCGGCGCCCTGCCAGGCGATGGCCAGCGCGGTCGTGTTGTCGGCCTGGGCGCCGCCGACCGCGGCCGCCATCTGCACCATCTCGGGCACCGCCTGCACCACGCTGCCGGTGGCCAGGCGGTGCACGATCTCGGCCTCGGGCAGCATCGACCACAGGCCGTCGGAGCACAGCAGCAGCACGTCGCCCGGCTGTAGGCTGACCTGGTGCGACAGCTCGATCTTCGGCGCGCTCGAAGCGCCCAGGCAGTTATACAGCTTGTTGCGGTCGGGGTGGGTCGCGCGCTCGTTTGGATCGGCGCGGCCGCGGTCGACCAGGTATTCGAAATGCGAATGGTCGCGCGTGCGCGCCAGCACCTGGTTGCGCCGCACCCAGTACAGCCGCGAGTCGCCGGCATGGGCCCACACGGCGCAGTTGTGCTGCACCAGGCAGGCCACGACGGTGGTGCGCGGCATCTCGGGCAGGCCGTGGGTGGCGGCGTAGGCCTGGATGTCGTGGTGGGCCTGCAGCAGCGCTTCTTCCAGGAAGCGCTCGGGCCGTTTTACGTAGGGACGCGCCTGCGTGCGGAACATCATCGACACCGTCTGCAGCGCGATGGTCGCGGCGATCTCGCCGTTCATGTGCCCGCCCATGCCGTCGGCCAGCAGGAGCAGGAGCGAATCGCGCGTGAAGCAGTAGCCCATGCGGTCCTGGTTGACCTTGCGGCCGCCGATATGGCTTTGCTGGTAGACGGAAAATTGCATGGTTATCCCTGGCCGCGCCCGAGTGCGCCGAGACGGTCGACGAGTCCGCGCCAGCCGCCGCGCGCCTCGCCTTGCCGCGCCGATGTCTTCATCGATCCCGATGCGGACGCCGCCGCGAGCGGCTTCGCCGGTGCGGCTTGCAGCGCTTTCTGGATCGCGAACACGCTCTGCGGACGCGCGAGCGGATCGAGCGCCAGGCATGCCTGCACGAGGTCGATCAGCTCGGGCGAATAGCGGCCCACCAGTGAATCCAGCTGCTCGAGCAGCTTGTCGCCGGCGCGGCGCGCCTCGACCGACTGCGGGGTCGAGCAGCTCATGCAGGCCAGCATGGCGGCGCCGAGACTGTAGATATCGGTCCACGGCCCGAGGCTGGCGCCGCGCGTGGACAGCTCGGGCGCGGCGAAACCCGGCGTGTACATCGGCGCCAGCATCGGCGCATCGCTGTGCAGGGTCTGGCGCGCGGCGCCGAAGTCGAGCAGCAAGGGAGAGCCGTCGGACCGCAGATAGATGTTGGCCGGCTTGAGGTCGAGGTGCAGCAGCTTGTTGGCGTGCACCTCGCGCAGGCCGGCGCAGACGCCCGTAAATACCTGGCGCACGAACTGTTCGCCGGGGCGGCTGCCCTTGGCCGCAGCGCGCGCGATGTGCTCCTGCAGCGCGTGGCCGGATTCGTAGGCCATCACCATGTACACGGTGTCGTGGGCGCGGAAAAAATTCAATACGCGCACCACGTTCGGGTGCACGATGCGCGCCAGCGCCCTGCCCTCCTCGAAGAAACACTTGAGGCCGATACGGAACACGGCCAGGTGCGGCTTGGCGACGACGGGCACCAGTTCGCCCGGCTGGCGCAGCGCGAGCGCGCTCGGTAAATACTCCTTGATGGCGACCGCATTGCCTTCGCCGTCATAGGCAAGGTAAACAATACTGAACCCACCGGACGCAATTTTCTTTACAATGCGGTATCCGGCAATGTCCAGCCCATCGGGCAGGGGAGCGTTATTCTGTGCAGCCATCCAAGTGGGTTTCCTTGCTAAACAGGGCGATTGTGTGGATAAATGTCGGCTTTGTAAAGAATAAAAACCGGGGATCCCATTGAGCATTTCAAGCATGACAGGTTATGCGGTCGCCACCAGCGAAGGCGCTGCCGGAACCCTCACGATCGAAATCAAGAGCGTCAACTCGCGCTTCCTCGATCTGCAGTTCCGCATCAATGACGAACTGCGCGCGCTGGAACCCGACCTGCGTTCGGCGATCATGGCCGCGATCACGCGCGGCAAGGTCGAGGTACGCCTGTCGTTCGGCCGCAAGGTCAGCGGCGGCTCCTCGGCGCTGAACCAGGAACTGCTGGCCGATCTCGCGCGCCTGCAAGGCGAGGTGACGCGTCACTTTGCCCAGGCATCCCCGATGACGGTGGCCGAACTGCTGCGCTGGCCCGGCGTCATCGAAGAATCGACGATCGGCCAGGAGTCGCTGCAGCTTGATGTCGCCGCCCTCACCGCCACCACCATCGCCGCTTTCGTCGACAGCCGCAAGCGCGAAGGCGCGGCGCTCGAAACGATGCTGCAATCGCGGATCGAATCGATGGAAGCGATCGTCAAGCGCATCACGCCGCTGATCCCGCAAGTCATTTCGCAATTCCAGCACAAGGCCATCGAGCGCATGCAGGATGCACTGGGCCTGGCCGGCCACGGCAATCCGTCCACGCTCACGCGCCAGGAAGTGCTGGAGCGGATCAGGCAAGAAGTGACGCTGTACGGCATCCGCATCGACGTCTCCGAAGAGCTGTCGCGCCTGTCGGCCCACCTGAACGAAACCCGCCACATCCTGAAAAAAGGCGGCCAGGTCGGCAAGCGCCTCGACTTCATGATGCAGGAACTGAACCGCGAAGCGAACACGCTCGGCGCCAAGGCCTCGGTCAAGGAGCTGGCGGATGCATCGATGGAACTGAAGCTGCTCATCGAGCAGATGCTGGAACAGGTGCAGAATCTGGAGTGATCCGGCTGACGTTGTTCAGCCCGTCGATTTATTTTTTGGTCAGCCCCAAAACCGTCGTTCCCGCGCAGGCGGGAACCCAAGTCCTTCGCGCAGCTACTGACGTCATATGTAGCGTCAGCGCATGAAACTTGGGTTCCCGCCTTCGCGGGAAGTTATTTTTTGCAGTGCAAAAAATAACGTATTTATGCTAGCGTGATTGTCATCAGTATCGCGATACGAACTCGCGAAAAAACGTATTAACAAAGGAACCAACATGCTCCCACAAGCTTTCTCCGGCAGCCTGTTCATCGTCGCCGCCCCGTCCGGCGCCGGCAAGTCGAGCCTGGTCAACGCACTGCTGGCGCAGGAACCCGGCATCAAGCTGTCGATCTCGACCACAACCCGCCAGCCGCGTCCGGGCGAGCTGGATGGCGAGCATTATCATTTCACCACCGCCGAGGATTTCGTCACCCGCGCCGAACGCGGCGAATTCCTGGAATGGGCCGAGGTGCACGGCAATTACTACGGGACGAGCCGCCTGCTGGTGGAACAGCAAATGAAGAACGGCACCGACATCCTGCTCGAGATCGACTGGCAGGGCGCCCGCCAGGTGAAGAAACTGTTCCCGGACGCGGCCGGCATCTTCATCTTGCCGCCATCGATCGAGGCGCTGGAAGAACGCCTGCACAAGCGTGGCACCGACGAGCCGCACATCATCACGCGCCGCCTGCTGGCGGCTGGCGGCGAGATCGCTCACGCTCCGGAGTTCGAATATGCTATCATCAACGAAGAGTTTAACGTCGCCCTGGCCGAACTGCAGGCGATTGTCAAAGCGACACGTTGCCGATTCGCCCAACAGGCTGCCCGCAACGCTACGCTGTTTGCCCAGCTGGGAATCCACGCGCATCAACCTCAATCCTGACCAGCGCGCCATTGTGGCGCGCTTTCACTGTTGTCGTTGTCCGCGTTGTTACCGTATTCACTGAAATTTAGGAGCACACCATGGCCCGCATCACCATTGAAGACTGCCTCAAGAACGTCCCGAACCGCTTCCAGCTGACCCTGGCCGCTACCTATCGTGCTCGTCAGCTCCTGCAAGGCCACACTCCGAAGGTCGAAGCCAAGGACAAGCCGACCGTGGTCGCCCTGCGCGAGATCGCCGCCGGCAAGGTTGGCCTGGAAATGCTGAAAAAAGTGCCGATGTAATTCCCTTCGGGGTTGCCTGAATTAGCGTTATCCCGTCTTCTGTTATTCTGTGATCACTACGGCTTGACGATTAACGTAATGAACCTGTCTCCAGATTCGACCAATTCTCGCAACCCTGCCGCTCCACGCGAGCGGCGCGCCGACAATCGTCCCCCGGATTATCTCGAGACGGTCGCTCCCGGCGTCGCCTCGGTCACGCAGCTGATCAGCAAGCTGTCCGAATACCTCACGCCCGCCGAACTCAAGAAGGTCAAGGAAGCCTACCGCTTCTCCGACGAGATGCACCTGGGCCAGGTCCGCAAGTCGGGCGAGCCCTATATCTCCCATCCGATCGCCGTCGCCGAGATCTGCGCCGAGTGGAAGCTCGATGCGCAAGCCATCATGGCCGCCCTGCTGCACGACGTGATCGAAGACCAGGACGTCAAGAAGGACGAATTGATCGAGCGCTTCGGCGCCCAGGTCGCCAACCTCGTCGACGGCCTGTCCAAGCTCGAAAAGATCGAGTTCCAGAGCCAGCTCGAAGCGCAGGCGGAAAACTTCCGCAAGATGCTGCTGGCGATGGCCTCCGACGTGCGCGTGATCCTGATCAAGCTGGCCGACCGCCTGCACAATATGCGCACCCTGGGCGTCATGGTGCCGGCCAAGAAACGCCGCATCGCCGGCGAGACGATGGAAGTGTATGTGCCGATCGCCCACCGCCTCGGCCTGAACAATATCTACCGCGAGCTGCAAGACCTGTCGTTCTCGCACCTGTATCCGCTGCGCTACCAGACCCTGTCGAAGGCGATCAAGGCCGCGCGCGGCAACCGCCGCGAAGTGGTCAAGAAGATCCTCGAGGCGGTCAAGAACCAGCTGGCCTCGAGCGGACTGCAGTTCGAAGTCGATGGCCGCGAAAAGACGCTGTACGGCATCTACAAGAAGATGCGCAACAAGCACCTGTCGTTCTCGCAGGTGCTGGACGTGTACGGCTTCCGCGTCGTCGTCGACAGCGTGCCCAACTGTTATGTGGCGCTCGGCACCCTGCACGCCCTGTACAAGCCGATGCCCGGCAAGTTCAAGGACTACATCGCGATCGGCAAGATCAACGGCTACCAGTCGCTGCACACCACCCTGATCGGCCCCTACGGCACCCCGGTCGAATTCCAGATCCGCACGCAGGAGATGCACCGCACCGCCGAAAGCGGCGTGGCGGCGCACTGGCTGTACAAGACGGGCGACTCCAACATCACCGACCTGCAGCACCGCACCCATGCCTGGCTGCAGTCGCTGCTCGACATCCAGCAGCAGACCGGCGACTCGGCCGAGTTCCTCGAGCACGTGAAAGTCGACCTGTTCCCGGATTCGGTCTACGTGTTCACACCCAAGTCGAAGATCATCGCCCTGCCGCGCGGCGCCACGGCGCTGGACTTCGCCTACTCGATCCACACCGGCATCGGCGACCATACGGTGGGCGTCAAGATCAACAACGAAGACCAGCCGCTGCGCACCGAGCTGCACAACGGCGACATCGTCGAGATCATCACCGACCCTGAATCGCGTCCGAGCCCGACCTGGCTCACGTTTGTGCGCACCGGCAAGGCGCGCTCGGCGATTCGCCACCACCTGCGCGCGATCGACGTCAACGAATCGGTCGAGCTGGGCCAGGAACTCCTGGCCCAGGCCCTCGCGGTGCGCAATATCAAGCCAGACCTGTCGGAGGCCGTCATCGAGCGCCTGCTGGCCGAGACCTCGGCCAAGTCGATGGAAGAAATGTATGCCGACATCGGCATCGGCAAGCGCATGCCGGCGCTGGTGGCGCGCCACATCTTCGGCCTGATGGAAGGCGACCCCGAGCTGCTGCCGTCGAGCAAACCGATCCCCAGCAGCGAGATCGCGCCGGTCACGATCTACGGCAGCGAAGGCGTGGCGGTGCAGCTGGCGCCATGCTGCCTGCCGATCCCGGGCGACCAGATCACCGGCCAGCTGCGGCGCGACCAGGCGCTGGTGGTCCACACCTGCGACTGCCTGCCGGCCAAGCGCATCCGCGCCAAGGAACCCGACCGCTGGATCGCGGTGCAATGGGGCGACGAACTCAACCGCCGTTTCGACTGTCGCATCCGCCTGTTGATCAACAACGAAAAAGGCATTCTCGCCCGCGTGGCCGCCGAGATCGGCGAGTCGGACGCCAACATCACCTATGTGGGCATGGACGAGGATGACGAGCACAGCATGACGCAATTGCGCTTCACGATCCAGATCAAGGACCGGGTGCATCTGGCGCAGCTGATTCGCAATCTGCGCCGGGTGGCGGGGGTCAATCGGGTGGAGCGGGAGCGGTCGTAATCACCGCAGCGGCGTCAGCTCCAGGATGCTGTCAAACGCCGCACACGCCCCCGCGCACGCATCGCCGATTTCGTCCGGCGACTTCACGTTCTCTTTCAGCGCCAGCATGAACGCGCGCCAGCGCGGCCCCGGGCCTTCGTCGGCCCCGCGCAGGTAGCGCAGCGGGTGCGGCGCCAGCCGCTCCGCGAGCTTCCCGTACAACACCTTCCCGCCCAGCTGCGATCCTTCGATCACGTACGCCACGCCCCAGCGGTAGGCGGCGCTGGCATCCTGCGGCCAGGCATGCGGTGTCGAAGGCACGCGCACTGGCGGCATGCCTGGTTCGTTCAGGTCGGCGTCGGTCAGCGCCAGCCGCCCCACCGCCGGCAGCACGCGTTGCGGACCGTCGGCGAACCCATCCAGCCAGGCCTGCAGCGGCGCCAGCCAGTCGCGCACCATGGTCAGGTGGGTAGCGTAATCGTTGAGGTCGGGCGCGGGCCCGGACAGCGGCAAGCCGCTGTCGAGCCGCTCGTGGCGTTCGGAAGTGGCGGCGCGCAGCGCGGCCAGGGCGTCCAGCTCTGGCGCAGGTTGGTGAGGTCGATTCATGACCGCATCTTAGCAGCGAACCAGAAAATCAGTCGACGATGGGTTCAGGATAATCGACCGACATAATCTCCAGTTCGTCCATGCCGAGCGGCGTCTGCAGCGGCACCACGTCGCCCTCGCGACACTTGGTCAGTGCGCGCGCCACCGGCGACACCCAGCTGATCTTGCCCTTCAGGGGATCGAGCTCATCCACGCCGACGATGGTGACGGTGTGCTCCTCACCCGCCTTGTTGATGTAGCTCACCGTGGCCCCGAAAAAGACCTGGTCGTTGCCGTAGTGAACAGTTGGGTCGACCACGAAGGCCGAGTCCATGCGCTTGGTGAGAAAGCGGATGCGGCGGTCGATCTCGCGCAGGCGGCGCTTGCCGTAGATGTAGTCGCCGTTCTCGGAGCGGTCGCCGTTCGACGCGGCCCAGTGCACGATGCGCACCACCTCGGGACGATCGACGTCGATCAGCTGCAGCAGCTCGTCCTTGATGCGCTGGTAGCCGGCCGGGGTGATGTAGTTCTTGGCGCCGGCGGGAATCGCCTGCGCCAGGGCCAACGCCTCTTCGTCATCGTCGTTGTCGGACTCTTTCACAAATGCCTTGTTCATGGCCTCATTGTAACGAGACTTGGCGTCTCCTGCGCTGGGATTCACGTATCATGCAGACAACCCAAAGCAGTGCACACAAAAAAAGAAGTGAAGAGACAAAAATGAGTCTGCCCTCCTCTTTCAACACCGAACATCCTCCCACCTCCGGCCTGGTTTACCAGTTCGTCCTGCACCCCAACGGCAGCACCAGCTTCCCCTGCCTGAACGAAGGCTGCAGCGCGCTGCTCGGCCTGGCGCCCGGCGAGCTGCAGGACGATCCGTCCCTGTTCGAGGGCCTGATCCTGCCGGAAGACCGCCGCGCCTATCACGAGGCGATGCAGATGTCGGCCGCCGCCCTGGCGGCCTGGAACTGGGAAGGACGCATCCGCATTCCGGCCTGGAACGATGTCAAGTGGATCAACCTGCGCGCCACCCCGCACACCCGCGAGGACGGCGCAGTTCAGTGGGATGGCATCATGACCAATATCACGGCAAGCAAGCAGGAGCAGGAAGAATCGCACCGTTCGCGCGAGCGCCTGGCCGAGCTGACCGCGCATATCGAGCAGGCCAAGGAAGACGAGCGCACCCGCATCGCGCGCGAGATCCACGACGACCTGGGCGGCAACCTCACCGCGATCAAGATGGCGCTGGCCATGCTGTCGGCGCGTCTGCCGCAAGACCAGCCGGACCTGGTCGACAAGGCCAACTACGTCGACGACCTGGTCGACCGCACCATCGAGGCGGTGCACCGCATCTCGCTCGACCTGCGCCCAAGCACGCTCGACCTCGGCATCGTCGCCGCACTCGAATGGCAGGCGCGCGAGTTCGAGAAGCAGATGGGGATCGCCGTCATCATGCGCTGTCCGCATCGGGACGATGGGGACCTCGAGCTCGAGCCCGACCATGCGAGCGCGCTGTTCCGCATCTTCCAGGAAGCGCTCACGAACATCGCCAAGCATGCCGATGCAACCCGCGTCACGGTGTCGCTGCGGCGCCAGCGCAAGCTGCTCACCCTGTCGATCTGCGATAACGGCCGCGGCCTCCAGCCCGCCGACCGCCTCAAGCCGCAATCGTTCGGCCTGCGCGGCATGAGCGAGCGCGCCAGCGCCCTGGGCGGCACGCTGGCCTTGTCGTCCGCGCCCGGAGGTGGCACGATGGTGACCATCAGGACCAGGCTGGCGCCCAGGACCTCCGCGCAGCAGGCGGCGCGCCACAAGACAGCACAAGAAGAATGACCGAGAAAATAACCATCCGCGTTTTCATCGCCGACGACCATGCCATCGTGCGCGAGGGGCTCAAGCAGATCCTGGCCGAGCAGCGCGACATCAACGTCGCCGGCGAGGCCGAGAACGGCGTCGACGCCGCCCGGCTGGTGGGCAAGTCCAAGGCCAATGTGATGCTGCTCGATATCTCGCTGCCCGACCGCAACGGCATCGACGTGTTGAAACAGATAAAGAAGGACAGACCCGAACTGGCGGTGCTGATGCTGTCGATGCACCGCGAAGACCAGTACGCGATCCGCGCGCTGAAGGCCGGCGCGTCCGGTTATCTCACCAAGCAGAGCGCGCCGCGCGAACTGGTGACGGCGATCCGCCAGGTGGCGGGCGGCCAGAAATACGTGAGCGCGGCGCTGGCCCAGACCCTGGCCAGCTCGATCGGCGCGGACCACGAGGCGGCGGTGCACGAAGGGCTGTCCGACCGCGAATACCAGACCCTGACCATGATCGCCTCCGGCATGACGGTCAGCGAGATCGCGCGCGAGCTGTCGCTGTCGGTCAAGACCATCAGCGAATACCGCACCCGCTTGTTGGTCAAAATGAAACTCAAGACCAGCGCCGAGCTGACGACCTACGCCATCCGTAACGGTTTGGTGGACTGAATGTGACATTCCGTTGCGCCGCGGCGGCAACCGGTGCGTTCCAGGGCTGTGTTACCGTTTTTTAATTGATACACGGCAAAAAAGCTGATTATCATGTCGCCAATCCCGCGAATTCGTCACTGCGCAGTCATCCATGTCCACCTCAAGTCCAGCCGCGCCCGCCGTGAACCCGCCAGCCAACCCCGCTGAGATTGCACGCGAGGCCTTCCGCCGCCTCGCCGCGCGCCGCCTCGCGCCAACGCCGGACAATTACCGCGCCATCTATGACGAGATCGCCGGCATCCCGCCGGCGCCGCCCGCAGCAGCGCTCGCATCGGCTCCAGACACCGGCGCGACCGAGGTCCTGGCCGGCTTCGCGCGCCGCATGGCCGAAACCCCGGGCGAGCTGTCCGAGTATGGCCGGCGCATGGCGCGCGCGGTCAAGCTCGAGGACTGGACCGGCTATACCCAGGCGCTGGGGCAGATGCTTGACCGTCATTTGCGTCGCAACACCCCGGTGATGGCCCTGGGCGACGAGGAACCCGATACCGTCCTGCTGCGCGAGATGCTGGCGCGCACCCTGTCCTTCGCCTGCGCCTCGCTGCTGAGCGGCGACGCCGAACTGTCGGCCGAGGCCGAGGCGCTGGGCGCAACGGTCAAGACCGCCGTCGGCGAATCCGAACTGCAGGACATCGCGGCGCGCCTGAAGCAATTGTGCTTCCAGATCGAGCTACGCAAGGACGACGGCGCCGAACAGCAGGAGCTGCTGCTGCGCCTGTTCCGCCTGCTGCTCGACAATATCGAAGGCCTGCTCGACGACGACAACTATATGCGCGGCCAGGTGCTGGTGGTGCAGGACCTGATCAAGGGCCCGCTCGACACGCGCGCGCTGGAAGACGTTACCCGTGGCCTGAAGGACGTGATCATCAAGCAGGGCCACCTCAAGCACGGCATCGACGACGTGCGCGGGGCCATGAAGAACATGATGATGACCTTCATCGACCGCCTTGGCTCGGCCGCGGCCTCGACCAGCGATTATCACGCCAGGCTGGGCGGCTTCTCGGAGCGCATCGGTCGCGCCACCGACGTGAACGAGATCAACGGCGTGCTCGACGAAGTGCTGCGCGAGATGCGCAGCGCCCAGGACGAGGCGCTGGCCTCGCGCGACCGCATGGTCGGCGCGCATAAAGAGGTGCAGGAGGCCGAGCAGCGCATCCGCGAGCTGGAAGCCGAGCTGCAGCATATGAGCGAGCTGGTGCGCGAGGACCAGCTGACCGGCAGCCTCAACCGGCGCGGCCTGGACGACGTGTTCGAGCGCGAGAGCGCCCGCGCCGACCGGAGACAGACGCCGCTGTGCGTGGCCCTGCTCGACCTCGACAATTTCAAGCGCCTGAACGACACCTATGGGCATATGGCGGGCGACGCCGCGCTCAAGCACCTGGTCAAGGTGGTGCGCGAGACGCTGCGCTCGATGGACGTCATTGCCCGCTTCGGCGGCGAGGAGTTCCTGATCCTGCTGCCGGAGACCACGGTCGAGGCGGCGGCGGCGGCCATGGTGCGGGTGCAGCGCGAGCTGACCAAGCACTTCTTCTTGCACGATAACGAGAAGATGCTCATTACGTTCTCGTGCGGGGTGGCGCTCAGGGTGCCCAACGAAGACCAGGCGTCGCTCATGGCGCGCGCCGACAAGGCGATGTACCAAGCCAAGAATAGCGGGAAGAATCGGGTGGTGATCGCGGATTGAGAGAAGTGTTGCATGGCGTACACTGCGTGACGTTACCCTCGACCAGGCCGTTGATCCATGCCCATCCTGCACCGCACCCAATCCATCTCAGCCCTCATGCCGCGCTTCGTGGAGCGCTTCCGCTGCATCGGGGCCAGCTGCGAAGACACCTGCTGCTCCGGATGGACGGTTCATGTCGACAAGAAGACCTACAAGGCCTATCGCAAGGACGCCGGTCCCGGACTCGACCGGATGATGGCGAACATGAAGCGCCTGGAAGATGGCGCGGCGAATGGCGCCTACGCCGAGATCAGGGCGGTCGGCGAGTTGCAGCAATGTCCAGCACTACAGGATGGTATTTGCTCGGTCCAGGCCAACCTCGGAGAATCATATCTGTCCGATGTCTGCCACGTCTATCCACGCACTAACCTCAGCATGGACGGCATGGCGGAGCAGTCGATCACGCTGTCCTGTCCTGAAGCCGCCCGACTTGCCTTGCTGGCCGAGGATGCGTTCGAGTTCGTCGAGGCACCGGTGCAGGTGCGCAAGACCGCCGTACGCGAAGTCGGTGCGCGCTTCGGGATGGCGCCTGCACTGGTGGCAGAGGCACGCCTTTTCTGCCTGAACCTGCTACGAACGCGTGAACTGGCCTTGTGGCAGCGCCTGGCGCTACTGGGAATCTTTTGCGAATCCTTGAGCGAACTGTGCGCCAGGAATGCACAGACCGACCTCCCGGTCCTGGTCCAGGACTTCATGCGCCTGGTGGAGAGCGGCGAACTGACGACCACGCTTGACATGATCCAACCTGACTACGGCGCCCAGGCGATGGTCTTTGCCACCCTGTGGGCGACCAAGGGCTTCAAGGCCGATTCGCCCCGTGAACAAGTTTTGCTGGATCAGATCGCCGCCAGGTTTGGCGCGGACGCGAATGGCCAGGTCAGCGCCGAGGGACTGGTGAACGCATACCGGCGCGGCCTGGCGCGCATGGAGGCGGCGCTGGAGTCGACCCCCTGGCTTCTCGAGCACTATTTGTTGAATGAGGTGTTCTCCCAAATCATCCCGTTCAACGGCAGCACGCCATATGACAGCTATGTGCAGTTGATGGCGCGGTTTGGCCTGTTGCGCCTTGTCCTCGCCGTACAGTGTAATAACGACGGGGATGTGCCGCCAGTCGATACCTTGATTTCTACGGTGCAGCTGCATTGCAGGCGTTTCCAGCATGTGCCCAGCTATACCAAGCGTGTCAACGATTCCCTGCATGAGAGCGGCTGGGCTGAACTGAGCAAGTTATACACCCTGCTCAAGACCTGAGCCACCGTAGCGTAACGACCGGTATCGCAATACGCTGGCCTGCTGCGTCGGACATGCCCGCAAATTAAAATTTTTTTCGCCCTCAAGTTCTTTTCTTATTTGCCGCCAAGAGAGGCCATGGCCTGCGGCGGGCCTCGAAAACCCAGATTTTTTTTTAAACGGGTCCTAAACTTTTTCCGTAGGGCACCGTTACCAGCAACAACAGCGGTTTGAACGTCACGGAATAGCGCGACGGACCAAAGTACACAGCAGCAAGGTCGCTGCACCCCGTAAGACCACGTCTCTGGAGTAGACACCATGGCATCCGTAATCAACACCAACGTCCCATCCCTGAATTCGCAGCGTAACCTGTCGACCTCGCAAGCCCAGCTGAACACCTCGATCCAGCGCCTGTCGTCGGGTCTGCGCATCAACAGCGCCAAGGATGACGCCGCCGGTCTCGCGATTTCCGATCGCATGCAATCGCAAATCAAGGGCATGACCCAAGCCACCCGCAACGCCAACGATGGCGTGTCGATGGCACAAACCGCTGAAGGCGCCCTGTCCAACTCGGGCGACATCCTGCAGCGTGTCCGTGAACTGGCAGTCCAGTCGTCGAACTCGTCGAACTCGGCCAGCGACCGTCAACACCTGCAAAAAGAGGTCACCCAGCTGACCTCGGAACTGAACCGTATCGCTAACACCACCGAATTCAACGGCCAGAAGCTGATGGACGGCTCGATGGGTACTGCGAACTTCCAGGTCGGTGCCAATGCAGGCCAGCTGATCTCGATGAACGGCTCGAACTTCACGACGACGACCTACGGCAACAACAATACCGACGTGGCTGCCAAAGCAGCTGTTGTCGGCGCAAGCAACGGCGTCGCTGCCGGCACGCTCACGATCAACGGCCCGCAAGGCTCGAAAGACGTAGGCATCAAAGCGAACGACACCGCGAAAGCCGTGGCGGCCAACATCAACAAGCTGAGCGGCGATACCGGTGTCACCGCTTCGGCCAAGACCGAAGCCAACCTGGACGCGGTTGCTGGCAAATCGTTCACGTTCGAACTGAAATCGGACAACGCCGATGCAGTCAAGATCTCGTTCTCGATCGGCACCGACGATGCCAACGGCCATGCGGGTGCAATCAGCGCCTTCAACGCACAGTCCGCCAAAACCGGCGTTACTGCATCCTACGATGCAGCAAACGGCGGCATCAAGCTGACCCACGCCGACGGCAACGACATCAAGGTGAAGAACGTCTCGACCGATGCTACGGCGACCGCCACGTTGGCCACGTACACGAACGCCGGCGCACCAGGCGCCACCGCTTCGACGGCAGGTGCCGGTGAAGGCGCGACGGCGATGGGCAAGGTCACCATGGACTCGGAAAAGAGCTTCTCGACCGTCGATTCCGGTAGTGGCATGGCACAAACCAGCTCGTCGAAGCTGAAGTCGGTCGCAGATCTCGACATCAGTACGTTCGAAGGAGCCCAGGCAGCGATCAAGACCGCCGATGCAGCCCTGGCGGCTGTCAATGGCCAGCGCGCGGAATACGGCGCACTGCAGTCGCGTTTCGAATCGGCGATCTCGAACCTGGGTTCGTCGACCGAGAACCTGTCGGCATCGCGCAGCCGCATCGTCGACACCGACTTCGCTGCTGAAACCGCCAAGATGACCCGCGGTCAGATCCTGCAGCAGGCCGGTACCTCGATGCTGGCCCAGGCCAACTCGCTGCCGAACGGTGTCCTGTCGCTGCTGCGTGGCTAATCGCTAACGCGTAGTAACAACATCGCAAGGTAAGTGGTTCCTCGGCTGAAGAAATTCAGCCGGGGAATTTTTACTAGGGAAATCGACATGCAGATCCAATCACTTGGTTCGTCGCCCGCTCCGAAACTGGACGAACGTCCAGCTGCGGTGACCGGGCAAGCTGCGGTCGCGGGCCGCCAGCCAATCCCGGACACGCCAGCCTCGGTCCCGGAGTCCACACCGGATCGGGAAGAAGTGTCGGCCGCAGTCAAGAAGCTCAACGAGGCGATGCCGCCCTCTGCCCAGAGCCTGGAATTCGAGATCGACGAAGACAGCAAGGAAGTCGTCGTCAAGATCATCGACCAGAACACACGGGAAGTGGTGCGCCAGATGCCGAGCAAGGAAGCCTTGGAAATGGCGAAAGCCATCGACAAGATGCAGGGATTGCTGATCCGGCAAACCGCCTGATCAGCCAGCTCCGCCACGAAGCGCCGCATCCGCGAGGATGTGGCGCTTTTTTCACCGGCCTACACCGTGCAAGACCAGATACCGTTCAGCAAAATCTGAATAAAGCCGCATTTACCGCTCTTAAGTCCCGTTTGTTTCTGTCGATAATCACTTACGATATCGCTTTCACGGGAGAAACAAGTGGCCGTCAGTTCAACCTCACTCGACATCAACAGCATCGTCAGCCAATTGATGCAGGCTGAATCCGCGCCGCTTGCCGCCTATGATAAAAAGACGGCCGCCTTCCAGGCACGTAGCGTTGCGCTGTCTCAAGTCAGCGCTGCCGTCGGCACCTTTCAAAGCGCACTGACGAAGTTGAATGCCCCTGCCACCTTCCAGGGTCTTAGCGCTTCCGCCAGCAACAAGGATGTACTGAGCGGCACTGCCGGCAGCGGTGCTGCGCCGGGCAAGTACAAGATCAACGTGACCCAGCTGGCGCAGGCCCAGAGCCTGAAGACCAACGGCTACGCCAGCACCTCGTCGACCATCGGCGCCGGCGCACCGACCACCCTGACCTTCCAGTTCGGCACCGTCACCGGCGGCACCTTTGGCGCCACTGGCAGTTCGCTGGGCCTGGCCGCCGCATCCAGCGGTATCGGCAACGGTTCGCTGAGCCTGAACGGCATCTCCATCGGCACCGGCCCGACCACGCGCAGCGCCCGCGCCCTGGCCGAGGCCATCAATGCGCAATCCGACAAGACCGGCGTGGTCGCCACCGCTGGCGCCACCACCACCGCCGCCGGCCTGTTCGAGAATTTCGGCCAGGTCGGCGTCGATGCGGGCTCGAGCTATGCGCTTTCGGTGGGCGGCGTGCAGCTGGCCAACCTGACCCCGGGCAGCGCACCGCTGACGGGCGCTGCCCTCGACACCGCACTGGCCAGCACCAACACCCGCAACGCGCTGGCCGCCGCCAACATCACCGTCACCGGCAGCGCCGCCGACGGCACGCTGCAGTTCAGCGCCGCCGACGGTTCGACCATCGACGTGACCGAAACCGTCACCGGCACCGTGCGCGGCGGCATCGGGCGCGCCGACACCGCCGCGAATACCGGCTCGACCAGCACGGCGACCGCCGGCGTGACGCTGCGCTCGAACGACGGCAACCAGATCGTGGTCGGCGGAACCAATCCGGCCGCCGCCGGTTTCACTGCCGGCAGCATCGGCACCCATATGGATTCCGGCTTTTCGCTGAACGGCGCCATCAACAGCAAGACCATCACGCTTGGGGCCGGCGACCAGTCGCTGCAGGGCATTCGCGACGCCATCAACAAGGCGGACATGGGCGTGACCGCCACCATCGTGTCGGACGGCAGCAGCAAGCCCTATCACCTGGTGCTGACCTCCAACAAGACCGGCGAAGCGACGACGATGAAGATCACCGTCGGCGGCGAAGATGGCGCGCCCGGCGATCCGACCATCGCCGCGATGCTCGGCTACGATCCGGCCGGCGTGCAGGGCATGACGCAGACGGCCGGCGCCCAGAGCACCAAGCTGAACATGAACGGCATCGAGATCAAGAGCGACAGTACGAGCGTCTCGGAAGCGATCCAGGGCGTGACGCTGGACGTGACCGCAATCGGCAGCGCGACGCTCACCGTGTCCAAGGACACGGCAGCAATCAGCACCGCGGTCAATGACTTCGTCAAGGCCTATAACGAGCTCAACAAGACGATCGGCAGCCTCACCTCGTTCAACACCGAGACCGGCAAGGGAGCCATCCTGCAGGGTGACGCCAGTGTGCGCTCGATTCAAAGCCAGCTTCGCCGTCAGATCAGCGCTGTCATGGAAGGCACAGGCGGCAAGCTGAACTCGTTGAGCCAGATCGGCATTGGTTTCCAGCAGGACGGCACACTGAAAGTCGATTCGACCAAACTCAACAAGGCGATCAGCGAAAACGCGACCGACTTTGGAGGCCTGTTCGCCGCGATGGGCTCGACCACAGACAATCTGATCAAATTCGACCAGTCGAGCTCCGCCACGAAAGCGGGTACATATGCAATCAACATCACCAGCCTGGCCACCCGGGGCAACCTGGTCAGCAGCGCGGCGCTCAGCGGCTCGACCACGATCGCCCCGAATACCGTCTGGCGCGTGACGCTGAACCAGACCGATCCGGTCACCGAAAGCAAGACGCAGGAGATCAAGCTCCAGGCCGGCACCTACAGCAACGACGACCTGGCGGCGCTGATCCGCTCGGCGATCAACGGCAACTCCACCTTCGCCGGCGCCGGCGACACGGTCGAGTCCGAGATTGGCGAGGACGGCAAGCTGACGCTGTCGTCGAGCAAGTATGGCGAGGTGTCGAACATCTCGATCGCCGGCGTCAGCGGCAGCTCGGTCGACAGCATCTTCGGCGGCGCCACGCCGACCAAGGGCACCGACGTCGAAGGCACCATCGGCGGCGTGGCCGCCACCGGCAACGGCCAGTCGCTGACCGCGGCCGCCGGCTCGGCGGCCGAAGGCATCCAGGTGTCGATCACCGGCGGCCTGGTCGGCGATCGCGGCACGGTCACCTTCTCGCAAGGCTTCGCCTACCAGCTGACCAACCTGGCGGCCGGCTTCATCGGCAAGGACAGTCTGCTCAAGAGCAAGACCGACGGCCTGGACGCCTCGATCAAGTCGGTCGCCGCGCAGCGTGCACGCTTCGAGGTGCGCCTGGAAAGCATGGAAAAACGCTACCGCGCACAGTTCGTCGCGCTCGACGCCATGCTGTCCTCGATGCAATCGACTTCTAACTATCTCACCCAGCAGCTGGCCGCCCTGTCGACCAACTACGGTTAATTAAGCATTACTGGAGAATCACATGTTTGGAACCCCTAAACGCGGTGTGGGCGCCTATGCCACGGTTGGCCTGGAAACCGGCGTCGCCGCCGCGTCGCCGCACAAGCTGGTGGTGATGCTGTACGACGGCGTGATCGTCGCCCTGCTCAGCGCCATCAACGGCATCAGGTCGTCGAACATCGCCATCAAGGGCGCCTCGATCTCGAAGGCGATCACGATCATCGACAACGGCCTGCGCGCTTCGCTCGACAAGAAGGCCGGCGGCGAGATCGCCCAGAACCTGGACGCGCTGTACGACTACATGAGCCGCCGCCTGCTGGAAGCGAACATCAAGAACGACGCGGCGATCGTCGAGGAAGTCCACGGCCTGATGGCCGACCTGCGCGGCGCCTGGGTCCAGATCGGCGAGCAGCAGGAAGCGCCCGAGCCGATGCCGCCGGCGATCCAGAAAGCCCCCACCCTGATGAGCGTTTGAGGAAGATGACGACAATGACGATGAGCGGAAAGGAAGTCGTGACCACCTACGAAACCATGGTCGGCATCACCGAGCGCATGCTGGATGCGGCCAGCGCCAACGAGTGGGACCGCCTGGCCGAGCTGGAGCAGGAATGCGCGCGCCATGCGAATCGCCTGAAGGCGAATGAAGGCGGCGCGCCGCTGGGTGGCCAGGAACGCCTGCGCAAGGTCGACGCGATCCGCCGCATGCTCGACTTCGACCGCCAGATCCGCGACCTCACCACGCCATGGATGGCGCACCTGTCGTCGCTGATGAAGAGCACCTCGACCGAACGCCGCGTCGTGCGCGCCTACGGCGTCTGATCGTGATGGGAGGGAGCGATGCTGCCGCGTGAACTCGTCGGCAGCGTCGCGCCCGTCACTCCGGCGCGGCCGGCCGAGCAGGCCGCCGATCCGCGCCAGCAAGCCTTTGCGCGCGAGATGGCGCCCTTGCTGGGCAAGGCCATCCACGGCGCCATCCAGGCCCGCCTGACCGACGGCACTTTCGTCGTCCGGTTCGCCGACACCCAGGCCCGCATGCAGCTGCCGCCCGGCGCCCAGGTCGGCGCCGACGTGCCGATGACCCTGGTGGGCCTGCATCCTCGTCCCACCTTCCAGGTCGGTTCGCAAACGACGACGGCCTTCGCCGAAGCCGGCCCCGCGCCGCAGGACGATGCCGATGGCGCCCATGCGCCGCTGTCGTACCGCGAAGGCGCCGCCGTCGGCCGCGCCGGCGCCCTGCTCGCCTCAAGCGCCGCGCTCGGTGCGCAAGTCTTCGCCGGCGGCACCGAAGCGAAGAACACCACCCTCAGTCCCACCGCCCAGGCCCTGGCCGGCGTACTGGCCGCGGCCCAGAAGGCCGACAGCCAGCTGTCCGCCATCGTCGGCCGCGCGCCGCTGGTGGGCGGTCCCGGGGCCGATCCGGCTCTGCTTGCCGCCGGCCTGCAGCAGGCCTTCGGCAAGAGCGGCCTGTTCTACGAATCGCACGTGGCGGAATGGGCGCGCGGCGCCCTGCCGCTGTCCGAACTGGCCGGTGAGCCGCAGCAGCAGGCCGCGCAGGGCGGCGTGCGCCCCAATCCGCAGGATCCCGCCACCGCCCAGTTCATCAGTATGCAGCTGGCGGCCCAGGAACAATCGCACCTGGCCTGGAAAGGCCAGCTGTGGCCGGGCCAGCCGATGGAATGGGACGTGCAGCGCGAGGCCCATGGCGGCAAGGATGGCGAGGGAGAACAGGCGATCTGGCACTCGCGCCTGCGCCTGCGCTTTGCCCAGCTGGGCGAACTCGAGGCGCAGCTGCGCATGGTGAACGGCGCCCTGCAGGTGCAGTTCGCGGCGGCCGACGACGCCACCGCCGGCCTGCTGCGCGAACACATGCCGCAACTGGCCGGGGCGCTCGACGCGGTGGGCACGCCGCTGGCCGGCTTCGATGCGCGCGCGCGTGCCGGCAAGCCGGATTCGAAGGACGCGGGCGATGACTGATCCGGCCGACAAGCGGCGCCAGAACGCCGTGGCGCTGGCCTATGGCGCCGGCGAGCGCGCCCCGACCGTGGTGGCCAAGGGGTCCGGCATGGTGGCCGAACAGATCATCCGGCGCGCCCAGGACGCCGGGGTATTCGTGCACGAATCGAAGGAGCTGGTGTCGCTGCTGATGCAGGTCGATCTCGACCGCGAGATTCCGCCGGCCCTGTATCGGGCAATTGCGGAACTGTTGGCATGGCTATATCATATAGAGTCGGCTCGACAACATGGTGGGCTGTTGCCTCCCGCGCCCGATCCGACGCCCCACCTCCCAACGGAATTAGCGGCAAGGACAGATGCAAGCGATGATTGAAGCAGAACTGGAAGACTGGCACGACTACGAAGTCGGATCGCGCCGCGAGATCGTGGCGCTGCTGCGCCAGATCGGAGAAAAGAACCAGCTGATTCGCATGCTGATCAAGGGCGAGGCCGATGTCTGCGTGACCTCGATCCTGGCGGTCGACGAGGACAGCGGCACCGTGGTGCTCGACCGCTCGGTCGACCGCGCCCAGAACGAGCGCATCGTGGCCGCCGGCCGCGTCAAGTGCGAAACTTCGCTCGACAAGATCCGCATCCTGTTCGGCGCCGACGGCCTGGGCCCCACCACCTGGCGCGGCGAGCCTGCGCTGCGCGCCGACATCCCGCCCACCCTGATCCGCCTGCAGCGGCGCGAGTACTACCGCATGCCGACGCCGGTGAGCAATCCCGTGCGCGCGCTGATCCCGGTGCCGATCGACGCCGGCGGCGGCATGGGCGTGTTCCCGCTGCACGACATCAGCGTCGGCGGCATCGCCCTGCTCGACAACAAGCTGCAGCTGGGCGCCAGCATCGGCCGCGTGATCGAGGGTTGCCGCATCGAGCTGCCCGAGATCGGTCCGATCGCGACCTCGCTCGAAATCCGCAACTCGCTCGACCTCACCCTCCTGAACCACAAGACCAGCCGCCGCCTGGGCTGCCAGTTCGTCGACATCTCGCGCGGCGGCCTGGCCGCGGTGCAGCGCTACATCACCAAGCTCGAACGCGAGCGCAACGCGAAGCTGGCGGGCTTGGCCTGAACCTTCAGGCGGCCTGCCGCGCCGGCACGGCGTAGCGTGGCGCCGGCGCGGCATTGCCGAACAGCCCTGCCAGCTCGCGCCGCGCCGCATCGTGGGCAGTCCATTTTTCTCCATCATGCAGGCCCGGGATGGTGACCCGCTCGCCCTGCGCCAGGCCCGCCAGCGCGGCGTCGACCAGGTCGTCCACGCTCATGATGACCCCGGCCGGCAGGCGCTCCAGGGGATGGCCCAGCGTGTCCCAGAAACCGGTGGCGGTCACGCCTGGCAGCACCGCCTGGATGCGCAGGCCCTTGGCGCCGAACTCGTGCTGCAGCGCCTGGGTAAACGCCAGCACATAGGATTTGCTGGCGCCGTACACCCCATTCATCATCTCGGTCGCGATCGCGACGATCGACGACACGTTGACGATGGCGCCTGCGCCGCGCGCCGCCATGCCCGGCGCCACCGCGTAGGTCAGGCGGGTCGGCGCGGTGACGTTCAGCGCGATCATCCGCTCCATCGCATCGACGTCGTCGCCGTGCAGCGGCGCGACCGAACCGATGCCGGCGTTGTTCACCATCAGCGTGACGTCGGCGCGCACGCGCAGCAGCGCTTCGACGCGGCGCAGCGCCTGCGGATCGACCAGGTCGGCGGCCAGCACTTCGACCTTGCGTTCGGTGGCGGCGCGCACCAGGCTCGCCACGCGTCCCAGGCGCTCTTCGTCGCGCGCGATCAGCACCAGGTCGTAGCCCTGGCGCGCCAGGCGGTCGGCATACACCGCGCCCATGCCCGTCGATGCGCCGGTAATGACGGCGGTTCCCTTGTTTGCTTGCGTCATGGATGTCCCTTTCAGTTATCGACCGAAACAAGTCTAGCCAGCCGCATTTAAAGATGCAATAACGATGCCTCTTTAATCGGAGGGAGCCCGGCATGCGACATCGGCAGGGCCTGAAGGGCGTCTCTTCCGGATGGGAGAGCCTCGAAAAAAAAGCGCGTTCCATGTCACAGCCGCGCATGCTGGCTCGTCTTATCGGCAAGAAGGCCGCACAGTGCGCCCTCGCCACCTGAAAGGAA